>JAKAKT010000030.1 GCA_021813385.1 Microcaldota archaeon
GCGCGGGTATTTATGAGGTGCTTGCTTCGGTTGTTGCGACTTGGGAACTGCAAGGAGTCGAGCCGAGAGGGGCATTAGTGGCTGCCGTCAGGGGCTAAACACATACCCCCAACATAATGTCTTTTATACTTGAAGGACCTTTACCTTTTAAGTCAGAAGGCATACGTGGTCCTTTTCCAGAAGCAGTAAGGAAAAAAGCAACCGATAGCCTGCCGGAAGCAATCCGAAGATATGTTGAAATCAACGGGACAGATAAGGACCAGTCTACAACCAACGTCTTTTCTAGCCTTTGTCGTCTCCCAGAAACACCAGCAGATGTCAAGGATCAATTGCGAGACATGCTCGCTGCGCGCGCCACAGAACTCGCAAAAACTCGCAATCCACTCGCAGGGGATGGCTTGACTGTCGACCTCCCAAGAGTCAATCGGGGGCATGGCTTGGCCGGCGGAGGGCCAGCAAAAACGAGGCTTCTGCCGAGGTAGGAACCTATATAAATCCTCCCTCGTATAACATTGTCCATCGCGTTTATCCCTCCGATAACCGCGACGAAATTCACAATGGGTTGGAAAAACTCCACCTTTTGAGAAATGCCCCGGGCATACCTCCGAAGGTTCAAAAAACAACTCATTTTTACAGGCAATCTTTATGGCAAGAGGAAACAGGCCGAGCCATGGTTCGCTCCAGATACGGCCGAGAAAAAGGGCAAAGAGCCAGATGCCCCGCATAAACAGCTGGCCGAAGGTAGAGGAGTCCACGCTTCTCGGCTTTGCGGGCTTCAAGGCCGGCATGACGCACATCACGATGATTGACGACGGCCACTCCGCGACGAAGAACCAGGAAATCCTCGTGCCCGTGACTGTTGTTGAAGTTCCTCCGATGATTATGTTTGGCCTGCGGGCATACTCGGAAGACCCGAGGTCTCTCGCCCCGCAGGTTTTCTCCGACGCTTTTTCAACTGATGAAAAAATTTCAAAGCTCCTCTTTCTGCCCAAGACCGACGGCCTTTCGGCAATAGAGAAGAGCCTGGACAAGGTCACCGAGATTCGGGCTCTTGTGGCTGCGGTTCCTTCCAAAACACACATCGGCGCAAAAAGGCCCGTGAAGATGGAAGTGGCTGTTGGCGGGAAGAGCGCCAAGGACAAGTTCGAGTATTGCAAGGCACTTCTCGGGAAGGAAATCAAGGCAGCTGATGTTTTCAAGGAGGGCGAATACGTCGACCTCGTCTCCGTGACAACCGGAAAGGGCTGGCAGGGCCCAGTCAAGAGAATTGGCGTCGAGCTCCAGAGGCACAAGGCAACCGGGAAAGTGAGGCACGTCGGGACACTCGGTCCCTGGCACCCGGCACGCGTGATGTACACGGCTCCGCAGGCAGGCCAGATGGGCTACCACAAGAGGACCGAGATTGCGAAAAGGATTATAAAAATAAGCGACAAGCCCGAGGAGATAAACCCGGACGGCGGGTTCATCAATTTCGGGCTCGTGAGGAACGATTACCTTCTCATAAAGGGCTCAGTCGGCGGACCGAAGAAGAGGCTGATTCGGATGAGGAAGTCCTGGAGGACTGTCCCGGCGCCGAAGAAGCCAGAGATAAAATATGTATCGAAAACTTCAAAGCAAGGTTAAGATTGAATGGCAAACCCAAAGAAAGGGACAAATTCAACAAGAAGATTGGTGCAAGAAATGAAAGCAAACGTTTATTCACTTGAAGGCCAGGCGGTCAGGCAGGTCGAGCTGCCAAAAGCTTTCGCAGAGCCGGTCCGGCCAGACCTCATCAGGAGGGCCGTCATTTCCGAGCAGACGAGGGAGTACCAGCCCAAGGGTTCGCTCAAGGAAGCCGGTGTTCAGACGAGTGCGGACTACAAGGGCAGGAAGGAGGACTTCGGCTCGATAAAGAACCACGGAATTTCAAGATTGCCCAGGGAGAAGCTCCCGAAAGGCAGGTTCGGCAGGGTAAGAATCGTTCCTTTCTCCGTGAAGGGAAGGAGAGCTCACCCGCCGAAAGTTGAGAAAATACTCATAGAGAAAATCAACAGGAAGGAATACTCAAAAGCAATGGCAAGCGCGATTGCAGCAACAGGCAGGAAAGAGCTTGCTTCCGAAAGGGGGCATTCAGTTGATGGGGTCAAAGAGTTCCCGCTCATAGTCGAAGACGGATTCGAGAAAATTGCGAAGACAAAAGAAATCCTGAAAGCACTTTCAGCCCTTGGAGTCGAGAAAGACCTCGAGAGGGGAAAGAAGAGGAAGAAGCTGACGGGAATAGCGAGAAGGAGAAGGGGAGGCGTGAAAGGACCGAGGACCGTTCTCGTCGTAGTCGGAGACGAATGCGGAGCGCTCAAGGGCGCTAGGAACTTGGCAGGCGTCGATGTTGCCATAGTAGGCAAGCTGAAGGCGAGCCAACTGGCCCCAGGAACACACGCAGGCCGCCTAACCCTTTGGACCGAGAATGCGATAAAGAAATTGTCAGGTTGATTCGATGAGAATACTCCAATACCCCGTCACCACGGAAAAAGCGGTCGGCATGATTGAGCGCGAGAACAAGATAGTTTTCGTGGTCGACTCGAGGGCGGACAAGAAGCAGATAAAGGAAGCCATCGAGAAGACCTACAATGTGAAAGTCGAAAAAGTGAATGTGATGAACGGGATAGATGGGAGGAAGAAGGCATTCATTAAGCTCGCGAAGGGCTATTCGGCTGACGACATAGCGGCGAAACTCAAGATAGCGTAGGTGTGAAAATGGGAAAGATGCTCATACAACAGAAGCGCGGGAAAGGCTCCTCAGCATACAGGCGGCCCTCCCACAGGTTCTTCACCCGGCTCACTTACAGGAATTACGATGAGAAGGAAAGGAACGCATTCGTGAGCGGCCAGATAACACGGTTCATCGACGACCCGGCGAGGACTGCGATTCTCATGGAAGTGAAGCTCGAGACAGGGGAGCAGCTCCATCTTCTTGCGCCGGAAGGGGCAAGGCTCGGTGACACGTTCCAGCAGGGAACAACGGCGCAGATTGCATTCGGCAACGTTCTCCCGCTTTCGAAAATCCCGGAAGGGATTCCGATATTCAACATAGAAGCGCACCCGGGCAATGGCGGCATTTTCGTCCGCTCGTCGGGAACAAGCGCATACGTTGTCTCCCGCGAGGGGAACACGGTCACGGTCCTTCTTCCTTCAAAGAAGACAAAGAAGCTCGACGCTTCCTGCAGGGCGCAAATCGGCGTCATCTGCGGCGGGGGCAGGCTCGAGAAGCCGATGCTAACAGCAGGCGCAAACCACCACAAGATGCACGCTAGGAACATGACCTGGCCGAACGTCAGAGGTGTAGCAATGAACGCTGTCGCGCACCCGTTCGGGGGCAAGCAGCACCACCCAGGAAGGCCGACGCCTGTCGCAAGGACCGCTCCGCCTGGAAGGAAAGTCGGGCATATCGCTGCACGGAGCACCGGAAGGCGCAAGACGGTCAAGAGGACCGACGGGCAGAACTGAAAAGGTTGAAACAATCCAGACTGAAAAAAATATTATGTGTTGAGAGCTGATTGCGATGGCAAGAAAATTCGTTTACAGGGGAAAGAGCATCGAGGAGCTCAGTAACATGACGCTCGATGAGCTCACGCCTCTTCTGACATCAAGAACGAGAAGGACCGTAATGCGCGCTGCAGCGAAATACAAGCAGCTACTTACGAAAGTTAGGAAGGCGAGGAAGCTCAAGCTCGATGGCAAGGATGTCACCATAAGGACACAGTCGAGGGAAGCAGTGATTCTCCCGGAATGGGTCGGCCTCAAGTTCGGAATTCACAACGGGAAGGAGTTCAAGAATGTCGCGATTACCCCTGAAATGGTCGGCTACAGGCTTGGGGACCTGGCCCATACGACGGGCAGGGTACTTCACTCGGGCCCAGGAGTCGGAGCAACGAGGGGAAGCAAGTTCATACCGCTGAAGTAGGGTTGTCGAAATGCCAAACTACGGATACTCGTACAAGGAAACAAGCGCAAAGTTTGCCAAGGCGCAGGCCCACGACATAGACGCGTCGTTCAAGGACCTTGGCGCCGTCTGCGATGCAATCAGGCGCAAGACTACTGACGAGGCTCTCGCGCTTCTTGAGGAAGTTTCCGAAGGGACGACCCCAATACTCTACAGGAAGCACAACAAGCACCTCGGCCACAGGCACGAGCTCGGCGGCAAGAAGGGGAGATACCCGAAGAAATCCGCGAAGATTGTCCTCACGCTCCTAAAAAACGCGATAGCGAATGCAGCCTACAAGGGGATGGGAGACGACCTCGTGGTCAAGCACGCTTGCGCGAACAAGCAGTTGATTCTTCCCAGAATGGCACCGAAGGGGACAAGCAGGAGGTCAAATTACGAAACAGCGATAATCGAAATCGTCCTCGAGGAGTCGCCAGAGGCGGTGAACTCCTTCGGCAAGCTGAAAGCCAAAGCGAAAGCGGCGCTCTCGAAAGCGGACAAGGACAAGCTCGTTAGCGAAGAGTCGAAGAGGCTTACTGCGCACCTCACAAGCGTCATAAAGAAGAGGGCGCAGGAGAAGAAGGAAGAGAAGAAAAAAGAGGAAGAAGAGAAGAAAAATGGCTCTCACGAACACAAGCACGAGGGAGAGGGCCATTCACACGAAGGGCACGAACATGACCACGCCCACGAGGGCCACGAACATGCCCATGAGCACAAAGAGGAGGAGCATACCCACGAACACCCACACGAGCACAAGCACGAAACAGAGAATCACACTCACGAGCACAAGGAGGGCACTCCTGCCAACACTCGCACTGAAAGAATGAAAAAGTGAGATTTGAAATGGATTGGGGGAATGGAATATTGGCAATTGAACGAAAATTCATCGAGGATTCCATAAACAGGTACCGGGTAGCGGTGTTCCTTGAGAAAGAGCTCGACAGGGCAGGTTTCTCCCACGTCGACATACAGAGGACCCCAATGGTTACGAGGATTGCGGTTTCAGTCACGAATCCGGGCCGCGTTATTGGCAAGAGAGGAAAAACCATAAACGACCTCACAACTGCGGTCCAGAAAGAATTCCGGATAGACAACCCGCAAATAAGTGTGGTAGAAGTTCCGACAGTGGAGCTCGAGCCCAGGCTCATGGCGAAAAAGGCCGTGAAAATGATTGAAATGGGCAAGAACATCCGAAGGATTCTTCACGCAACGCTCAAGATGATAATGGACGCCGGGGCTCTCGGCGCCGAGATAATCGCAAGCGGGAAGATTGCCGCGAAGGGAGGAAGGTCCAAGAGGCTTCGGGTCTCTGCAGGATATCTCCCGAAAGCAGGCGAGCCCTCAAGGCTTGTGAAAATCGCGTCGATAACCGCTTACCCCAAATCGGGGGCAATCGGGGTCGTAGTGAAAATAGTCCCGCCAGGGACGAAATTCCCGGACAAGAAGGAGGCGAAGAAGATTGAGCTTCCAAGGGTGATAAGCTCAGCGGAACTTCCAGAGGCAATCGATGCCCCCGCGAAAGCCGCGGAAATCCGCCCCCCAAAGGCCGATGTGAATGAGGCCGAGGCGGAAAAGAAAGAGTAGAACTAGCGTTGAAGCTGATGATTATGGCAATCGTGCGTGTGAAGGAGGCAAGGGAACTTTCCCCGGACCTCTTGGAAAAGAAAATCGAGGAGCTCTCCTTAGAGTTGAATACTGAGAGGGGGACTGTTGCGAGCGGCGGCAAAGCGAGCAATCCCGGCAGGATAAAGGAGATGAGGAGGACGATTGCGAGAATGCTCACGATAAAAAAGGAAAAGGAAAAAGGGGCCAAGCCAGCAGAAAAGAAGGCCGAGGCTCCGAAGAAAAAAATGGGGTGATTGGGAGCAATGCCTGAAATATGCCCAAAATGCGGGTTGTTGAAGGATATCTGTGCGTGCGACGTGCTTGAGAAGGAGGAATCCCAGCGCATCAAGGTGTATTCCACCAAGAAGCGCTTCGGGAAGCTCGTCACGATTGTCGAGGGCCTCGAGAAGGACGTTCTCGACAAGACGGCGAAGGAACTCAAGCACAAGCTGGCGTGCGGCGGGACCGCGAAAGACGGGTCAATCGTGCTCCAGGGGGACCACAAGGACAAAATAAAATCCCTTTTGGTTTCGATGGGGTACTCCGAACACAGCATCACCGTCCGATGAGCGGATGTCCATGCTCAACAAGGATAACGCACTGGCCCACGAGTGGATTGGCCTGAACGCAAGGATTCGCAAGAGCTCTTGCCGTGCGATGGAAGGCATAGCCGGCAAGGTCGTCGATGAGACGAAGAACATGCTCGTGCTCGAGGATGCGGATGGGTTCGAGAAGCGAATCCCAAAGAACTCTTCGGTGTTCGAAATCGAGGTCGGGCCCGGCGATTGGGTGAAAATTGACGGGAGCGCAGTCTGCTATGCTCCCGAAGACAGGCCGAAGAAGTTGATGAAGAGAATGAAGTGATGCTCCCGAGATTGGTGATTTGATGGTGGAATGCAAAGATTCAAAGTGTTATATTCATGGCGATGTCAAGGTCCGCGGCTCAAGGACCGAGGGAGAGGTCGTGAGTGACAAGGGCAAAAACTCGGTCATAATTGAACGGGACCTCGTGAAATACATCTCCAAATACGAAAGGTACGCGAGAAGAAAATCCAAGATTGCAGCCCACAACCCGCCATGCATCGGCGCAAAACTGGGGGATATTGTTGAGATTGGCGAGTGCAGGAGGCTCTCCAAGACAAAATCCTGGACAGTGACGAAAATCCTCGCGAAAGCCGAGAAAGAGAACTCGAAAAAGAGGAAGAGCAGGTAGCTAGGGTGAAATTATGAAAGGAATTGAGTCTAAAATCACACGCGGCCTTTCAACTGGCTCAAGGCTCATTTGCGATGACAACAGCGGAGCGAAAATAATCCAGATAATCGGAGTGAAGAAGTGGAGGAGCAGGAAATCGAGGCAGCCGAAAGTCGGAATAGCGGACGTTGTAGTTGTTGCAGTCAAGAAGGGGACTCCGCAGATGAGGAAGAAAGTCGAAACTGCAGTCATCATAAGACAGAGGCAGACAATTAAGCGCCCGATGGGCTACAGGCTCGCGTTCGAAGACAATGCAGCGATATTGATTGATGATCAGGGTCTCCCGAAAGGGACCGAAATCAAGGGTGCCATTGCGCGCGAAGTAGCCGACAGGTACCCCAAGGTTGCCGCAATCGCGGCAGCAGTTGTTTAGAGGTCATGATTATGCCGACGAAGCCAAGGACTCAGAGAAAGGCCATGTACGAGGCGAAGCTCCACGAGAAGCACGCGCTTGTTGCCGTCCACCTCTCCAAGGAGCTAAAAGCAAAGCTCAATACGAAGGCACGGAGCCTGCCGGTCAGGAAGGGCGACAGGGTCAAGATAATGCGAGGCTCTCATGCTGGCAAGACCGGGAAGATATCCGAAGTCGACCTCAAGAGTTCGCTGGTGTTCATAGAAGGGATAGTAACAAGGAAGGCAAAGGGAGGGGAAGTCCTCGTCTCAATCAGGCCTTCAAAGCTTCTCATGCTGGATGGAGATTTTAACGACAATGAACGGAAAGCCCTCCTCGCGAGGAAGAAGGGCAAGGGTTAGGGGTTGGTTTAATGGCTAAGAAAGGAGGCTCATCTCACTTGAAAAGGATTTCATCCTTCAGGGCGCTTAAAGTGCCGAAGAAAACGCATGAGTGGCTGATAAAGGCAAGCCCGGGCCCGCACAAGCTCGAGCTTTCGATTCCCATAGGAGTCCTCGTGCGCGACTACCTGGGACTAGCCGCAAGCTCTCGCGAGATGAAATTCATCTTGAACCATGGCGAAGTATTCGTTGATGGGAGAAAAATCAAGAGCCCGGACTTCCCAGTTGGGCTGATGGATGTTGTTACGCTTCCGAAAGTGGGCAAGGGATATAGGATAGGCATAGACAGCCACGAGAGGCTCACGCTCAACGAGGTAACCCTTGAAGAGGCGAAGGCGAAGCTCTGCAGGATTCGGAGCAAGGTCAAGGTAAGGAAAGGGAAGATAATGCTCGGGTTGCACGACGGAAAAACCGTCCCTGGCGACAGCAATTACGGGGTCGGCGATTCGGTGAAGCTCACGCTTCCGGAGAACAAGATAGAACGGCTGCTGAAGCTCGCCCCGGGTGCCCACTGCCTCATCATCAAAGGCAAGCATGCCGGCAAAATCTGCACACTCAAGGAGCTCAGGATGGTAGGGAACAGGAAATACGAGGCCCACGTGGATGGCGAGGGTGGGGCATTCATCACATCGAAGCCTTGCCTGTTCGTGATTGAGTAATTTATTTGATTGGTGTTTGGGATGGAAGAAAACAAGAATCCGATGAGGGAAATATTGGTCGAAAAAGTTACGCTCAACATAGGCACTGGAGAGTCCGGGCAGAAGCTCGAGAACGCGAAGACGCTCCTCGGGCTGATATCGAACAGGGAACCTGTTGCGACTTGTGCAAAGGTGAGGAACCCCGTCTTCAAGATAAAGAAAGGGGACAAGATTGGTGCGAAAGTCACTCTTCGGGGAAAGGCCGCAAAGGACGTGCTCGAGCGTGCGTTGAAGGCAGTTGAGAACACCCTTCAGGAGCGCTCTTTCGATGCGAACGGGAACTTCTCGTTCGGCGTGAAGGAATACATCGATTTCCCTGGCGTCAAATACGACCCGAAAATCGGGATTATCGGTTTCGATGTCTGCGTCACTCTCAGGAGAAGGGGAGCACGAGTAGCAACAAGAAGGCGCGCGAAGGGCAGGGTCGGGAAAGCCCACAAGCTCACTCGCGACGAAGGAATTGCTTTCGTGAAAGGAATGAACGTGAAGATTGATCAAGGTGGTACTAATGTCTGAGTCCCAGAGCAAGAAGACTGTGGCGTCAAAAAAGCTCAAGTCCAAGTTCAAGGGCAAAGGCAACAGGAAATGCAGGTTTTGCGGGACTGCGAGGGGCCTCATAAGGAAATACCACCTCACGGTTTGCAGAAGGTGTTTCAGGGAAGTAGGAGAAGAGGTAGGATTCAGGAAATTTTAGGTGATGGCAATGGCTAACGATCCGCTCTCAGATGCGCTCAACGTAATAAAGACCCATGAGATAGTGGGAAAGAAGGACTGCTCAATAAGACCAGCATCAAAGCTCATCAAGGAAGTCCTCGCGCTGTTCCAATCTCACAACTACATAGGTGACTTCGAGATGGTGGATGACGGCAAGTCCGGTTCCTTCAAGGTGAGATTGCTCGGCAGGATTAACGACTGCAAAACAATAAAGCCCCGCTTCCCGGTGAAGAACCAGGACTGGAACAAGTGGGAGCAGAGATACATCCCGAGCAAGGACTTCGGCCTTCTCGTGGTTTCAACCTCGAGAGGCATAATGACCAATTTCGACGCGAAGAAGAAGAATATTGGCGGAAGGCTAATCGCGTACATTTACTAAAGGGGATTACGATGATAAAAGTTCCTGAAGGAGTGAAGGTTTCAATCGAAGGCGGCAAGGTCTCGGTAGAAGGCCCCAAAGGCAAGCTCTCGAGGGCTTTCCCGGGCAAGGACCTTAAGATTGAGGCGAAGGAGGGCTCCGTTACAGCAAGCGCGCCCGACCTCATGACAATGAATACGATTGAGGCGCACATAAAGAACATGTTCGTAGGCGTTAGCGAGGGTTACGCGAGGAAAATGCAGCTCCTCTATGCGCACTTCCCGATAACCGTCGAGGTTAAGGCGCCGTTCATAATGATAAAGAACTTCCAAGGGGAGAAAAAGCCCAGGCGCGCTAAAATTGCAGGCGCGACCAAGGTCGAAGTGAAGGGCCAGGAGGTATTCCTCTCAGGTCTCGACAAGGAGGACATCGGGCAGACGATGGCCAACATAACGACTGCGATGAAGATTAAGAAAAGAGACTCCCGCGTGTTCCAGGATGGGCTCTACCCGGTGAACGAATAAGGCAAATGAGTGATGTTTATGGTGAACAAGGGGAAACGAGACAAGCCGAACTTCAGGCGCGCCAACTACGGCAGGACCACCCGCAGGAGGATAAAAGACGGATGGAAAAGGCCAAGGGGAAGCGACAACAAGAAGAAGCTCAAGCTCAAGGAGTTCGGCAGCGAACCCAACATCGGGTGGCGGAATGCCCGCAATATGCGGGGGATACACCCTCTTGGCGCATATGAAGTTCTCGTCCACAACCCCGCCGAGCTCGCGCAGGTGAAGGGGAGGCTCGTTCGGATTGGGGGGAGCGTCGGGAAGAAAAAGAGGTTGCTCATAGTGAAGAAGGCAGAAGAATTGAAACTAACAGTCTTGAATGCTTGAAGTACAAGGTGGAATGAATGTCCGTTAAGACGATAAGAAGGCTCGCAGCAGAATTGCTCAAGTGCGGAGAGAGCAGGATAGTGCTCAATCCGAACGAGATGAAAAAGATTGAGGAAGCACTCACGCGCGAAGACGTGAGGGGGCTCATCAGCTCGGGCATAATCACGCGCAAGCAAAAGCAAGGCGTAGCCCGCTGGAGGGCCCGGGCCAGGCACGCCCAAAGGAAGAAAGGGAGGGGCAGAGGCTCGGGTGCGATGAAGGGCAAGAAGCATTCGAGGCTCCCGCAGAAGGAGGCCTGGATGGCGAGGGTCAGGTCCCAACGCAAGCTTCTCAAGGACTTGCTTACTGAGGGGAAAGTTGATGGCAAGGCTTACAGGATAACCTATAGGATGATAAAAGGAGGGGCGTTCAAGGGAAAGAACCAGCTCCTAACGCACATGAAAGAAGCAGGGATGGTCAAAAGCTGAATCAGGCTGAATTAGATTGATGAGTTGAGAAATATGGGAATGGCAAGCGCGAAGCGAACCGGGTTAAAGAACCCGGGCGCTCGAACACGCGAAGCCGGGTTATGAGTTGATGTTATGGGTATGGCAACAGGGCCGGCGTACGAAGTTCCGATGAGACGGAGGCGCGACAGCCTCACGAATTACCCGAAAAGGCTCGGGCTAGTGAAATCCAATGTCCCGAGAATGGTCGTGAGGAAAAGCGCGAAGCACGTGCTCGTGCAATTCATAGAATACGCGGACGGGGGCGACAGGACCATCGTTTCCGCGATGTCAAAGGAGCTTTCAAAATTCGGCTGGCCTGAGAGATGCAACACGCCAACAGCTTACTTGACTGGGATGCTCGCAGCGAAAAAGGCGATGGGGAAAGGGGTGAAGAGCTCCGTTCTCGACATCGGCCTTCAGACACCCTCGAAGGGCTCTGTGCTTTTCGCAGCAGCGCAGGGTGCGATAGGCGCCGGAGTTTCGCTCGCAGTAGGAGAAGGAATGAGCGACGCAGCAAGGGAGAAGGGCGCCCACATCGAGAGCTTCGCAAAGGCACTCAAGGGCAAGCCCGAGTACGAGAAGAAGTTTTCCGCTTACATAAAGGCGGGCGTGCAGCCCGAGCAGATTTCGGGGCTTTTCGAGAAGGCGAAGGGTTCCATTTCACGAGGTGACGTCAGTGGCTAAAGGCAGACCAAAGTATGATTCACGTTCAAGGCCCCCGCGCGAAGAGGAGGAGGAAGACTGGGCCCCTAAAACTGATATCGGAAAGAGGGTCATGAGCAAGGAGATAATCTCCATTGACCAAATCTTCGAGATGGGCAAGCCGATTCTCGAGCACCAGATAATCGATGCCCTTGTGCCGAACCTGAAGGATGAGGTCATTGAGGTTTCGATGACCCAGAGGATGTCCCAAAACGGAAGGAAATCGCAGTTCAGGGCAGTCGTCATAGTGGGCGACGGGAGCGGCCACGTCGGGATTGGCGTCGGGAAGGCCGACGAGACGAGGCCAGCCATTACGACGGGAATAAGGCACGCGAAAAGGAACCTCATAAAAGTCCCGCTGGGCTGCGGCTCATGGGAGTGTGGGTGCGGGAAGAAGCACACGGTCCCGATAAAAGTCATAGGCCACAATGGAAGCGTTGTAATAACACTCAAGCCGGCCCCGAGAGGTGTCGGCATAGTCTCAAACGATGTCGTGAAGAAAGTGCTCGCCCTTGCAGGAGTCAAGGACGCCTGGGCGTTCTCAAGAGGGAAAACGAGCAATGTCTATAACTCCGCGATGGCGGTGTTCAAAGCGCTTGACAGCCTCAACAGGATGAAATTCGTCGGGAGCTGGGAGACTGAGGAGCCGTCCCAGCAACCGGAGGCAGAGGCACCCAAAGCTGAAGGGGCGGGCGAGGGCGAGGACAAGGGAAAGGAAACCGGAACAGGCGAAACCGGGTCCGACGGAAGTGGGGCAGTCGAGACAACAGGAGGAAACGAGAACAAGGCAGCTTAGGGTTTCATGTTTGATGCAGGTGTTTGAAGATGGCAGGAAAAAAGATTGCAGTCGTGAGAGTCCGTGGTTCAGTGGACACGCCCGGCAGGCTAAACGATACCATGAGGATGCTCGGGCTCACAAGAGTGAACCACTGCTCGATAGTGGGCGAGCGGCAGGCAGGCATGATTAGTCTCTGCAAGGACTACCTCACCTGGGGAGAAGTCGACAAGGAAACGCTCGGAGCGCTTGTGATGAAAAGGGGGATGAAGGTCGGGAACAAGAGGATAACCCCGGAAGACATCTCGAAAGCCGGCTTCAAGTCGATTGACGAATTCGTTTCAAAGTTCCTGAATTCCGAGGTTGGCCTTGATGCCATCGGGATTAAGAAAGTCTTCAGGCTCCATCCGCCGAGGAAGGGCCATGGGTTCATCAAGCTCGTGCACCCAAAAGGCGCGCTCGGGAACAGGAAAGGAGAGATGGGCGAATTGCTCAAGAGGATGATGTAAGTTAATAATTATGGTTATGTGAGGTTGTTATTGTGGTTGTAAGGCACAGGAAACGAGGACAGCACAAATACCACGGTTCTAGGTCATGGGGAGCGGGCAACACGAAGAACCGCAGGGGAAAGGGCTCCCGCGGAGGCAGCGGGAACGCTGGCCCGCAGAAGGCCAGGTGGACCTATTTCGCCGCCTACGAACCGGACCATCTTGGAAGGCATGGGTTCGTAAGGCCAAACAAGAAGAAGCGCCTGCCCACAATCGACCTAAACGACATACAGCGGATGGCAGACAAGGGAGACCTCAAGAAAAGCCAAGAGAAATACGAGTGCTCGTTCGAGGGCAAGGTCCTCGGCTCAGGAAAAATAACAAGCCCCGTTCTGGTCAAAGCCAAGTCCTTTTCAGAAAAAGCCAAGGCGAAGATAGGGAAGGCAGGCGGCGAGGCCAAAACGGAGTGATCCGATGAAACTAGACCCAATGAGGCCGTTCATTAAGTTTCTTCCTGAAGTCAAGAGCCCGGTCCGAGCCCCCGTCTTGAATGAGAGGCTCATGTGGACGGGCGTCGCGCTTCTGATTTTCTTCGTAATGTACCACGTTTATCCTATAGGCGTGGTGCAGACCGGAGGACAGTTCGAGTTCCTCCAGATGATAATGGCGAGCAAGATAGGAAGCTTGATCACAACAGGCATCGGTCCCATCGTTCTCGCGTCGATATTCCTCCAGCTTTTTGTTGGAGCTAAAGTCATCGATATCGACTTGACCAATCCGACCGACAAGTCGCTGTTTTCAGGCACACAGAAGTTTCTTGCGCTTATCCTTTGCTTTTTCGAAGCCGCGGTCTATATACTGACCGGAAGCATCACCGTCTTTGGCGCCCCGGCCAGCAACGTGGCTCCGCTTTTTGGCAGCATCATACTCACTCAAATCTTCGTGGTTCTTCAACTTGCTTTCGGTTCGATAATACTCCTCTATCTTGATGAGGTCGTCTCGAAGCACGGGCTCGGTTCCGGGGTCAGCCTCTTCATAGCAGCCGGGGTCTCGCTCGCCGTCATCCAAGGGTCGCTTGCACTGGTTTTTGGCTGGGGCATCGACCCGGCGACTTCAATGGTAGGCATACTGTCAGGAAGTGGAGGGGCGACAGCGATATCAGATGCTTTGGTGGCGGTGCTTCCAATAATCTTCACGATACTCGTATTCCTAATTGTAACTTATGCCGAAGGCATGAAGGTCGAGATTCCGCTCTCTTTCGGGCAAGCAAGAGGCTTCGGTGGCAGGTACCCGATAAAGTTCCTGTATGTCTCAAACATTCCCGTAATTCTTGCATCAGCGCTGATGCTCAACATGCAGATGTGGGGCAGGGCGCTTGTCGGCAAAAGCATGGTCCTTTTTGGGACCGACATCGTGCCCCTAGTCGCGTCAGTCGATGCTACGGGAAGGATTCGGGACGGTTTCCTCTACTTCATAAGCCCAATTTACATAAACCCGGTTACCTTGACCGGCGGATACAGGTCTTATTTCACTTACCTCTCGGGCCCAACCCCGGTGTCCAATATCCCCGAATACTTCCACGTCTTCACCTATCTTATCTCGATGGTCATACTGTGCGTGATATTCGGGAAATTCTGGATAGAGACGACGAACATGGGGGCAAAGGACGTAGCGAAGCAGCTCCAGAAGTCCGGGCTTCAAGTGCCAGGCTTTCGGCGCGACCCGAGGATAATCGAATCGGTGCTCGACAAATACATCCCGACAATAACGATTCTTGGCAGCATTTTCGTCGGACTTCTTGCGGCATTCGCCGACCTGACAGGCGCGCTCGGAACAGGCACGGGAATCCTGCTCACAGTGGGCATACTGCATAAGCTGTACGAGGAGCTTTCAGCCCAGCGGATGTTCGACATTTACCCGCAGCTGAGGAACTTCGTGGGGTGAGAAGATGATTATTGTTCTCGGGACGCCAGGCGCAGGCAAGACTACGGTTCTATCGAAAGCGAAGGAAGGCTCTTCTGCCGATTTCAAGGAAGTCAATTACGGGGACCTTATGTTCGAGATAGCAATGAAGAAGAAGCTTGTTGCGAACAGGGATGAGATGCGCAAGATGCCTCTTGATAAGCAAAGGGCGCTCCAGCTCGCCGTCGCAAAAGCCCTAGGGAAGATGGAGGGCAACTTCATACTCAACACACACGCCCTTGTCAGCACGCCGGCGGGCTATCTGCCGGGACTTTCGAAAGCCTTGTTCGACAACGTGAACATCGAAGAGCTTGTCCTCATTACGGCCCCCCCTAAGGACGTAATCCGGAGGCGCAAGGAGGATGTGACCCGGGTCAGGGACATAGAGACCGAGGAGCAGATTCAGGAGCTCATAAACATAAACAAATCCTATTTATTCGCATACTCGGCAATCTCGGGAGCCCCGGCGGCAATAATCGAGAACGCAGACGGGAAGCTCGAGCGCGCCGCGAATGAAGCGAGGAAGGTCTTGGAGGCGCGTTGGGGATGCAGGTAGAGCCGTTCTCGCAGTATTCAGTCATATTCTATTCCATCACAATCATAGCGGCGCTCTATGCCATATTCGCGCAATTTGCCCAGAGGAAGTTCGGCAATCCCGCGAGAGTGAAAGAAATACAGAAAGAGATGCAGGACATAAACAAGCGTTATACCGAGGCGCTCAAGTCGAACAACGATTCGAAACTGAAGAAAGCCGACCTCGACCAGCGCAGGATTCCTTCGCTGATGATGGAGTCGATGAGGTACCAATTCGTGCCGCTGCTGCTCATCTTCCCGCTGCTTTTCATCCTGCCGACATTCCTAAAGCACCAATTCCCGGTTTTTGAAATAGAGACGCCCGTCCCGGTCCCGCTGTTCCCGATGCAAATCCTGAAGCACCTTTTCTCGCTGAATTTCGGGCAAATGTTCGAAGGCTTCCCGAATTTCAGGAGCGACTTCGGGACATACGGGTGGTTCTGGGTCGCGGTAGTGTTCATAGGGCTCTTTGCCCAGGGCGGGATTTGGCTTTTCGGCGAAGCTAAGAAAAAGCTCGGCCCTCAGGAGGCAAAACCATGATAATCACCATTGCGGGAATGTCAGGGAGCGGCAAGAATACTGTCGGAGAGCTTGTCGCGAAAATGCTGAAGCTCAAAACAATTGAATATACATTCAAGGACTATGCGCGGGATATGGGAATCGATTTGATGGAATTCCAGAAGATGGCGCGCGAGGATGAGAAAATCGACCGGGAGTTCGACAAGCGCGTTGCTAAGGCAGCGGGAAAGGGCAATTGCGTTGTCACCACGTGGCTTGCTCCTTGGACCGTGAAGAAAGCGGGTTTGCGGGTTTGGCTTGATGCAAGCGAGGGGACGAGGGCAAAGAGGATTGCGAAGAGGGAGAAGATGAGCCAGAAGGCCGCTCTCGCCCACCTGAAGAAGCGCGACAAGGACAACATCACCCGCTACAAAAAACTTTACGGAATCGATATCACGGACAAGGGCATTTTCGACCTCATAATAAAGACCGACCACATATTGCCCGAGGATATCGCCGATGCGATAGTTCTTACTGCCCAATCATTAAAAAAATCAAAGATGCAAAAGAGGTGCGAATAAAAATAAGCAATGAACTCGGGTCAGGGACAAACCCGGAACAAAAAAATAAAAAAAAACAAACAATCCCGGCGCCCCCGAGGGCGCAAATCTCGAGCGAACCGTGCGAGCGAGTTTTTGGTTTTTTTGTTCGCATGTTCGGGCGAGCGGGGTTGTTTGTATCTGGTCGTTGTCCAAGCTAAGAGGTGCGTTTGATGGGAACATTCGAAAAGGGAAGGGTCTGCGTGAAGAACTTCGGCAGGGAAAAAGGAGCGAAATGCGTTGTTGTGAACATTCTCGACGAGAATTTCGTAGAGGTCCTCTGCAAAGATCGGAAGAAGAGGAGAAAATGCAACAGGAGGCACCTTGTGCCGACAGAGGAAATGATGGCTATCGGCAGTGACGAGGAAGCCGCCAAGGCCCTGGCTTGAGCTTATGGAAAAAAATGAAGCGATTGTAAAAAAGGATTTCGAGACCGACATGAAATATGGGAAGCGCCCGGACGAGAGAACAGTTGAGGAATTGCTGGACATGGGCATTGCGGTTATAGACAAGCCTTGCGGGCCCTCGAGCCACGAGGTCTCCGCATGGGCGAGACGGATCATCGGCGCGAACAAGACAGGCCACTCGGGAACCCTTGATCCAAGGGTATCCGGAGTATTGCCGGTGGGCTTCAACCGCTCGACGAGAGGGATGTCCTACCTGGCCAAATCGGACAAGGAGTATGTCTGCGCCATGCGCTACCACGCAAAGCTTTCCGACGAGAAAATCCGGAGCGTCATGGGGAAATTCGTGGGAGAACTCACCCAAACTCCTCCAGTCCGCTCGGCGGTAGCCCGTCGGCCCCGCAAGAGAAAGGTTTATTACCTTAATATTCTAGAAATTAACTCACCCGAAGTTCTCTTCGTGGTAGGATGCCAGGCAGGAACCTATGTCCGCAAGCTGTGTTTTGACATGGGAAAGCTCGCGGGGTGCGGAGCCCACATGAGCGAGCTAAGAAGAACGAAAGCCGGCGTATTCAGCGAGAAGGATTCCCATTCGCTTCAAGACCTGAGTGACGCCTACTGGCTTTGGAAGGAGAAAGGCCAAGAAAGGGAGATTCGCGCATGCGTCCTCCCGTTCGAGAGCTCAGTATCCCCAAAAAAGCTATGGGTCGCCGATCAGGCAGTAGAAGCCTTGTGCTCGGGCGCACCGCTTGCAGCTCCCGGAATTTCGAGGCTTGAAAAGGGATTTGCGCAGGGCGACGATGTCGCCATCTTCACGCTCAAGGGCGAGCTCGTTTCCTTCGGGAAAGCGCTCGTCGGCTGGGAAGGCGCCCTCTCGATGGAGAAAGGGCTCGTGACAACAACTGAGAAGGTGATGATGAAGAAAGGGACGTATCCCCGATGCTGGTAAGGAAGGGCACGAAAAAACATAAAATTAAAAAAGCGGCGCCTCGGGGCGCAAGAAATTATTTGTGCAATATATCTTCGTGTCCGATATCGCATTAATGCCGGGGTGGCGGAACCTGGTAACGCGTATGCCTGGAATCCGATTCGGGGGAAACCTCGAGTCGCCCCGGTAGCATATGGTCCTCACGGGCCGCATGGGTTCAAGCTTTTCTTTCTTTAGAAAAGAAAGAAACCACCGAGGCTTTCAAAAAAGAAAGAAAAACCTTGGAAAAAGAAAGAAACAACGAGGAAGAGACCGCTCGTCTCTTTGCTGCCCAAAAATCCCATCCCCGGCGCTTTTAAACTTATGAAGGAGTTGGCTGTGCATGAAACAAAAGAAAACAGACAAAGAAGTTCCAAAAGACCTCAAGGTCGAAGGAAAGGAGATTAAGGGCATCGTAAGGATTACCGGAAAGGATTTGCGAGGGGACCTCTCCCTTAAGAGGGCTCTCACGAAAATAAAGGGAGTCGGGATTAGGACGTCTGAAATAATGTCAGAAGTAGTCCTGAAGGAGCTCTCGCTTCCGGATTCAACCGTGGTCGGCTCGCTTTCCGAAGAGCAGATTGAAAAAGTTGAGCACATGCTCTCGAATCCAGTAAAGTTCGGGGTACCGAGCTACATGACGAACAGGCGGAAGGACAACGAGACAGGGCAGGACAGGCACATGACGGGCACAGATCTCACATTTACGGTAAAGCAAGACATTGAGAAAGAGAAGCTATTGAACACGTGGAGGGGCTATAGGCACGCCTACGGCCAGAAAGTCCGCGGGCAAAGGACGAGGAGCACTGGAAGGACAGGGATGTCCGTAGGAGTCATAAGAAAGTCCATCGCGATGAAGGCAGGAGGGCCTGCTGCCGCAGCCCCGGGTGCTGCCGCTGCAGCCACCGCCGCTGCCCCGGCAAAGAAAGAGGAGACAAAAACTGATAAAAAGTGAGGTTGTTTAGATGGGCGATCCAAGAACACTTAAGAAAAAATATGAGTCCCCGAGGAAATTGTGGGACAGCACCAGGATAGCGGAGGAGAGCGGCCTCATAGAGGAATACGGCCTGAAGAACACGCGCGAGCTCTGGAAGGCGAAAGCCCAGCTGGGCAAGGTAAGGCGTGAAGCGAGGAAGCTCCTGTCAAAAGGTGAGCAGGGCAAGGCTCTGGCAAAGCAGCTACTTGATAAAGTCGTGCGCCTAGGCCTAGGCACTGAGACAACGAGCATTGAGGATTTACTGTCGCTTACTCTCAGGGACATTCTCGAGAGAAGGCTCCAGACGCAGGTCTTCAAGAAGGGATTTGCCAAGTCTCTCCCGCAGAGCAGGCAGCTGATAAAGCACGGCTTCATTTCAATCAGCGGGAAAAAAGTGTCGGTCCCCGGATACGTCGTTCCGGTCTCGCAAGAGAAGCTGATTGGATACTACAAGGCAATTGACATAAACTCAGGCGGGGGCGAGGGAAAGGCCCCAAAAGCCTCTTGACGGTGATTGGATGAGCAAGAATGAGAAGGATGAACCTGTGAACGAGGAACCGAAAGCCGAGAAGGCGCAGGCTCCAGCCCAGGCACCAGAACCAAAACCAGCCCCGGTTCAGGCTCCTGCACAACAAGCCCAAGCGCCCGAAGAGCCATCGGACAAGGCAACTATTGTGAAAAAGATTGTTCGTGGCGAAACGAGATGGGGAGTTGCCCACATATTCTCCTCGAAAAACAACACCATAATAACGATTACTGATTTGAGCGGGGCTGAGACAATCGCAAAGGCAAGCGGCGGGATGATTGTGAAAGCCGATAGGGAAGAAGGCTCGCCCTACGCCGCCATGCAGGCTGCTTTCAAGGCAGCCGACCAAGCGAAGCTAAGGGGGATAACGTCGATTCACATTCGCATAAGGGCCCCAGGGGGCCATGGGGCGAAGACTCCGGGCCCGGGAGCGCAGGCAGTTGTCAGGGCTCTTGCGAGGTCAGGCTTGAGGATAGGTAAAATCGAGGACGTGACCCCCATACCGACCGACACCACAAAGAGGCCGGGCGGAAGGAGGGGCCGCAGGGTGTGAGCCTATGAAAATTGATATAACCAAATGCGATGAGTTGGAGATGGACTTCCGGCTCACAGAGGCGACTGTAGCGTTCGCCAATGCGATGCGCAGGATTGCATTGTCCGAAATCCCCACCTTTGCGATAGAGGATGTGACATTCTACGAGAACACCTCGGCCTTTTTCGACGAATACCTTGCGAACAGGCTCGCGCTTGTGCCATTGACAACGGACCCGAAATACACCGAGAAGGACGAAATCTCGTTCATGCTCGAAGGCCAAGGCCCGGGCACAATCTACTCTGAATCGCTCAAGAGCACTGATAAGAAAATCGATGTCGCGAACGAGAAAATACCGCTGCTCAAGCTTACTGAGGGCCAGACCATACGGCTCGAGGCGAAAGCGAAGCTTGGGGCTGCGAAGAAGCATGCCAAGCATCAGGCGTGCCTAATAACCTACAAGTACAGCGACGACAAAAAGGACACGTTCGATTTTCACATGGAATCCTTCGGGCAGCTTACTCCGAAGCAGATAATGAAAAAGACGCTCGAACTTCTCGAACTGAAGTGCGACGAATTGGAGGCTGGATTAAAAGAATCGTGAGTTCACGATTTTGCGGGGGTGGCAGAGTCAGGTCAAATGCGCAGGACTGAGGCAGCCTTTTGTTCGTCGGGCTCACAAAAGCCTGGGGAAAACTGGCTTTGGAACTCCTGTGCCCTAGCGGCTGCGTGGGTTCTGGCTTTTTCTTTCTTGGGAAGAAAGAAAAACCCAGGAAAAAGAAAGAAGAAGTCGCCCAAAAATCCCATCCCCCGCATTTTTATATGCAAAGTGATGCTTCAAAAAAATCAAAAAGGATGATGATATGGACAGACAAACCGAAATACCAGAAGTGAGGGAGCTCATCGTGTTCCTCGAAAAGGCTTCCAAGAAAAACAAAGCGCCCATCTGGGCTGACATAGCGAGAAGGCTTTCTAGGCCAAGGCGAGGCATGGCGAGTGTTAATGTTGGAAAAATCGAGAAGAATACCAAAGAGGGCGACACAGTTCTCGTCCCAGGCAAGGTGCTCTCGGCAGGGTTGCTCACCCACGGGGTCGATGTCGCAGCGCTGAAATTCTCGATGGATGCAGAGAGGAAAATAAGCTCGCAAGGGTCGTGCATGGACATCAAGGCCCTCGCTGAGAAGAATCCGAAAGGAACAGGAGTGAAAATTCTCGAGTGATTTCGATTAACAGGAGTGATGTTATGAAAATTATTGATGCCAAGGGATGCGTTCTGGGGAGGATAGGCGCACGCGTTGCGAAGATGCTTCTTTCGGGAGAGGAAGTTGCTCTCGTTAACGCCGGCGAAGCGATAATTTCCGGCAATCCTCAGGCAACGACCGAGAAATATGCCGCAAGAAGAAGCGCAAAGAACAAAGCGAATCCAGAGCACTCTCCGCACTGGCCGAGGAGGCCAGATTTGCTCGTCAGGAGGATGCTGAGAGGCATGCTTCCATACAGGACGACGAGGGGCAGGACTGCTTTCAAGAGGCTCAAGGTCTACTCGAGCCAGCCTGCTGAATTCGGGCGGGCTGAAGTCCTCGAGGGCACAAGCTCTTCGAGACTCCGGACGCGCTTCATCACGATCAATGAACTGTGCAAGAACCTAGGGTTCAGGGTGGGTAAATGAAGAAGAAAACAGAAAAGACTGAAAAGGCCCCGGAGAAGGACCTCGAAGCCGGTGCTGCTCCAGCCCCGAAAAAGAAGGGAGATAGGAAGGGCGGAAAAAAGAAAGAAAAGATCTTCCACGCGAGGGGAAAAAGGAAAGAGAGCATTGCGAGGGCGACGATTACTGAAGGCAAGGGGATTGTCAGGGTAAACAAGATGCTCATAGATTTCGTCGAGCCAGAAAGGCTGCGCGATATCGTGATGGAGCCTATCCAGCTCGCAGGTGATATCGCTTCGAACATCGACATCTCTGTGAATGTCAAGGGCGGAGGCGTTGTAGGACAGATGCAGGCTGCCCGGGTTTCCATTGCGAAGGCCCTGGTGAAGCACTCTGGGAGCGAGGAGCTAAAGCAGAGGATGCTCGCACTCGACAGGAATATGCTTGTCGAGGACAAGAGGCGCGTCGAGCCGAAGAAATACAAGGGCCCGAAAGCGAGAGCAAGATACCAGAAATCATACAGATGAGTTTATGGATGGAGGCTTCGGCTTCCTTTCCTATTACTTTGGGCGGTGATGACATGATGATACCGGTGAGGTGCTTCACGTGCGGTTCCGTTGTCGCGGACAAGTACGAGGAATACCGAGATAGGGTGAACGCAGGCGAGAAGCCAGCGACAGTGCTCGACAGCCTTGGGTTAAAGAGATACTGCTGCAGGAGGATGCTCCTTGCCCACGTCGAGGTAGTAGAAGAAGTTGTGAAGCACGGTAAGTTTTAGGTTGTTCTTTCATTTATTTATTTTACACCGTTTACATACGGCTCTATAAATGTAATGCGTGCAATCTGGTGGGGGAGAGCACATAACAATTTGAGGTGTTTCGATGAGCGATAAAGCTGAAAATAAAATCGACCAACCAAAGGAGATGAATATCTGGCAGTTGGCAACCGCCGTGCTTGCGGTTCTTCTGGTATTAGCCCTTTTTTGGGGGATAACCAAACCCGGTCAAGCTCCGGCCAGCAATACGGGAACTCCCGCCTCCCAGAACCAAGGAACAACCATAACCGCCCAACAGGCCGCTGACAAGACGATAAAATACATTAACGACTACTTGATGCAGGGCGCGGGGACCGCGACGCTAACGGGCGTTACCGATAATGCCCAATTCTATGATGTGGCAGTTGGGGTTAACGGGCAAGCGGTCGATCTCTACGTCACGAAGGACGGAAAGTATTTCGTCCCGAAAAACTATGTTTATGATTTGGACAAGCCAGTGCAAGCACCAGCTCAAACTCAGGCAAAATCAATCCCAAAGTCGGACAAACCAGAAGTCCAGCTCTACACAATGGCTTACTGCCCATACGGGAATCAGGCCGAGGGTGTGACGCAGCCGGTGGTGAAGCTGCTCAGCTCAAAGGTCGAAATTGTTCCCCATTTTGTAATCTACCCGAACTACCAGGGCGGGTCGGACGCGTATTGCATGAACAACGGAACGTTCTGTTCGATGCACGGGATACAGGAACTCCACGAAGACGTCCGCGAGCTCTGCATATACAAGTACCAGAAGGACAAATACTGGGATTATGTCGCCGCCAACGATGCGGCCTGCACCGCCCAGAATGCGGATTCCTGCTGGGAAGCGGTCGCGAACTCAACCGGAATAGACACTGCCAAGGTGAAATCGTGCTATGACAGTGAGGCGACAACACTTCTGCAGAATGAAGTCGCCCTTAATAAGAAATACGGCGTTCAGGGCTCACCCGACTTGGTGGTAAACGGTGTCAGCGCGGGTAATACCAGGTCCCCAGAGGGCTACAAGACGGACATCTGCTCCGCGTTCAACTCGCCTCCGAGCGAATGCAGCACGACCCTCAGTAATGCAGGTGGCACGGCAACCGGCGGATGCGGGACTTAAGTTCCGCCTCTTTTTACTTATTTTTTCTTCTTTCAACAACCTAGACTTATCGAAACCCTTTTAATCCTTACTTGCATCAATAACAAGAGTTTCGTCGATACGACTGCCTCGACGGTTAAAAAATGAGGGGCATACGAGTATTGCGAAACGAGAAATTGGGGCCGTAGGGTAGCCTGGTCATCCTTCCGGCTTGGCATTGGTTCGAGTCGAGCCTCTGCCCTGGAATGGGGTGTCGGCGACACGAGTTCAAATACATCCCTTTTCTTTCAGATTCGGGCTGGCGCCCGAATACAGGAAAAGTTGTGGACAACTTTTCCTTCCCGAAAAGAAAGGGTCTGTATCAACCCCAAAAGAAAGGGCGACGAAAACGCCTAAAGAACAAACGAGGGTTGATTCCAAAAAGAAAAATTTGGAAGAACAAATCTCGTCGGCCCCATTATGATTGGAGAATTAATACGGAGGTTATAATATGAGCGATTTGCTGATACAGCAGGACAAGTATCTCGAGGCCGGCATCTACATCGGCACGAAGATAAAGACATCCGACATGGATCCGTTCATCTACAAGGCGAGGAAGGACAAGCTCTACGTCCTCGACCTCAAGAAGGTGGACGAACGGCTGCGCTATGCAGCCAAGTTCCTGAGCAGGTACGAGCCTTCAGACATCGTTATCGTCGCATCCAGGACATACGCCATCAACTCGGCCTCGAAGTTTGCCCAGGTGATAGGATGCAAGATACTGGCAGGCAGATTCACTCCGGGAATTTTCACAAACCCGGGCAGGGACAATTTCGTTGAACCAAAACTCCTCTTTGCCTGCGACCCGAAGGGCGAAAGACAAGCAGTAAGGGAGGCGGCATCAATGGGCGTTCCAGTAATCGCCCTCTGCGATGCTGATAACTCGACAAAGTTCATCGATTGGATCGTGCCATGCAACAACAAGGGCCGAAGATCCCTCGCGCTCATATTCTACCTCCTCGCGCGCGAAGTGCAGAAACTCCGTGGAACTATCAAGGACGACTCTGAATTCGCCCCAAAGCCCGAGGATTTCGAGGCTTCAGCTGAAGAAGATGAAGGTCAGGAAGAAGTTGAGGGCCAGTAGCCCTTTCCTCTTTCTTATTTTTCTACATTCCCGCCCTAAACGAAATGTTTACGCTCGTGTTTTCGTCGCCCCGCTTATTATAATTAAGCAATGCATTGACTCCGGCAACGTTCAATGTGAGCGAGAAACTATCTCCTTTCCCTGCCTTAGTCCATTCTGCATGCGCGCCCCATCTAGAAAGCCCAATCCTAACCCCACCTGTGCCAGCTATGCCAAAAGCGCTGAACGAAACATCAGTGTTTAAAAGCTCATGGCTCCAAGTAAACGAAACGTCGTCGTACCTGGCAGAAAGTTTTGAAGGAAGATTTGGCATCGTGTTCGGGTCCATATAATGAGCGAGGGTTCCCAAATAAGTTTTCGATTTTCCTATAACAAAATCAAACGTATTTTCATTATCATATACCGGATGTTTAATACTTGCGTAATATGCTTTGGCTAACCTAACAAGTTCCTCTTCGCTCGCGTCCCCGCTATACGTACCGTATTTAGCCTCTCCACTATAAAGTTCATTCGTGAGCATCAGTACGGTCTCATAATCGATGCCTTTTTGCCCCATAGCTTCGGCTTTATCTAAAAGTGGCTTGAATCTTTCGTAGTCCGCTTTTGCTTCTCCTGAAACCCACTTTTTCCTGGTCTCGTAGTAACGCGACTCTCCACGATATCGTGGCGTGTTTGCCAGGACATAGTCGTATGGGTGGTAGCCGGAGTAGCTAAACTCGAATTTCCCAAAACGGGAATCGAGCGAGACTTTTGCCGAGGGGTCTATGAAGACAAGATTTTGGTCGAGCGTGTAACCTCCGAACTTCTCTCCTTTAAAGTAATTGTATCCTGTGGCGCTGGCCTGGAGAGATATTTCGTTCTTGCCAAATCCTATGTTCTTTTTATACTCCGTCCCCAACGCGATTCTTTTGCTTCCGCCCCCGGCCAATATCGGCTTTTTTGGCACAAGCTCGAGTGTTGTTATCCGAAACCCCCCATTATTTCGTGTATCAAGCTCCCTTTTCACTTCCGGAAAATCCCGCGGCACCACCACTATGCAGCCGACTAACCCAAGAGTCCCAAAATCAGTGTAAGGCACTGTCTCCCTGCTACCTCCTTTGTAGTTCTGCACCTCAAGTTCTTTTTTCTCATCGTCGTATCCATTTATCACGAAAGTATGTTCTTTATTTATAGCAATTACCGGCGTCCCAGAAGCTATGGCTTTTTTTATGAAACTCAAATCAGCACTCTCGTAATAGACGGCCGTCGCTCCGCTTAAACTGTTTATGAAATTCACCGCAGAAGAAGGCAATGTGCCTCCGTCGAAAACAAGATGCCTGGATATCTTGCTCCCAATATCCTCTTCTGAAATGTGAATTCCATAGAACGCGAGAACCGCCCTCACAGCATTTGCGCCACAATAATTGTCCTTTTGTGGCGAGAATGGCATGTTCAGTTCCATTTTTTTTGGGATTTGCTGTTTTCCCAATTCGCCAGCGAAAAGCGATGCCGCAGCTGCTGCGGGACTGCCCGTGGCCTCCAAAAGCCCGCTTTCCACATCACGCTTGAGCGCTTCTCGCAAAGGTTTCGGCACGTACTTGTCAATGGCACGGAAAACAAATCCCTTTGCCTCATCAAGCTTAAGCGCCTTTCCTGTTGTCGAGGACACATAACTCGCTAGAGCAGCGCTGGCCAGGAAAGCAGGGTCGTCTGCGAGGCCAAAAGAACGTTGGTTTCGCCTCTCAATCTCCCCCCTAAGGTTCTGTGCGTAGCCCATAGCTACTATTATCCGTCTTTTGGTATTTATGGCTATCCATGAAAGGCAATATCCAGGTAAGCTTTTCCGCCCTTCTCGAGAAAACAAAGCGATTATGGGCAGAGGATCAACTTTTTAGCAACATTTTTAAATCGCGTCGCCAATACTCTACTTATGCTAAATATCGGGGTAAAAAAGAAGGACGAGCCAAAAAAAGACGATGAGCTTTCTTTAAGCGGAAACCCGAGGAAGCCGACAGTAGAATTTCTCCCAACGCATGTGTCAACATTCGACGGCCTAATCGAGAGGAAAGGAATTGAGCGGGGCAATACGATACTGCTCGCAGGAGGGTGTGGGGCAGGCAAAAGCACCTTCTGCATGCAGTCACTCTACAACGGGGCCCTCAAAGGCGAGAAGGGCGTCTACCTCACTTTCGAAGAGCCTGCCGAGAAACTCAAGCGCCACATGTGGCTAAACTTTGGCTGGGACATCGACGCCATGGAGAAGAAAGGCCTGATGTCGGTCATAACTGTCAACCCATTCGAGCTCGCCCGCTCTGTTGAGGCGGCACTAATGAGGCAGAGAGGCAAGCTGCTCATTGAAATCGATGAAATGAAGATGCCGTTTACCCCGGACAGGGTCACGATTGACTCGATAAGCGCAATTGCAGCAGCTTTCGTCACGAACCCGGAACACTACCGCGCTTATCTCCGTTATCTTTTCGAGAGCCTTGAAAAATACAATTCAGTCACCTACGGGCTCGTCGAGACCGAGCAGGACCCGACAGTTTACAGCAAGCTTGGGATTGAGGAATTCCTTTCTGACGGGGTCGTGATTCTTTATCACATAAAGAAAGAGCAACACCGTCTCCGCGCAGTTGAAATACTGAAGCTACGCTGCTCGAACCACCTTAAGAAGATGGTGCCCTACCGCATTAACGAGAAAGGGATCGAAATATTCGAGAGCGAGGAAGTCTTCGTTTAGGGTGCCACCATGAGGGGGACAGTAGTTTTTTTGCTCATATTGGTTTTTTCATGCTCAGCAATGTCCCTTTCAATATCCACGGACAGGTCCTCTTATGTAAAGGGGGATTCGATAATAATCACCGGTTCGAGCACGGGCGGTCCGATAGTCATATCCATCCTTAATGGGCCTCGCGGGATATACCAAACAACCGTGCAATCCTCTGGCCCATTCTCAGCTTCCTACAGAATTAACGCCATCGACCCCAAAGGGGCTTGGGAGATAATCGCTTCACAAGGGAATGAGAAGAAATCGATATCAATCTCCGTCAAGCCGACAAGGGAGGGGGCATTTTACAGAGTGGTGTTCACGAGCCCACCCTATGAAGAGATTGAATATGCAAGGACTGAAACAGTACCGCTTTCGATCTCAGTTCTTGACGCGGGCAAGCCCGTCGTGGGGGCGAACCTTCGCGTCTTCACTGGCGCAAGCGAACTTCGAGTGATTGAGACATCACCCGGCGTTTACCAAGGCGATTATGAAATCCCGTTCAACGCGAAAATAGGGGCTTCCGAAATATATGCGATAGCCGAGAAGGCGGAAGGAGAAAAGTCTTTCGGGGGTGAAAGCGAGGGCCCCCTGAAAATAGAGGTCAAGGAAGCCCCCTTGCAGATAGAGTTTGTCTCCCCAACGAGCGGCCCATACAAGGTCGGCGAAACCATCCCCATACAAGTGAAAATCTCCTACTCCACCGGGAAGCCTGTTCAGGACCCATCAATTTCAATGAAAGCTAATGAGCTCTTGCTGCCGCTTGAAAGCAATGGAGACGTGTATTCCTCAACCTACCAGGTCCGCGAGAACGATTCCGGGATACTAGCTTTATCGGTAAAGGCATCAGATCCAGCAGGGAACAGTGGCTCGGCTTACAAAAATATCGAAGTCAAGGGAATCGCCGTCCAGGCGGTGACCGATTACTACTGGTACCTGGTTATTGGGGGGATTCTTCTGCTGGCAGTTCTTGCCTTCGTAGCAAAAAATTTCCTTTCCCGTTCTTCCCTTGAAAAACTTGAGAGGGAGCGCGAGGACATTCTCGCAATGGAGAAGGGACTGCAGGAGGACTACATAAAGAAGGGGACAATCGACAGGGAGACGTTCCAGAAGAGGATGACATCTTACGAGACGATGCTCACGGATTTAGACGAGAAGATAAAAAGGAAGAAAGGAAAGAAATAGCTGATGAGCAGCGGGGGTATAACATGCCCGATAATGAAGCGCTCTACTTGATTGATAGTTACCTGAAAGAATGTGACGCGACTGTGGAGTCAGTTAAGGATGGGAAATTCGTTGTTCTCGATGCGACTATATTCTACCCCCGGTCTGGCGGGCAACCGAATGACATCGGGAAAATGATCCGTGGCGGGAACGAGGAGTTTAACGTCGTTTTCGTAGGGAAATTTGACGGAAGGATAAGCCACGAGGTGGACAAAGAAGGCTTGAAACCAGGGGACAGGATTAAGTGCGCAATTGATTGGGAACGGCGTTATACCCTCATGAGATACCACACCGCAGCCCACGTCATCGCGTCTATCGTGAACAGAAGCACAGGGGCGCTGATAACAGGGAATCAGCTCGAGCTCGACAAGACCCGCTTCGATTTCTCGCTCGAGAATTTTGACCGGGCGCAGTTTAACCATCTAGTTGAAGAGGCAAACGATACTCTCCAAAAAGGCATCGAGATAAAAACATACTCCCTCCCTCGCGATGAGGCCATGAAGATTCCCGGGGTAGTGAAACTTGCCGGTGCTCTCCCCCCCAATATCGAGGTCCTCAGGATTGTTGAAATTCCCGGAGTCGACATCCAGGCAGATGGGGGGACCCACGTGAAGAACCTGAAAGAAGTCGGGCAAATCGAGATAGTCGAGCTCGTGAACAAGGGCAAGGCGAATCGAAGGGTCTATTTCAAATTGAAGTGAATTTGGCACCCAGGCTGCAAATGCCAAACCCAAGGCTGCCGTTCATTTCCAGCTTCTTTGCGATTTCATCAACTACGAGCTTCTTAATCTTCATGAATCTCTCGCGGCCTACCTCGACATTGCCAATTGCATACCTTTTCGACTTCGTATTAAAACAGAACATGCAGTTGTCGAGGTTCTCGCAGTTGTGGCAGAACATCGAGTCCCGGCAGTTCGTGCAGCTATCCATCTCGAAGCAATTCGTTAGCTTGGCACAATTGTGGCAATTTATGCAGAATTTGGAGTGCAATATCCTGAAGCAGCCGAACGTGTAATCTGAGTTCAGGGAGACCGTGCAGCAGGCGTTGTACTTTCCGTTTGTAGAATCAAAGACTTTGTACGTGTTAACCGCATTGTACCCTATCATGGTCTCCATATTGTTCTCTCCTTTGCCAGTGAAAAAGTTTATTCCGAAAAAACCAACATCCTTCAGCTTCTTGAAAATACTGCCGAGGCTCACCTCTTGGTTTTCTGAAAGTTCGATTTTAAGATTCGCGAGTTGTTCAGCTTCGTCAGAGCCAACAGCACGAGAACTGGGTATTCGGCTGAAAAAGTATATGTCAGAAGAAGGGATGCTCTGCCCGTATGGCGTCTTTAGCGTCAACATTTTCGGCAAACTTTCCATCAGGAAGCCCTCGTTTTGCTTCAGCGAGCCTATCTCCCGCCCGAAAATTATCCTTGAAGTAGACTTGAATGCCTCGTCAATCGGTTGCAGGTCCTCCCGCTTCTTTTGCGCAGCAGCAATCGCCGGAAGATTCTCGGGTGCAGCTTGCAGTTCCGGAAGTTCAAAAAGAGCCGGGAACTCCTTGTGCTTTTCAATATGCTCCCTCGCTTCAGTGACGAGTTTTTCCCTTAATTTTGCGTATCTGTCAGCCGGAAGTTCCAAATTTCCTATCGCGTTTCGCTTGCTCCTGACGTTAAAAGAAAACATGCAGTTGAAGCAATCGCTACAATTAAAGCAGCCGAACAAGTCAGAACTGTCCCTGCATAAATAAGATTCGAATGCCCTGGTCAAATTCCAGGCGCCGATCACTCGAATCAGGAACTTCGAACGAGAAAAAAGAGAGGTGCCGAAAACGTATTCAACCTCGTCCCTTACAAATGATGAATATGCCACGTATTTTGACGAAAACGTGTTGTGCGAGCAATGCACGCAATAACTGTCCGTGCAGTTGTCGCTGCAGTAAATGAGCTTTGAATTCCCGAAGACTTTGTTTCCGGCATAGACTGTCCTATCTTTAATAGCTTCAAGCAGGGAGTCAATGTCCTTTATGTCATTTATGTTGAGTTTCTCATGCTTGTTAAAATCAATCTCTTCCTGCGAAATTATCTTCGAGCCTGGTGCATACCAGCTACTCGAGAGAGCCACTTCCTTTCCGGAAATAGAGGATTTTCTTTTCATTACCGGGTAATGATATTTGAGGAGATATGGCTCAAGTTCAGAAAGCTCGACGTTGCATTCGCCGAAAACAAGCTTGAAAGTAGTTTTGAAAGCGTCGCTTATGTCCATACCTGCATCTCCTTGTCCCGGTAAGTTTAGAAGCTAGCTCTCCTTCTTCGCTTTCGAAATAGAGACCCTCGTTCCTGAACCATCGCGCGTAATCGCCACGTCGAGATTTCCCGCCCCCATCAGTTCCCTCAGCTGGTCGTAGGTGTACATCCCAAGGCTCTTCGGCTCTTCCTTCCCCTCGCTCTTCTCCCCGGGTTTTCCAGTTTTCTCGATGATTTGCTTCCGCGTTTCGATTACCCTCTGATTCGGCACAAGCTCGTGCTTTATGAACATCCGCTTCCCGGGCATCGAGCTCTCGAACATGTCATCGAGCTCCACATCTATGATTTTCTTGTCCTGATAGACGAATGGGAGCACGTTCTCGAATTCCGTCGCCACATCGTTCGCGATTCCCCCGGTCTCGCCCTTCTCCCCAGCGACCACAAACTCACCATTCCCGATATAGCCCACGAACCCGTTCTCAGTTTCCCACTCCTGCGCCTTGTCCTGAAGAATTTGTGAAACGAGCCGCACAATCACCTTCGCGTCCTCGCTCCCGAACTGCTCCGAATAGCTGTTCAAATTTGCGACCCGCAGGTTGCAAATCTCGAAGTGTGCCCCCCCGCCAACCAGCTCTTCCAGCTCAGTGCTTATCCGTTTCTCGTCGGGCAAGTCGACAAGCGGGTCGAACCGCCTCCCGGTTTTTTTCAGGAATATCTTTGTGAGCGAACGAAGCTCTTTCGGCTTGAACGGCTTCCTGATATAATAATCTGCCCCGTATTTTATGCCCTTGAACCTGTGCTTCGCGACGTCAGCAGCTGAAACTATTATCACAATCATGTCCTTTGTCGCCGGGTCCTTCTTGATTGTCTGGCAGATGTCCAACCCGTCGACTCCTGGAAGCATCAGGTCGAGAATAACGAGGTCCGGCTTCCATTCGCGGGCCTCCTTAAGGCCACTTGTGCCGTCGAAGGCCTGCTTTATGTCATACCCCTCGCCAAGCGTAGCTTTCTCGAGGTCGTTTATGTTCCTGTCATCTTCCACAATCAGTATTTTTTTCACTTGCTTCGGATACAGATAGTACCAGGTGACGGCGTTCCCAATCTTCCTTGCTTCTATGGGTGCCCCCGAGCCCTTCATCTCGCCGAGCTTCTTTGATACGGACCCCTTCAGAATACCGCTTAGTTTTGATATCTCGGTTTCAGTGAGCCCATCGCCAGACTCTACGGCCTTCAATATCTTCGACTCTTCGTTCAGCGCTTCGTTTTGCTCTGGCATCGGCACCACCATTTTTAATGTTGTCCTAAATATCTATAACCATCCAATAACAAGGCGAATAAGGAATATAAAGACTGGGGTTCAGCGATGGTTCTTGACCAGAAGCAATTAGAGGCACTAAAGCTCCTTTCCAGCCTTTCCGACAGCGCTTCGGAGACCCAAGAATTCCCGCATTTTCTTGCAAGCATTTCCCAGCGGATATCCCAGACGACAGGATTTGAGAAATTGGTACTCGCAATACCCTGGGGCGAGTCAGAGTTCGAGCTATATGATTGCGAGGGGGGGGAGTGCCAAAGAAAATCCCTGGCATCATCGGGCTCTTCCTTCCAGGCTGCAATGGTTGAGGGCAAGCCTGTTGCGGATTTCAGCCTCGGCAAGTTTTCGCAATACTTCGACATGAGAAAGCTGCAATCAGAGGGCTACAAATCCTGCATAACTTTTCCGTTTTACGGAAAGATAGGGGCAATATCGTTCATCAGCAGGGGCAAGGACAAGCTTGGCCAGGGCGAAGAAGAGCTCCTCAAGGCTATTGCTGGCTCGATAGGGCTTTTTGTGAAATCCGTGGCTTCGGCAAGCGGCAAAGAGGACGCAACGCGAATGTGCAGCATAGTTTTCGACAGTTCCTCAGAAGCTGTCTTCATCGCTGAACCGAGCGGGAAAATCGTTTCTGCAAACGAACGGGCGTCTGACCTTTCCGGCTTCTCTTCTGAAGACCTTTCCCAAAGGAGCCTTTTCGATTTTTACCCCGAATCTCGTGATGTTGTCGAACGGGTCTCAAGGGCGAAGGGCGGGGGCATGCAGGAGTTTGTCTCCCTTTTCAGGAAGAAAAGCGGCGAAGCTTTTGTGAGGACAAGAATTCGCGCGGTTAAGGATGACAAGAAGCCGCTCCTGGTATTCTCCTGCCTCGATGTGACTGAAGGGCTGCTTTCAGGCGCATACGAAGGCCTTCTGTATGGTTTTGGCGACATATCTTTCGCTATAGACGCTGAAAAACGGTTTATCTCCATAAGCAATAACATCCAGCAGCTGCTGGGCTATTCAAAAGAAGAGCTAGTAGGCGAACCTTTCGCGACAATCGTAGCCACAAAAGACAACACCCTCATAAACGAACTCATCTCCTGGATGAAGGACAAGTCCGAGAAAGTCGACGGCCTCGAGATGCACATCGTTTCCCGGTCAGGCTCGGCGCGCGCATTCCTCCTCGGGGCCAGGGGTTTCTTCGACTCCAGCGGAAAGCTCATGAGAATCCATGGCATTTTGAGGGATATCGAACAGGTAAAGAAGGCGACCGGGCAGGAGAGTTTTTATTCAGAGATGCTCGAGGACCTCTCAGATGCAGTCTGGGGGGCGGATGAGGGAGGTTATGTTCGCTACTGGAACAAGGCAGCTGAGCGGCTCCTCGGCTACCCCAAAGGGGAAATAACAGGAAAGGACGCGCGCATAATTTTCCCTCCGGAAAAGGAGTGGGAATTGCCCTGGGCCCTCGGGGGGAAGGGTTTCGCAAAATCATACGATTCGCAGAGGGCGAAAAAGGACGGCGAGCTTGCCGAGTTCCGCGTCACCTCAAAACTAGTGAAAGACCAGTCCGGCAAGACCATCGGGTATGTCGAAATCCTTCGGGACACTGAGCTCGAAAAAAGGCTCAAGGAAGCCGAGAAGAGGAACAGGGACCTCGAAGGGCTGAACAAGAAATTGCGGGAGAGAAACGACCTCGAGGCAGCTTTCGTTTCCAACGTCTCGCATGAGATAAGAACGCCCCTTACAAACATACACGGCTACTCCTTGCTTGTTCAGGAGGACGCCGGCAAACTGAATCCAGAGCACAGGAAATACGTCGACATCATCGCTAGCGAAACTGAGCGGCTAAGGCGCCTCATAAACGATGTTCTTGACATGTCCCGCCTCGATTCGATGAGATTCAAGCTTGAGCCACGGGAGTTTGAACTCTCATCCTTACAGGAGAAGTGCTCGTGCACATATCTCGCTGAGAAAAAAGGCCTTTATGTCAATTGGGAACTTGAGGATGGCCTCCCCGGCATTTATGCTGACCCAATCCGCATCTCACAGGTGCTCATAAACCTCATCTCGAACGCCATAAAATTCACTGAAAAAGGCGGAATAACCGTAAGGGCTTCGAGGAAGGGCAGAACTAGCATCCAGGTTGATGTAATAGACACCGGTGAAGGGATTCCTGACAGCGAGCTCGCTTCAATCTTCAAGCGTTTCTACCAAACCAGTGGAGGAAAGAAACGTGGGGGCACCGGCCTTGGGCTTGCAATCACGAAGCAGATAATCGAGCTTCACGGAGGCAAGGTTTGGGCCACCTCGAAAGTAGGCGAGGGAAGCGTATTCTCCTTCACATTGCCCACGAAGAAAAAAACCCCCAGGGGGACGAGGAAGAAAGCGCCCGCGCTGAAAAGCGAAGCCCCGAGCTCTTCATCCAGCCAAGCTAAAGCGGAACCGGACCAAAAACTAAGCGCCGACTCGGGTCCTCCGATATCCCAATCAAAACTCGAAATCCAGGTAGAGCAGAAGCAAGGGCAACCAAAAACCCAGGAGAAACCTGAAAACGCCGAAGGCGAGACTGAATCAGAGGGGAACGCACGACCTACAGCACTCTTCTTTTAATCCAGTCGTAAATCGTTTCCGGGTCCTCGTAGCGCATCGAGAAGTTGCCCTCCCCGCTGCTGATTATCCCCATCTTTTCAAGTTTTGTGAGCGACCTGTCAAGCTGTTCCTTCGGGACCTTGCTCACCTTGCTGAGAGCTTCGCTGCCCAGTTCCCCGAACTCCACGAGAGTCATGCAAACCTGCAATTCGTCCCGCTCAAGTTTCTTGAAAACGGGGATTTTGTCGAGTATCGAGCTCACTCTCTCAATTTTTTCTATATTGGGCGAGAGCACTCCGCTAACTTGGGTGGATGCCTGAACCTTTACGATGGGGCCCACAACCGAGCCGCTCGCAACGCTCGCTTTCCTTTCTATTATGCACCCGGAACCTATTATGGCCCTGCTTGCTACGAATACGCCTTCCCCGAGTTCGCTCTTGTCCCCTATGATGCAGCTCTCGACCTTGCATCCGGAGCCCAGCTTCACTGAGTCGTGGAGAATCGCGCCGGTTATCTCGGAGCCGCTCCCGACCTGGCAGTTGTTCCCAATCACGGTGTTCGGGCCTATGAGCACATCCGCGCCAACCTGCGCCCCATCGCCGATTATGAAAGGCGGGATGAGTTTTGCGTTCCTGCTGACGAACGCCTTTTCCCCGGTTTGTCCTGAAGCGAGCCCGCCCAGCATATACCGGTTTCCTGATAGATAGTTCGCAATCGAGCCTACATCCTTCCAATACCCCTCTTGTGCGACCCCATAAACGGGCTTCTTCTGCTCGAGGAGGGATGGAAAGACATCAAGGGAGAAATCACATCTCCCATCTGGGATAAAGTCAAGGATTTCGTGGGAGAATGAGTATGTGCCGGTGTTCGCAAGGTTCGAAAAGCATTCCCCGGTCCCGGGCTTCTCGAGGAACCGTTTTACCCTACCGTCCTCCTCAAGCTCCGCAATCCCATAAGCGCTTGGGTTCTCAACTTTCGTGAGCGATATGGTCGCGACCCCCCGGTGCGCCGCAAGGTGTTCGCGCAGGTCGATGGAAGAGATTATGTCACCCTGCGTAACGAGAAAATCGGAATCGAGCTTCCACCTGACATTCCTGACCGCCCCCGCCGTCCCAAGGGGGACAGTTTCCTCAACTACTTCGACTGGGATTTTGTAGTTAGCCTTTTTCACGTGCTCGTCAATTTGCTTAGCCAGGTAGTTTGTGGTCACAATCGCTCCGTCGATTCCTGCCCCCGCCAGCCTTTCGATTATATGGTCGAGAATCGGCTTATTAGCTACAGGCAGCATTGGTTTTGGGACCGTGTAAGTCAGGGGCCGGAGCCTTGTGCCGAGCCCGCCAGCGAGAATGACCGCTTTCACAAGTCCCTTTCCGCAAGAAAGAATAAAAAACATGCAGGAAGAAGGGGCATCCGGCAATCGGCTTACTTCGGAATCCTGACTTTTCCTCTCCTCAGGTTTTCCACGTGCTCGCGGATGATTCCGCCTGCCCTCATTATCGTCTCCTCGCTCACAAGCGGGGTCACCCGGAAGTAAATCTTGCCGGGGGAGAAGCATTCCGCGCGCGGGTTCTTCCTGTGGAGCGTGAATCCTATGCCCGGTGCGCACACGACTCCGGTCTCGTAAATAAGGCTCTTTACGAATCCTATGTCAGTTACCTTCTGGTCCCCCAGGTCCAGGCCGACCCAGCGGTAGAACGCAGCGCCCGGGTCCGGGCCGAGAATAATTCCGTCAATCCCGGAGAGCGCCTTCTTGGTAGCTTCCTGCCGGAGGCGGGTCTGTTCCCTAAGGTGCGGCAAGTGGTTTTCCTTTTTTATTATCTCCGCAGCTCCAATCTGGAGCCCGTTCGGGGAAAGTCTCCCCATCTGGTCATTCTCGAGCCTTTTGTAAATGTCCATGACCGGGGTTCCTTTTTTGAAATTCTCGCATATCCCCCAGCCCACCCTTGAGCCGCAAAGCTGGTATTCCTTCGAGAGGCTCCCCATCTGGATTATCGGGACGTCGTCTGCAAGCGTTGATATGTGAATCGGCTGGTTGCCGCCGAATCTGGTCAAGTAATACACTTCATCTGCGAGCACAAACAGGTTATTCTCCCTGGCGACCTCCAACAATTCGAGGAGCGATTTCTTCGAGTATATCGCGCCCGTCGGGTTGTTCGGGTTTATCACGACAAGGCATTTGAGCCGTATCCCCTCGGCATTGGCTTCGCGGATCAGGTCCCGCATATGCGCGATATCGGGGTTCCCGTCCTTATCCGCACCGTACATGAATGCGTGCCCGCCGTTTTTCACAACCTCCGTCATATAAAGCGGATATCCCGGGTCCGGGAGCAGGATGCCTGACCGCGAATCCATCGTCTGGCCGATGATTTTCTCGATAAACCAGCTCCCCCCGTCGCCAGTGAGAACGAAATCATCCTCAGGCCTCTTGCCGGTTTCCCTTTCCTGCTTGTCGGCTATTGCCTGGATGAGGGGGCCGTGGCCACGGGAGGGGAAATAACTCCCGTCCCATTTCTTTATGCTCTCCGCGAGTATGGACGTAAAGTCCTTCGGGGCTCCGAAGACAGGGCCAGAGAGATTGCCCAAATTAAGTTTGATGATTTCAAGATTCGGGTTCTTCTCCTTCGCTTCATCCGCCCAGACCTCGACTCTGCGCAAAAGGTACTCGCGGCCATGCCTATCGTTTACGAAAGGTTTTTTCCCATGAGCTGAAATCGGCATATCCACGCAATCACCTATCTCTGGTTATTCCACCGTCTAAGTCGTTTAAGGCTAAGTATTTCTTTCGTGCTTTATAAGTTTAATACGTCAAGTGCCGAATTTACGCTTATTTTAAATATCTTCCCTCCCAATTCCATCAGGGGGATAATTATGGAAAGACTTTATCGCTCAAGAGACAACAAATACCTGTTTGGCATATGCGGCGGCATAGGCGAATACTTCAACATCGACCCGACCATAGTGCGCTTGATTGTTGTGGTGCTTGCGCTTGTGAACTTAGCCAGTTCGCTTATAGCACTAGTCATTTTCTACATCGTAGCCTACTTCATAATCCCGGAACATCCGGATGAGGGCGGGCAAGGGAAGGGAAGGCAAAAGGATAAGGGCGAAAAAGAAGGAAAGAATGCGCCTAAAGAAAAAAGCCTAACGACGAGGCCAAGAAAGAAATAGTGGCCGCATCCAAGGAGATTCGATTTCGATGCCAGCCCGTAGGGGGTTATTCCCGCTTCTCAAGCGAGAGTACTGGGGCCTTCGTGCCAACACTCTCCTTCTCCTAGTTGTCTTCATCCTCCCAGTTTCAATGGGACTAATGTTCGGGACTTTAAAGAACATCTCTCCCAAGAGTGCACCCGCGGGAATCTTTCCGGAACCAGGCGCAAACGAAGAGGACGTCCGGGCTGCGGATGGGGTTGTGTCTTTTTTCGCAAGAACAAGCCCGGAGCCAGCTTTTGACGAAAAAAAACTCTACAGGGAAGAGTATTATTTTTTCGTTGGGGTGCCGCCAGGATTCAGGAACGGAGTGTCGGAAATCAAGGTCTATGTTGATTCGTCAATGTCCCCGGTTGCCGAGCTCTCGCCATACGTAAAGGACATGATACTCTACGGGCTGTCGAAGTGGTACAGCTGGGCGCCGAATATAGATATAATCCGGGTAGGGAAGGATGCGATGCCGTTCCAATACCTAATTCCCGGAATAGTGATAATGCTCACCGCCGCCATCGGGCTAATAACAGTGCCTTTTTCGCTTTCACAGGACCGGGATGTGCTCTCGCGGGTTCTTCTCAATGTGCAGGTCCCGTCTTTCGTAGCAGGAAAACTCCTCTTTGCTTCAATCCTCTCCCTCGCGCAGTTCTTGATTTTGCTCGTCACCCAGCATCTCGCTGGCGCCCCGGGCGCATTCATGATAATAAATTTTTTGTCCGTCTCAACATTGGTGCTCTCCTGCCTTTTCTTTACCTCCCTTGGGGTTAGCGTAATGTTCCTAACTCGTTTCGGGGAGGCAGGGAAGCAGATAAACGCCGTCCTTTTAGGGTCCGCTGTTCTTTTCTCGGGAGCCTTCTACCCTGTGGGCTTTTTTCCCTCAGTGCCCGGTTTTGGCGACATACTCCAGACGATTGGCAAATCCAATCCAGCCTATTTTTTTGTGGTGCTGATGAGGGGGTTTGGCATACGGGGACTTGGGCCGGAAGTTTTCTACGATTACCTGGCGATTGCATCCGCTTTCACGTTGCTCGCGATTTTAGTCTTCACTTACTTAGTTTACAGGAGGAAGAAAAATGGTTGATGCAATCATCGCAAAAGGCGTAACGAAGCGATTCGGAAAAATCTTCGCCCTGAAAAATGTTTCACTAACGGTTCCTTCGGGCGCAATATACTGCATCGCAGGGCCCAATGGAAGCGGGAAGACAACGCTTCTCGATATCCTCTCCGGCTCACGCTCACCCGATTCTGGGTCTGCGTCGATAAATCTGAGCATCGGCTATTGCCATCAGAACCCGCTTTTATACTCAGACTTGACAGTTCACCAAAATTTTATTCTGTTCTCTGAGATGCTCTTTGCAAGCCAAGCGAACAGGGAAAGCTTAATGTCGCTCCTCGGGCTTGGGAACTTCTCGAGCAAAAAAGTTCTTGAGCTCTCATCAGGCACAAAGAAAAAAATGGAACTCGCAATCGCCCTTTTGTCCAATCCCGAAATCATACTCCTTGATGAGCCGACAACAGGCCTGGACAAAAAAAGCGTTGAGGACCTGCTTGCATTTATCCGCGGCCTTAAGGGTAAGAAAACACTGGTTATAGCAACGCACCAGCTGTCCGACCTGGAAAATGTAGCGACGCACCTGCTTGTTTTGAAAAATGGGGAAAAGCTATCCGATGGGGAACTGTCGGGTTCTCTTGAAAAAAACTACAATAAAATAATAAAATGAAAAGAAGAGAGAGCGTTTCAATCTTTGACTCCGCCGGTTCCTCCAGTTCCATAATCCGGTCCAGTGGAATATGTCTGCGCTGTCTGCGTGTTCGCCTGCTCCTTCATTTCCGCCTCGATTTTGTCTAGTGTCTCTTTCGTAACCTCGAGGCTTGCTGATAGCATCTCGCCATTCGCGTTCACCTTTATGTCCTTAAGAAGCTTTTCAGAAGCGCTGCCTGATTTCGAAAGCCCTCTCGCCATCGATAGCAGGCCTTGGAGAACATCGCTTGATTTTTGCGCGTCATTCGCACCTCGGAAGAGTACACTAGACTTCAGGGACATGGTCGGGCCGGTCTTGCCATATGAGAATGCCAGGTGTGTAGCCTTGCTAAAAGACGTTGTATCATAAGGCCCGCTCCCGCTCTGCGCAATTGCATTCGTCCAGAGAGCCGGAATCTTCATCACAACCAGCACAACTCCGTCTGAATCGACTGCTTTCGACATTCTGTCGAGAGTCCCATCGCTCAGGGCTTTTCTCTTGCCATTCTTCACGTCGATGCAGTCCTTAACTGACTCTTCTATTCCATAAACTACCTGCCTGTCGGTCACGAAAGCGAGATAGGAAGTGCTTATGGGGGGGTTTATCCGCACGTCTTGTCCAGGGTCTAACTCGTTTTGACTGTTCGGGACAATCTTATACACCGTTGTTCCATCGTACTGCTCTTCCGTGACAGACGCGTCTTCCCTGATTTTTCCAATAAGCTTTTGCTTGTCGAAAGTCCCCTCTGCGATTATTCCAGTATACGCCTCAGGGGCTTCTTTTTCGGCATTCATGAAAATTATAATCTTGGTAATTGCTGCCGGGTCGAACCCGTAAGTGTCCTTCGCCTCATTGAGTGATTTCTCGAAATCGATGCGACTGGTCTCGTTCATTGATTTCAGCAAATCCTGGTCCGAGAGTATCGCCGAAGGCTTGAGCACCGCATACCCGTCAGCCTTGTCCGGCACCAAGTATGGCTCGCCCTGCGGCCCGAACCCGAGGCACCCGAACAGCAGAAATGCTGACAGAAGCGCAAACAATGTCGCCAGAAGGCACTTTTTTTTCATAAATGCACCTCGTTTTATTCTCGAAGCTATTGTTTATAAACCTGTTCTGGAAAGTCCTATTTATGATAAGCCTGTTCATCGGCAGGTTCCAGCCATTCCACAATGGCCATCTAAGAGCAATAGAGTGGATTCTCGGGAAATGCGACCAGGTAATTGTCCTAATCGGCTCTTCCCAAACCTGCTACCAACCAGAAAACCCGTTCACAGTAGGCGAGCGTGTCGAAATGATATCGCGGACACTTAGGGCCAGGAAAATTTCAGACAGATGCTTGATACTGTCGGTCCCGGATGTGAACAACAACGCTCTTTGGGTAGCCCACATTAACTCGCTCGTTCCCCGCTATGATACTGTCTTCTCGAACAACCCGCTAACCAAGCGGCTTTTCAAAGATGCCGGGAGGAAAGTGTCCCCCATACCGCGGTTCGACAGAAAGGATAACGACGCAACCCTCATACGGAAATCAATTCCGAAAGATGAAAAATGGAGGAAGAAGGTCCCGGCAGAAGTCGAGAAGTTCATCGATGAAATAAGCGGCGTAGGACGGGTAAGGGAGATTCTCGGGGGAGATAAGCACGAGAACTGAGATGCAGATTCTCCTACTAGCACTACTTCTTATGTCTTCTTCCGCTATCGCCCAAGCCCAAGTAGGAGCAAACGAAGTAAAAGCTTATGAGTTCTACCTTCAGGGATGCATCCACTGCGCCGCAGTCGACAGGTATCTCGTGAATCTCGAGCGCGAATACCCTTCCCTTAATGTCACGACTTACGAGATATCCTACAGCAAGGAGAACATGCTTCTCGCGAAGAAGTTTTGCGTTGCCTTTGGAGTCAACTGCTCTGAAAAAGCCCCGACTCCGATAATTTTCATAAACGACACTTACATAATAGGCGACGTTCCGATAAAGGAGAACCTTAAGCCGATTGTGCAGGCGTGCATGAATGGCGACTGTTCAGATCCTGCGAAAAAAATCGAGGGCATTACAATCACAGAATTGCATCCTGAGCCGCCTATAATGGTAGTTATCCTTGCGGCGATGGTGGACAGCATTAACCCATGCGCCTTTGCCGTGCTAATTTTCATGCTTCAATATGTCGGCAGCATTGCCAGCAAAAGAAGGATGATAAATTCCGGGCTCGTCTACATCGCGGTCGTCTATATAACCTACCTTCTCGCAGGCCTCGGCATACTGAAGGGGTTCCAATCCCTTGCGTTGACTGACCTCGTTTACAAGCTCGCAGCAATCATCGCCCTCGTGGCCGGCATAATCAACATAAAGGACTATTTCTTCTACGGCCAATGGATTTCGCTTGAGATTCCGAAGAAGTACGGCAAGATTGTCGAGAAATACGTCCGGCAGGCGACTCTCCCGGCAGCTGTCGCGCTCGGAGTCCTCGTATCAGCAGTCGAGCTCCCCTGCACGGGCGGTGCTTATTTCGCAATCCTCGCGATGCTCCAGTGGGCGCCTTTCTGGAAAGCCTTCACCTACCTGGCCCTCTACAATTTCTTCTTCGTTCTCCCGCTAATCATAATCCTTCTCCTCTTCACCCTAGGCTATTCCGCAGACACCCTTGAGAAGATGAGGCTCGAGAAGAGGAAATACATGAGGCTTGGAATCGGGCTCCTTCTGTTCTTCCTCGGAATCGGGATGCTGATGGGCTGGTTCACAGGAGGCTTCTGGACGACCTAAAATCAGCAGTTTTATCCTTCACTTTCGATTCCTTAGTTGTAGAGTGCACACACATTTGTCCTAAAATAGTGCACGAACTTATGTCCGCTTTCACCCACCCGTTTGGGTGGGAAAATGGTGAAAGCGGCTATGGAAATCAGGCTCAAGTCGGTTGTTCTC
>JAKAKT010000007.1 GCA_021813385.1 Microcaldota archaeon
CGCCCATTGCGGCTTTTGCAGCGAAGCTGCACACCAAGGCGAGAGTTATAAAGACGTTCAGCGAGGTTGATTAGTATGGTTGGCTATTACCGTTCGCTTCGAGGTGTCAAAATTTCCGGGAAGCACACATTTAACTGCTTTTGGTAAAAAGTGGCTTGACGCTTGGCTATTCGCTTATCCTGTTGAGCGTCGAGAACATCTCCCTCTCCCTTTCCTCGAGCTTGAATTCAATCGCCTTGGCGTCGGTCTCGAAGCGGGGAATCAGGATGTATTCGAGGGCATTCACCCTCCGGTTCGTGGTTTCTATCTCCTTTGCCATGAGGCGGATGCCTTTTTCAAGGCTTGCAAGCTCGAGGGTTGCGAGAACCAATTCCTTGTGCTTCGAAAACAGCTTCCCTGCGCCCTTTGGGGCAAGGTCTCCGAATTTTGGCTCATAGGATTCGGAACCGAGCGAGAACGAGGGAACGCGAATCGACATCACGTTGGAATAGCGGACTTCTGCCAAGAGCTTTTCCCCTTCCCCCACGCTCGAGGCGAGGAGTTCCGGGTAGGGGGAATACGCGACTGATTCGAGAAGGAACCCCTTGCATTCCCCGTAGAGCCCTTCTGCTTTCGCGTGCGCCTCCCTCGCCTTCTTCACCAGGAGCATGAACTGCGCCATCATCGAGTCGCGCTTGTCCTTTAAGAGCTTGTGCCCCCTCCGGGCAAAGGCTATGCGCCTCTTGAGCCTTATGAGCTCCATCCTAGTTGTTTTAGTAGCCAAACAAAACACCTACTCAGTTTCTCGCCCATTCGCAAAACCCACAATCATTCATCTTGTTTGCCGTATTTTTCAGCGTATTTCTTCAGGTCCTCGAGTTCCTCGCCTGGCAATTCGCTGAACAGGTCCCAGGCAATCCCGAGAGAATCGCCAACCTCCCTGCGCTCGTCCTCCTTCTGCCCGAGGAATTCCTTCTCGAACCTCTTCGCCATGTTCAGGTACTTCCGGTCATCCGGTGTGAGGGCGGCTTCGCCGATGACTGAGACGAGCTCCCTAAGCTCGACTCCTTTTGCATAAGACGAGTAGAGCTTCTTCGAAACCTTCGAGTGGTCTTCCCTCGTCTTCCCTTCTCCTACTCCGAGGTGCGCAAGCCTCGAGAGGCACTTGAGTATGTCGAAAGGCGGATAGACGTGCTTTGAATGGAGGGTCCTGCTGAAGACTATCTGGCCCTCGGTGATATAGCCCGTCAGGTCGGGAATCGGGTGCGTTATGTCGTCCTCCGGCATCGTGAGAATCGGAATCTGGGTTATCGAGCCCTTCCTCCCCTTTATCCTGCCTGCTCGCTCGTAAATTGTCGCGAGGTCGGTGTACATGTAAGGGGGGTAGGCGCGCCTTCCCGGGATTTCCCTCCGGGCAGCGGAGATTTCCTTGAGGGATTCACAGTAATTCGTCATGTCAGTCAGAATCACGAGGACGTGCATGTCGTGGTCATATGCCAGGTATTCGGCTGCAGTCAGGGCCATCCTCGGGGTGATTACCCGTTCGACTGCCGGGTCGTTCGCGAGGTTCAGGAAAAGGACCGAATGCTCGATTGCGCCAGTTTTCCGCAGCGAGTTGGCGAAATATTCCGCTTCCTCGTAGGTTATGCCTATTGCGCCGAAAACTACTGCGAAGCTCTCCTCCTTTCCGGGAATTGCAGCCTGCCTCGCTATCTGCATCGCGAGCCTGTTGTGCGGAAGGCCGGCGCCTGAGAAAATGGGGAGCTTCTGCCCCCGAACGAGGGTGTTCATGACATCGATTCCGGAAATCCCCGTCTCTATGAAGTCCGCCGGGTTGTGGCGGGCAGTCGGGTTTATCGGCCTTCCGTTGATGTCGTGCTTCTCCTCCGGGATTATTTTTCCTGAAATCGGGTTCCCGAGGCCGTCGAAAACGCAGCCGAGCATGTCGAGCGAGACCCCGAGCTCCACTCCCTTCCCAGTAGGCATCACCTTTGCCTTCAAGTTCGACTCAATCGTCCCCTCGAAAACCTGGACCACTGCCTTGTCCTTCGAGACCTCGAGAATCCTTCCTGTCCGGGTCTCGCCATTTTCCAGTTCGATTTTCACAAGTTCGGCATAGCTCGCATTTTCGAGCTCGACAAAGACGAGCGGGCCTGCGATTTTTGTTATGGTTTTGTATTCAAGCATAAGCATCACCCAATCACTTTACCCTCGCCGTTCCCGGCTCGAGGTTTTGCGCTTTTTAGCATAAACATCACCCTTTCTGGACTGACTCGACTTCATCGAATTTCTTTCCTGATTCTAGCGCCCCCTTGAAACTCTCGTAATATTTCACAATCGCCCCGAGCATCTGGGCCTGCTTCTCGGGTTTCGTGTATGTGTCAAGCGGGTCGAACGCGCTCTGCTGGAGGAATTTCTCGCGAATCAGCTTCGCCGCCTTCATCACGAGCTTGTCCTCGTCAGGGAGGGATTCGAAGCCGACAAGGCGGACAATTTCCTTGAGCTCCGCTTCCCTTTCGAGAAGTTCGGTCGCCAGTTTCCTGTTCTCCGGGAATTTGGAGTCCGCTTTCGCCCACCACTCGTCATCCGAGTAGAGCGAGTAGGAGGTGAGCCAGTTGATTGCCGGGAAGTGCCTGCTGTAGGCGAGGTTCGCATCAAGGCCCCAGAAGACTTTTGTAATGCGAAGAGTTGCCTGCACAACTGGCTCTGAGAAATCCCCCCCTGGAGGGGAAACGGCGCCTATAACCGAGATTGTGCCATGGCCGCACCCGAGAGTTTCGTAATGCCCGGCCCGCTCATAAAATTCGGAGAGCCGTGAGGAGAGGTGCGCCGGGTAGCCCTCTTCAGACGGCATCTCCCGGAGCCTGCCTGATATTTCCCTCATCGCCTCTGCCCATCTTGAGGTGGAGTCAGCCAGGAGCGCGACATTGAGCCCCTGGTCCCTGAAATACTCCGCAATCGTTATTCCGGTATAAATCGAGGCTTCGCGGGCAGCGACAGGCATGTTCGATGTGTTCGCGATGAGAACGGTCCTGTGCATCAGGGGCTTCCCGCTCTTCGGGTCAGTGAGCTTAGGGAGTTCCTCAAGCACATCGCTCATCTCGTTCCCCCGCTCCCCGCATCCCACATAGACTATTATGTCCGCGTCAGCCCATTTCGCGAGCTGGTGCTGTATGACGGTTTTCCCTGAGCCGAATGGCCCGGGTACGCAGGCGGTTCCGCCTTTCAGGAGCGGATAGAAAGTGTCAATCACCCGCTGGCCGGTTATGAGCGGGATTTCGGGGTGGAATTTCTTCTTTGAGGGCCTCGCTTTCCGGACTGGCCATCTTTCCATCAGGTGGATGGACTGGCCTGAGACAACTGCGACTTCTTCCTCAACATTAAACTCCCCTGCTTTGATTGATTCGAGCTTCCCTTTTTTCATGTGCGGGGGAGCGAGAATCTTGAGCTCGATGAAATCCTCAACAGTCCCGATTGGGGTTCCGGGCCCAACGGTGTCCCCTTTCTTGAGCAGAGGCTTGAACTTCCATTTTTTCTTCCTGTCAAGCCCTGGGAGCGAGACGCCCCTTGTGATGAAGTCCCCCTTGGCCTTCCTTATGGACTCGAGCGGCCTCTGGATGCCGTCATAGATTGAGGAAAGGAGCCCTGGGCCGAGTTCTACCGAAAGCAGAGAGCCGGTCGAGAGGACCGGTTCACCGGGGTAAAGGCCGTCGGTCTCCTCATAAACCTGTATTGTCGCAACCTCGCCCTCAATTTCTATTATCTCTCCGATAAGATTGAGCTTCCCCACCCTTACCAAGTCGAACATTCTCGCATTGGGAAGGCGGGCCTTCACCACTGGGCCTGAGATATGGAGTATCTCGCCTTGGGAAGTGTTGCTTTCAGTTTTCGTTTCCTTAGTCGAACTTGCTTTCATTCCATCACACCCCCACGCCCGAAGCCCGCGCTTTCAAGCGCGGGTAAAGGCGCGGAGTTTTTTTGCGTCATACACACCCTAATCTCACGCCTTCCCTATTCGAGCCGGGCTCGAATGGGACACATTTGCGCCCTCGAAGGCGCAAATTGTGTTAGGCGTGGGGGTGTGCCACCATTCCTGTCGCCCTCTCGATGTTCCTTGCGAGCGAGTCCGTGCCATAGACAATTATCGTTATTTCCGGGTCTGTCGTGTTTATCGCCTCGAGCCGGTCATAGACCGATTTGGCGAGCGATGGCTCGATTATGTAAATCCCTTTCTTGAGAGAACTGAAGATATCCTCGGGCTTCTCGCATATTATCGGAACACAGCCGGCTCCCTTGAACCCTAGCACGAAGTATTTCGAGCCGATTGCGACGATTGGTTGGTTTTCCATGTCAGCCCCCTATTATCGCTTTCAGGGCTCTCGCCCTTGCGAGCTCAAGCTCCCTCTGCTTTGAGAGGAGGAATGCTGTCGGGACGTCAAGGTCCATGTTCTTGGTCGTTGAACTCTCTTTCAGGAAGCGGGCGAGGCGGGAGTAGAACTGCTTCGGTGCCTCTTCTGTTTTCAGGTAATCCCTCTTGGATTGGAGGTATTCCAGGAACAGGGGATTCGTTATCCTTTCCACGAAGTAATTTTCTAAGTATAAATCGATTTCCCGCAGGCCCAAATCAGCCAACTCTTTCAATTTGTCTGCGAGTTCCGGGTGGCCGAGCTCGAACAGTTTCGCCCTAAGTTCCTCGAGGTCTTCGGGAATTTGAAATGTGCCGAGCCGGGAGTAGGGGATTGGCTCCCCTTTCTTGCTTCTCCTCACGAACGCCTTCAAATTCGAGAGGTCTGCCATCAGCCTGAAGGGCTCGACTGCATCAGGAGCGGACTCCTCGAACTCGCGCAGGCTCTTTTCCATCAGCTCCTCGAGCCTCGCGTCCATGTCCTTCCCAGCGAGGCCGTATTCCCTGAGAATCTGCTCTGGCTCCATTCGGTCCGGCTCCTTCAGCTTTGCTTCGAGTGCCCTCGCCCTCCCGGTAGCGTAAGAATAGTCATTCTTCATTCCATATTCTTGCTTTGGCGAGTGTTTTTCCACCATTCCAGATTACCTCGAAACTTTAATCGCTTTGAGCGCCTTCCCGGAATATTCCCCCTTCAAGCTCTCCAGAACAACATCGAACGAATTGTTCGCAGTCCTCTTCCCTGATTCGAGTATGTAGCCCCCGAGAATCTTCGCCTCGAGCACCTCGCCCTTGAAATTCTTTTTCGCCCAGGAGAGGTCGCGCCTTGCAACAAAGAGCCTGGAACCCAAAGGAGGGTTCGAAGCAAGCTTTTCAGGGAGGATTTCGGAAAGCGGGGTCTTGGAGAGTATTGCGGTTGTCTCTTCAAAAATCCCGCTAACCAGTTCTCCCTTCCTTTCCACATCGGCCTGTTTTATCCCGAACCTTGCGCTTGCGAGAATTTGCTTTCTCAGCTCGTGCGCCCTGGACTGCCCCCCGTGGATTATGGCGTGGGCCTTTTTCCTGGCAATCTCTTCTCGAGCTGATTCGATTTCCTTTGCCTCGGCCTCTGCTTTCGCTAGGATTGCCGCTGCCTCTTTTTCGGCCTCTTCGATGATTTGCTGCGCGACTTTCGACATCCCGAATCACCGGAACAATGGCAGCGCCACTACCGATAGGGGCGCAGCCACCACTGTGGGCGCCACCGCCAATAAGGGCGCAGCGCCGCGGCACTTTGGGTTTCGAAACCCAAAGTGGTCTGCTCGGGCAGACCGAGCGCTTCGAACGCGCTCGCCGCCTGTTGGCGGCTGCGCCCGGCGTGGCGCCCATTCGACTGGTTGCGCCCAACGTTGTAGTGGCGCTGCCTGTTTTGTTTCTCGAATCGGCATCTTTACCACTTAAGCCGGTGCAACGTTTATGTTTATCAGCATCAGCACCGTCGTGAGCAAGCTGAGGATTGCATAGGTTTCCACCATGGCCGGCAGCACAATCGCCTTCCCGAACTCATCAGGCTTCTTCACGACAATCGTTATAGCCGCGAGGGAGACCTTCCCCTGGTGGATGGCTGAAATCCAGCCAACGAACGCGACCGGGAGGGCTGCGCAGAATATCATTATCCCGGTCTGGAGGGAAACCGGGAATATTGTCCCGGACATCAGGCCGAGCTTGCTCATTATGAGCAGGAAAGCGATGAAACCGTAGAACCCCTGCGTTCCCGGAATCAGCTGCAGGATTAAGAGCTTCGAGAACTTGTCCGGGTCCTCTGCGATGACTCCGGAAGCGCCTTGCCCTGCTATCCCGACCCCGATTGACGAGCCTATGCCTGGCAGCAAAGCCGCCAATGCCGCGCCCCCGAGGGCGAACAACAGACCTATTGACAGGAACTCAAACATCCCTACACCTCCTTAACATACTTGTACCCTTTCGAGAACGGCTGGAATGCGAACCCGCCGCCTGAATAGAACCTGTTGAAGAACTCCACGTATTGGAGCCTTGAGGAATGGACATAAGCCGAGAGCGTGCTCAAAAGAAGGTTGAACGTGTGGCCGAAAATCAATATCAGCGGAGCCAGGAGTATCCCTATCACCGGGATGTTGAAGGAGAGCACTGCGATGATGTTTATGGCCCCACCTATTAGTCCTGAAGTGAGCCCCAGGGCGAGAAGCCTTGTGAATGAGAGGATGTCACCCATGTAGGTGACAAGGTCGTAGGGGGCCACGAGGCCGGTTATTACTTTATCCGCAAGGGACTTGCTGTGCCTTCCCCGCGTGAGCATAACGAAAGCAACGCAAGCTCCTGCGATGTAAATTCCTTGCTTGAAGCTTACCGCGCCTGCTGAATCGAGTGCGACTGAAACGACTGCCATCAGGAAAACGACCCAGGGCATCGTGTCGATGAGCGCTGACTCTAGCTGCCCTGAGCGTATCTTTTCCCTCGCAGCGATTAGGAGCGAAACAGTTATCTGCAGGATTCCGATTGCAAGCGAGAGCATCAAAAAGTCAATAGGGGTAATGCCTTTCGGGTAAAGGATGGGCCGAAAGAGAGGGACGTAATCGCCAAGGTTGCCGAACCATCCTCCAATCATCGCCCCGACCACTATTGCCAGAATCCCCCCGTAAAGCAGGAGCATCCCGAACTTTATCCCGTAGCGCAGGTAAAGGATTGAGGCGAGTATCGCGAGCATCAGCCCGTAGCCCGCATCCGTGAGGCAGAGCGCCATTGAGACCACGAAGAACAATGCGAGATAGGGGGTCGGGTCGACCTCGGTGTAGCGGGGGACCCCGAACACCTTTGTGACAGTCTCGAAAGGCTTGAGCGGTCCGGGGTTCTCGAGCGCTGTTGGGGCATTGTCGCCTTGAGGGTCCCTTGCCTCCCATTCGCAGTCCGAAAGAGTTTCGAGCTTTCCCTCTTCCTTTGCCCGAACCCAGCCGTGAAGCACCATCGTGTTCTTGGTCGCAGTCGAGCGTCTCATCGCATCGGCCTTCGCCTTCTTGGCCGAAAGGTAATCGAAGGCTGCCTTGAATGACGTGAGAAGCGCCTGGCGCTTGCGAGCCTTTTTTATCAGTTCAAGCCTCTCTTTTCTCAAGTCCTTTTCTTCTTCGAGAGCCTTCCTGGCTATTTCTTTGGGGTTTCCCTCGAGCCCGAGCAGGCCCAGTTGTATGTGGGCGGGGGGAGCCTGAACCTCCCCGGGAATCGCACATAAGTATAGCTTTTCCCCGACCTGCTCGCACTCGGCATCCGCGGGTTTGGTGTGAGAGAGGAACGTCCGCGCCTTTCTCGTCTCCCCGATTTTATGGAGCGGAATCTCGCTTTTGAACCTAAGCGAGCGTATTTCGTGCGTAAGTGAATTGAGCGAGTGCCTCCTCTTGTCCATCTCTTCTATTCTCTTCTCGATTTCCCTTAGCTCGCCATAAACTGCCAGATTCGAAATACCCTGCTCGGCAAGCCCGCGAATGTCTTTTGCCTCAACTTTTTTCTGCAGGGACGCGAAGTTCTCGACAAGGTCCTTCTTCTCCTTTTCGAAATACGGGTAGTGGATTATGTGGTCGAGCTTTTCGAGTTCCTCGAACCGCTCTGGAGGGGGCAGGCTCTCCGCCGGGGCGTAAGACAAATGGACGAGCCCGAGAGCTTGCAGCTCCTCCATGGCCGCATCTGCGTTTTTCCTGTGAACCGCAATCCAGACTTCCTTCATCCTAGCGTTCATCAAAACACTCCAAAACTATGCTGAAGCGGATTTCGCCACTTTCTCTGAGAGTTCGCGCGAGAGCTTTTTCCTCGAATCCGCTGGAAGCGAGAACTTCCTTTTCGAGCCCTGCTCGAGCTTCCTGGCCTCTTCCTTTGCTTCAGATTCGGCTTTCTTCAGAAGCTCTTCCGCCTTCTCCTTAGCCCGCACTACGTGCTCCTCAAATGGCTTCGCCTTAGCCCTCGCTATCCGGGCAGTTGCCTTTTCCCTCGCCTCGCTGAGAATCTCCTCAGCTTCCTTCTCCGCCTCCTCTATCTCCTCGATGAGCATAAAGCCACGGATAGGGATTCGACAGCCATGTTTATAAGAATGAGGTGGGGACCGGGAACGACGAAGGTAAAAAAAGAGATATTGCTCAAGTCCCCCGATTCTAGCTAAGCCTTAATCGCGCCAACTGCCGCCCCAATGATTTCCTGCATGTTCCTGTTCTATTGCTGGGGGTTGGACTTATTGGCTTCCTGTTTCAGTACTTGTTTAGCTTCTCTACGCGTTCGTAGAAACCAAACTCCAAACTGGCCGAAAAATGGAAATTCTGGCTCTTCCTAAGCCTCTCGGCGACCAAGTATGTGCGAAAGATGTGCAATCCTCGAGG
>JAKAKT010000066.1 GCA_021813385.1 Microcaldota archaeon
GGTTTAATACCAAGTGGGACTAAGTATGAAAATTCTTTATGCATTCGGCACGAGGGCAGGAGCTATAAAAATGGCTCCGCTCATAAGGGAAGGGGTCAAGCGAGGCCAAAAGAACCTGATTGTGTGGAGCGGCCAGCACTATGCCCATAATCTTTATGAGGAGGTTTTCGACGACTTGGAGATGCCCCGCCCGAATTATGACCTGGAAGCCAGGGGCTCGACCTGCGAGATGGGCTCGACAATCATGAAGAGGATGGAGAAGATATGCTACGATGAGAAGCCGGACATCGTGCTTACTCACGGTGACACGATAACAGCGCTATTCATCTCACTCGCGTCATCAATGAGCCTCACACCTGTTGGCCATATCGAGGCCGGCCTCAGGACAGGCTCCTGGGAACCTTTTCCGGAGCAGATATGCACAAGAAGCGCTGATGCCTGTTCAGCGCTTTTTTTCGCGCCAACTGAGAAAAATAAAAAAAATCTGCTTTCTGAGGGATACCCGGAGGACCGGATATTTGTAGTCGGGAATACTGTCGTCGATGGAGCGCTCCAGCATGCAGATATGGCGAAAAAGAAGAGCGGAATACTAAAACAGCTGAAAATCGACCCGGAGAAGCCGCTTGTTTTCTGGTCCTGCAACAAGAAGGAGAACGTGCTTCACAAGGAACGGATGGCTGGCATTTTTGACGCAATAATGGAAATGAAGGACTACACGATATTCTGCTCGGTGATGCCTTCAACGCAACAGGCAGCTGCAAAATATGGTTATTCAAGGCCCCTCGCTGGCGCAAAGCACATCATTTGGAGCCCATGCCTCCCGAAATATACCGATGCCATAAGGATTCTGCTTGAAAGCGATGTCTGCCTCACTGATTCAGGAAACATGCAGGAGGAATCCGCCTGCCTGAAAATTCCCTGCCTTACCCTGCGCCATGTGACCGACAGGCCCGAGAGCGTTGAAGCGGGGGGGAACAAGTGCGTCGGGACTGAGAAAGAGAACATCATTAAGGAGACGAGGGCCGTGATTGAGGACAAGGGAGTAGCGAAGAGGATGCGGGAGTCCAAGAATCCCTACGGGGATGGAAAAACTGCGCAGAGGATAATGGACATAATCGAGAAGTTCGAGGGAAAATTGGAGAGATGGGAGAAGAGTTAGTCAATAAATATAAAAATCGAAAGCTTTATATATAAATCGAACGATAAATACAACATGTTATTCAAGTCATTCTCCGGCTTGCGAGTCCTCGGGTGGTTCCTCAAGAACCCGGACAAAAAAATTCATTTTAGCGAGCTTCTGCGCGAGCTGAACCTCGGGCCGTTGACCGTGAAGACATATTGCGAGGAATTCATTGGGTATGGCTGGCTGCTGGAAGAAAGAAACGCGAATCTTAGGATTTTTTTCCTTAATGGCCGGAGTTACGCGGTAAAAGCTTTCAAGTCGGCATACTTCCTCGAAACGCTCAGGAGCGAAAAAGCCGAGAGGATAGCAGATGACACTGTCATCTCCCTTGCGCTCTACGGGAGCCACGCTTCCGGGGAATACGACGGAAAAAGCGACGTCGACTTTTTGGTCGTCGGGAGGAAGGAAGAGGTGTGCCACGAGTTCGCCAAGAAGCTGGGGCAAAGGCTCGGGAAGCGCCTCCAGATAACTACGTTTCAATTGGAGGACTGGGAAAGGAGAAAGACGAACGACCCATTCGCCCGTTCGGTTCTTAAAAACCACGTTGTCCTGAAAGGTGCCCCGCTATGACCTTTGAAGAGTGCCTGGAAAAGGGCCTGATAAAAAAATCAGAGAGCGCCAGGGAGCGAGTTGAGCAGTCGCTTTCGCTTGGGGACAGGTTCTTGAAAAGCGCCCACAAGAACTTCGGGATGGAGGAGTACGAGGTGTGCGAAATCATCTGCTATAATGCCCTTTTTCACTACGCTCGGGCACTCCTCTTTGACAAAGGTTATATCGAGCGAAGCCACGCCTGCTTATTCATCGCCTTGAAAAGGTTCTATCCAGAATGCAAGGGATCCTTCGACCAGGCAGACAAGATCCGAGCCGAGAGGCATAACCTTCAATATGCCGGGTTTGCAGCTGACAAGGATTCTGCCATGTTTGTTCTCAAATTCGTAAGGGAATTCTCCGGGCTTGCGAAAGGGTTGAAAAAGCAAAAATAGCCAGAGAGAAGAGAGAAAGCATAAGCCCCGCTAGACGTGCTCTCCCAACTCATAAATATTCCATTTCAAGGACTTTTTTTTCTGCAGTTCGCCCGAAATCTGCTCGAGCAGCGAGCGCTTTATCTTCGAATAGTCCTCAGCCGGATACTCGGCGTTCCCAATCGCCCGGAATATGTTTTTCGAGTTGAAGCAGAACATGCAGTCCCTCCTGTTCTCTGGGTAATGTTTGCTCTCCAAATAAACGGGTTTCCCGCTTAAGCTCGATTTTCTCACAATCGGCTGTTTCGAATATTCTGAGAGCCAGTCGCCACATTCCTCAAGTCCGCCGATTTCCTTCCCGAGGATTATTTTGCAAGTCGTCCTGAACCCGTGGTCAAGAGTTGAGGCAAGGTCCATAAGTTCCTATCCAAAATCAGGTTTATATCGCTTTTCAAATTGGGAGCAATCAGGCAGGATTCGTTCCCCTCTTGCGCGGCGCTTTCGGCTCCTTGTTGGGCAGGACCCTGTGCAAATGGCTTCTCATAACCGCCCGCATGCTCCTTGTGGCGGAATCATCGTCACCCGAACGAAACACGCTTCCCCACATTCGTGCGCACGCATCGCCCGGGTCTTTAGCAGCATTTCTCGGTCTTCTCGAGAAACCCGTCTTGCACTGTCTTGCGATATCGAGCATCTCCTCGACGCTCAGGACCTGCCCCGCCCTCTTTGCCGCAGTCAGTACCTCCCCCATGACCGACTGGAAAATCATCGAGCCCCTGACGATGTCCTCCCTGTTTTGTTTCGGAGAGTCACGGAGTTCTTTGCCAAGAACCCCGTTCATGACCACTGCAAGGCGCCCGATGAGCAGTTGCAGCCTGTCTTCTCCGAGCCTCTTCAGCCTAATGTTCCCGGCTTCCAGTTCGCTCCTGATGTGTTCCGATACCCTAACCTCGACGAGCAGCAAATCCCTTTCCTGCCTCATCGCTTCTTTCTGGGAGCCTATCCCCATCTTCACAATCGTCTCACGTTTCGGGATTTCGCCCGTCCGAGCAGCCTCATCAAACACTCCCTCCACGATGGAATCGACAATCACTGCGTTCCTGCTGATTTCAAGGCCTTCGCTAACATCCTTGCTTATCGAACCCGACGGGATTCCCCCGAACACGGCGTCGATGATTTCTGCGAGCGTGTTCGCAAGCGCCTGTTTGCCAGAGCTGTCCAGGAACTCCAGCCTCGGGTCATTTGTTGCCTTCTCTTCCAGCCCATCGCTGTATCTGGGCCCAGAAATCCGATTATCGTTTGCCATAAAACCGCCTCGTTCAATATTTTCCAAACACATCATTGTTTATTTTCTCAGTGATGAACAGCTGGCGGCATCACCATATCAGAGACATCAACGCCCTTCTGCGTTGCCCACGCCTCGAAAACGAGTCTCGCCTCGCTCTTGAGCCATTTCCCGTCCTCGGGCTTGTACGTCCCAGTTTTCAGGGGTATGCCGACTGTTTGCCACCAAAGAACATTGAAATCAATAACGGCGATATCAGGGAGGAGCAGAAACACGTCAGCTCCCTTATTCCATTCCCGAATCATCTCAACAGTCTCTACGAATACTGCGGCTTTTGAGACTAGCAAGCTGAATCCCTCAGTAAGCCTTCTCCTCGGGCCCTGGCGCATATCTATTACCTCTCCGCAGATGACAGCGCGAACCTCCGGCCGGTTCCAATCGAAATTTAATTCGAAATGGTCGAGCGAGTTCGGTGGGGTTTTATAATTTGCAATGTCTTTTAGCAGCGGCTCTGCCTCCGGGTATTTCCGCTCAACCCAGTGCCTTGGCCCAAACGGCTGCTTTGTTGCAACTGCGGCCGATTTCCCGGGTCCAAGCTGTTTCCTGAAAAACGGTTCTTGTTGGGGCGACTTGCTTGTAAGGACAGCGATAGTGGCAACTGTAGCGGCCAAAACCCCTAAGCCAACGAGCTGCATTCCCGTGCCAGTATTTCTTCTGGAGGGTTTGCGCGCTTGTGCCGCTTGTCCGTTATGGGTTTGTTCCACCATCCGTATCCCTCCTTAAGGGCCGTTCAATCCTCAAGGCCAATCTGGGGCCTGAGCCTGTCGCGGGCCTGGTCGTTAATCACCAGTCTCGTAAGCGGCGATTCGACATAAGTTTGAATCGCGTCCTCCGTATCTAATCTTTGAGCATGTTCCCGTGCCTTCTGCGCGTTTCCAGGGTCCCCCAGATTATCATATGCAGAGGCTGTGGCATAATACATCCTCGAGGCGAGGTCGTAAGAGCAGCAGGTCACGAAAGTCCTTGCCGCTTCCTCAAAGGCATTCGCGGCATCCTCATAAAGGGATGCTCGTTCGAAGCTCGCTCCGGCATAATAATAATCGTGGGCCTTATGGAAGAGCGCACTGTCCTTCTGCTTCGAGTCAAGCTCTCCAGTGGCTATGGCGGCATCTCTCGCTTGTGCTGCAAGGATGTACTCGCCTGCTGCCGGGACTTGTTTTTTAATCGCCGTTAGAAGATCGGCCCTGACTTCCCTGACGAAAGCCAATTGGATGAATTCTCCCATATCGGACAACTCCCGGCATGCGTTGTCCGTAGTATTAAGTGCTTTCTTAACTTTTTCATCGCCAGGGCTTTTTTTTGCAGCCTTGACCGCAGTAACAGCCGCTTTCCCGAGAAATATGGCCTTGTTTAACGGATGCAAGCCGGGCTCCATCGCCCTGCTGAAAAAATCGTCAGCTCTATTCATCCCCACCCCGCTTGAAAAATGCTGCCCAATCACTCGAGCGCCTCTCACAAACGCGGTTCCAATAGTCACATCAATCCCCCCAATTCACTTCATCAAGTCGGGTTCTGCGGCTGCGCAGGCTGCTGCGGCTCAGCTGGCGGCTCCGGGCTCTTGGGCTTCCTAACCTTGATTTTCTTCATCAGCACAAGCGGCTCGACATCGACATTTATCGGCGGCTCCTCCTGCTCCTTGTAGTAAAGGTAAGCCCCGTAGCCGAGAAGGAATAGCACAAGCACCAGCAATCCTAGCAGTTCTGGCGCAAGCCTTCCAAGGAACAATCCGCTAAACAGGCCCGCCCCGGTGTCAGTTGTCGAAATCGAACGGGTGAGATACCTGATGATGTTTATCCGGCCCGAGTCATTGGCGTTTCCTTTCACATAAGTCGAGGCAATCCCCCAGACCTCATAGTTCGGAACCAAATAGTCGTGCCAGCCTTCTTCCGTAGGCACATAATAAGCGATGCCATTCTTGTCGGTCTTGAGCTTGATTATCTCATATGAAGGGCTGATGACCTGAAGGTCGGCCCCTGGAACAGGCTCGCTGTTGTCAACATATCGGAGCTTGACAGTAATGTTGTCCCCCAGATTCGCCTGCTCGGGTGCAATGACCTCCACAAGCCCTTTGGCAGGCGGCTTCTCTTCAGGAAGCTTGCAGACAGAAGATGTGCAGGCACCTATGCAGCAGTCAGAAGTCACACTGCAGGTTTCGCCCAGCTTTTGGCATGTCTTCACCGGAGGCGGTGGCCTCGAGCCTCCGCCAGAGAATCCAAGCGAAGAGCTGCCCGAATTCCCAGGGCTAATCGGGCCCGGGCCAGGCGGTTCAGACGGCTTCTCTTTGACCGTTATATTCGCGTAATCTGTAAGATTCCGGTATTCTCCGGTCACAAGGAATGTCCCGAGCGTCCCATTGGACGTCAGCACGTTTCCAGCAAAAATCCCTGCATCAGAAGAGAATACCGTGTCCTCAGTAACGTCAGAAGAATTGCCGTATTGGTCGAACGCAATGGCAGTGTAGGACTGTGTCTCCTTGGAATTTATCGTTGAGCTCTTCGGCGAAATCGAAAGCGAAACTGGGCGGCTGGAAATCACGTTCACATTCGTCGAATCGGAAAGCCCGCCATAAGTTCCGTGAACTTCGAAAGTTCCAGGTGATTCTCCTGCGCTGAAAAGGTTTCCCGTGAAGGCTCCTCCGGGCGATGAGAAGCTAGTCTCTGAGGTGACGTCCCAGGAATTATTGAACTCATCGAACGCAGTCGCAAAATAGAGGAGCGCCCCCCCTGCGCCGACATTTGCATTTTTCGGATAAATCTCGATTCTCTCGGCGTTCGCCCTGATTATCGTGACGTGGGTAAACGCTACAAGGTCCCCGTAATTAGCTGCGATTTCGAAAGTCCCGGGCGTTCCGCCTGCAGTGAACAAATTGCCTTCGAAAATCCCGCCATCAGATTCGAAAGAAGTTACGCTCGTCACATCCCACGAGTTCCCGTGCGAGTCATGCGCTATTGCCGTATACGTTTGTTTGCCGCCCACAACGATAGTGGCGTTTTCTGGCGATATGGTTATGTATTCAGCTACTGGTTTGCCAACAGTCACAATTATCGAGTTGCTGTCAGTTGCTCCCAGGTTGTCCTCGACTGTGAGAGTTACGGTGAAAGCCCCTATTGACGGGTAAGAATGCGAAGCGGTCACGCCGCTCGCCGAGCTTCCATCCCCGAAATCCCATGAATACGAGACAATCGTCCCATCCGGGTCGAATGACTCAGAGCCGTCGAAGTAGGCAGTCTCTCCGAGCTCTACCGACTGGTTGTTTCCCGGTTTTGAAATCGGGGGAGCGTTCACGAGTATTCTCCTGACAGGTGATGTTGCGGCAACAGAGTCACATACTCTCGGAGCATCGTCCATCATGGAGAGGAGTTCATTCTTGTTCAAGCTGCGATAGATTTCAAGAGCCCCAGAAGGTTCTTGTGATTCGACGTAAACACCGCATGTCGGGCTCGGCTCGCCCCGATAGACGTGGTTTATAAGAATGACAACGTCAAGGACATCTATGGCCCCGTCTCCATTCAAATCGCCGGCCTTCAGGGGAACTGGTGCCGGGCCTCCGCTGAAAGTGTAGTTTATCAGGAAATCTATGTCGAGCCCGTCGATTTTTCCATCCCTATTCACGTCTCCGCATCTGGTTTCTTCGCAGACAGGCGCCCTTCCGTGCCTGTGGGCAAAATCAATGAGCGTAACTACATCGAAAACATCAATCACATCGTCCCTGTTCAGGTTTCCAGAGTAGATTGGTCTCGGTTCCTCGCCTCCGCTGAAAGTATAGCTTATCAGGTAATCGACATCAATCGCGTCGACCCTTCCATTCCTATCCACGTCCCCGCAAAGGTAGCATTTGTCAATTGTGCAGTAAACGTTGTTCTCTTCTCCGCAAGCCCCCTTCTTGTAGAGCCTTGCCTTGAGGTACTTGTATCCGGAATCACCATAAAGGAAATTGCTGTCAGGTGCAGTCGTGAAGAGCCAGGGCCCGTCTTCTGAGCCGTTCAACTGAATTTTTGGCGAGAATGAACCATTTTTCCACTCGACCTGCGCGTAAAAGTCATTCGGGTCCAGGTTCTTTCCCTCGCACAGGACACGGCCAACTACATTCACCGGCTGATAGATGAGGAACATCGAGTCCTCGGTCGGTGAAATAATTTCTATTGAGCAAGAATAACCCAGACTCGTGACGTTGAAAGTAGTTTTCCCCCTGTAATCCCATCCGCATGATTCGTTGCAGTGGTCGTATTTTTCCCGGTACACCTTCGCCGTCCACTGCCCAGAAGGGTCTGTCGGCTTGAGTGAAAGCAGGTCCTTCACAGAACCAGAAGAATCGTGGGGGAAATAACAGGTCGAAGAAGTGCAAACATGGGTGTAGTATGGGATTTCATTGCCTGGTGCGTAGTATTCGATTTTAGCTGTTTTTTCGTCCAAGCAGTTTGGGTCGGCGCCTATGCCTATTGCCTTAAGATAAACAGTATCCTCGCTCTGGAAAACCTTCTTCACGTGTGAATAAGTGCTGTCGTTGTAAGTGTCTATTTGGGTCGCAAAAGCTGCCCCAGTCACGAACAGGAGCAAAGCAATCAAAACGGTCAATCTAAGGCCTAGTCCCACAAAACGCACCCCCCAACTTTGGAGAAGCATTAAAGCTCCCCCGGCAAATAGAAACTCTCCCACGCATAACTCCTATATTATAGAGACAACGAGTATATAAACATTTCGTAAATTGTGAAACTTTGAATCCGGACTATTTTTTAATTAACGCAAACCGAATAAAAAAACGATTCATTTGCGCTTTAACAAACAAAAGAAAGACAAAACCCGCTTGTTTTTCAAAACAAAGAGCCGCTGCCCCGTTTTTTAATAAACGCGAGATGGAAAGATATCCGTGAACCATGCCTAATCTCCCATGCATGTTGCGCGAAACAGTACGATTTACGAACTTTCTCTTCGAAAAGTTCGAACTTTGTAGTAAATAGTGAACTTTTTAAGGATTCTCGACGAGAAATTGTAAATTATTTATCAAAAAGCGCCCCTTTTTCCTGCCATTTTCCGTTTTTTTACCTCGATAGCTCCGGTAATTCAAAAAGCTTTAAGATC
>JAKAKT010000041.1 GCA_021813385.1 Microcaldota archaeon
TTTTCACCCCTCTGGGAACAAGGCAGTTCTATTTCGATTCAATCGCCCCGGGAAAATCGGCTTCCGGGAAGGTGTCCTTGGGGATATCCGCAACAGTAACTTCGGGATATTACCAGGTTCCGCTGAACATAACGTTAAGCACTGGAAAAACATTCACCCAAACCATCGGAATCCACGTTGAGGCTACCCCGGAGGTAAAAATAACCGGGGAGCTTTCGACTTCGACGACTGGAAGCGAAATCGACATACAAGTGTCAAACACAGGGAACACGCCGATAAGGAGCGTCTATGCAACTGCAGAATTTGGCGGGACGAAAGTCGATAAGTTCATGGGGACCATGAACATCGATGACTACGCCACTTTGGCAATTCCGTTAAGCTCCTTTGGCGGGTCGGCAGCAGGTTCCGCGAATGCAGGGGGCCAGAACGCGGGCCCGGGGCGGTTCAACAGGACCCAGGATGGGGGGAACACAACCGCCCAGCCCCGAAGCGTCACGGTGACAGTCACTTTCAAGGATGAACAGAACCAGCCGCACACAGTAACCCAGGACGTGAATGTAAATTTCGGCGCAGCAGGGGCGGGGAACACTTTCAGGACAACCGGAACTACGCGGTCCAACGGCATAATATTCGGCCTTGACGCGATTCAGCTCGGGGCCGCAATTGTCGTGTTGACAGTGGTGGGGTATTTCCTCTACAGGAGGAGGAAAAGGAAAGCCCCGGCTGTTTGATAGGCGATTCGCATGGAAAAAACCCACCCAACGGATAAGCCCATAGTCGTCCTCAAGGACGTCTGGAAGACTTACTCGATGGGAGAAGTCAAGGTCCACGCCCTCAAGAACGTGAGCTTGGAGATAAGGCACGGCGACTTCGTGGCAATAGTCGGGCCTTCGGGAAGCGGGAAATCCACAATGATGAACCTCGTGGGTTGCCTGGATACTCCGACCAAAGGAACTGTTTTTTTGGAATCAAGGGACATAACAAAAATGAGCGAGTCCGACCTCGCGAGCTTGCGAGGGAAAACCATCGGGTTCATATTCCAGCAATACAACTTGATTCAGAACATGTCCGCTTTTGAAAACGTCCTTCTGCCTCTTGAGCTCCAGGAATTTGATGATTACAGTGCTGAAAAGAGGGCGGCGGAACTGTTGAAGCTAGTCGGGCTCGGCGACAGGATGGGGAGCAGGCCAACCCAGCTTTCCGGCGGCCAGCAGCAGAGGGTATCGATTGCCCGCTCGCTCGCTGCCAACCCGGAAGTCGTTCTCGCGGACGAGCCTACGGGGGCTCTCGACAGCGTGACCGGGAGGGAGGTCCTTGAGACCCTGCACAGGCTTTGGAAAACAGAAGGGAAAACAATCATTCTTGTAACGCATGACATGAACCTGGCCCGCTATGCGCAGAGGTTCATTGAACTCAAAGACGGGGAAGTCGTCCGGGTGGAGAAAAACAGGGATGTTCAGAAGGTAGATTACAGGCTCCCGGAGAAACAACAGGGGATTGGATGAAGCTGGACAAATGCCTGAAAATAGCGCTTAACATGGTGATGCACAGCCCGCTCAGGAGCTGGCTTACGATAGTCGGAATAGTGATAGGGGTAGCTTCAGTGATAGCCATAGTGTCCCTCGGGAACGGATTGCAGAACCAAGTGAACTCCCAGCTGAGCAGCCTCAACGCGAATTTGGTAACATTATCCCCTGGATTTGAGAGGGGGCAGGGAGGCGGCTTCGGGAGATTCGGGGGCGGGCCCGGCGGCTTCGGCGGCGCTGCTTCAACTGCAGTTGCGACGTTGGGCAAAAATGACGTTCGCGCACTTCAAAGCATAAGCGAGATATCCCTGATAAACACGCAGATAAGCGGGAGAACGAATGTTTCATTTGGGGGGGAAAGCGGCAATTTGCAGGTCTCGGGGGTTGACCCGAAGACCTGGAGCCAAATTACTTCAAGCAAGGTGGGGCAGGGGAGGTTCCTGGAGCCTTCGGACAAAGGCGTCGTGGTCATTGGTTATTCCCTTGCAAGCGGGTTTTTCAAGAGCCCGATAACATTGGGAAAGGACATCAGCATCGAGGGAAAAAGCTTCAAGGTGATAGGGATAACCTCGGATACAGGACGTTTCGACCGCTCGATTACAATGCCGATTGATGATGCTTACGGCGTTCTTGGCAGCACAAAGACAAGAGATGATTATGACAACATACAGGTCGTCCTGAAAGATGGAACGGACATAGATGCTGCAGTAGCCAAGATAACGGCTGTTCTCATGAGTTCAAGGAACGTGAAAACCCAGGACTTCACGGTCTCATCAACGAAAGATTTGCAGCAGAGCGTTAGTTCAGTCACGAGCAGCCTGACGCTCTTCCTCACCGCAATAGCTGCGGTTTCGCTGCTAGTGGGCGCAGTCGGGATAGCGAACTCGATGTTCACCTCAGTCTTGGAGAAAACAAAGGAAATCGGGATAATGAAAGCAGTGGGGGCGAAGAACAGGGACATAATGACGATTTTCCTTTTCAACGCAGGGCTCATCGGACTTGTCGGGGGGCTTTTGGGGGTTGTTCTTGGAACTATCGCGTCAAGTTTCATATCCTCCCTTCTAACTGGCTCGGGCATTTCACTCCCAGGAATCGGGGGCAGGGGAGGGGGGTCGGTTACATTGGTAAGCGTGGACATCCTAATCGGGGTCCTTGCAATTTCCGTCTTCGTCGGATTGCTTTCCGGTGTGATTCCAGCGTATCAGGCATCCAAGCTGAAGCCTGTCGATGCCTTGAGGTATGAGTAATGGCCCGGTTATAAGATAAAAGTTATAAAGTTCTCGAGAGCCAGATATTTCGGCGCGTAACTGGGTATTTCGGCGCACGTGGGTTTCATGGATGCATTCAAGCGATTGACGTTCTGGCTTCTTGAGGGGACAAAGGGGGGCCCTACGAGAATCCGCCTCCTGTCGCTTCTGGAAAAGAGGCCGATGAACATGAACCAGCTCTCGAAATCAGCAAACTTGGATTACAAAAGCGTTGAGCACCACGTAGGGCTTTTGGAGAAGAGTGGCCTCGTCGAGCCGATAGGGGATGGGTATGGGAAGGCGTATGCGATAAGCGATTCGATGCTTTCACAGAATGACGTGATTGATATGATAAGGGGTGTCCGAAATGGAAAAAGTGGAAAAACAAAAGGGAAAGGCAGATAACCGGACGATGGGAAAGGCCGCCCTTTACACTCTCGGGCTCTTAGCGTTAGCAATGCTCATCATACTGGTCTCTTCTTTCTTCATTCCAAACATTATGGGGTTTAACGTGAGGGGCCTTCCGCCTGATGCTGGGCCTGCTCCAGTTGGGATTGGGCCGGAATCGGAAGGCATTTTCGACAGATTCATAGATACGGGCTTTGCCCTGAGGATAACTCTCTCGGTGATAAACGTTCTTCTCATATTATACTTGCTTTATATGCACCTTAAGGATTACCTGGCTCTTCGCTCCAGCTTCACATTAGGATTGGTGGTTTTCCTCTTCTCATTCCTGCTCTATGCGCTCTCGTCACTGCCTGTGCTCCACGTTTACTTCGGGCGGTTCGGGTTGGCCGGCGTGTTCTCTTTCATACCTATGCTGTTCAGCGCGATAGGGCTGCTCGTATTCGCAAAACTGAGCAACGAGTGAGTCAAGAAGCCGTAGTAAGCTTTTAAATATGAGGAGCAAATAGGGGAAGAGCATGTTACCGAAAATAAAAATAAACTTAAGAGTATCTGCAGCGATTTCAGCGCTTGTGGGAATGATTACCATAGGCACGGTGTCGTATCACTTTTTGGAAGGGTGGCCCTGGGTCAGGTGCTTCTACTTTTCAGTTGCGACAATATCGACGGTTGGGTATGGGGACATGTACCCGACAAATGACGCATCCCGCATCTTCACTGCGCTCTACATTCTCTCGGGAGTCGGGATTGCCCTCACTTCACTTGGGGTGATAGGGAGCGAGTATATTGAAGGCAGGGAGAAAAAGCTTCTTGAAAAGGAGAAGCAGCTCTTGGAAGCAAGGGATTCGGAGCAGCCACACAACCCGAGCTAGCCATTCAAGCTGCTGTCAAGAAAGCCGTTATTGCGGCCCCGAGTTCCCTGCCGTGCAGGATTGGCTCGTTGTCTCGTCGGAGAACATGTTCCGAAAAGAGTTCTGGCGGTGCGGGAGTCCTTGCTCCGGCAGCCGACAGGTTTGCTAATGGGCAGGATGTTTTCTTTTCACGCATTAATTCGTCGTTGGCGTTGCTCACCAATGCGGATGAAACGGCTGAGAGCCCTTCGGTAGTCCGGTGCAGGCTCATTGCGATTAGCGCCGCTTTCATGGTCCCGTTCCTCGTTCCAAATTTCTCCAATATGTCCGGATAAAGCAACGATTGAAGGCCCGACGGGTCGAATGGAACCACCTGGCCTTGAGGCGGCAATGAGTGCATTCTTGGTTTGCAATATTCTTCAACCAGCCGAGCTGTATCGGCCTCACCGATTTTAGTGAGAAGCGCAAGCTGGACAAGCGGCTTTGAGGCCTCCTCGTTGTCCATAAGCATCCTGATGAGCCTGTTTCGGTCACCATTAATCATGGTAGTCAAGCCCAGAAAAATCCTTCTTTTTTCGTCTGCGAATTCAAGGGTTGTTTGCCCTGCCATAACTCTTCTGAAAAGTTCAGCCCTTGCAGGCCTGCTCCCTGGTTCCAGAAGCTGGTTCATTTTTTCTATAAGCGCCGGAACGCCTAGTTTAGATGGGTCCTGCTCATCCGGCTCCCTTGGAACTTGGCCGGCTCTCAAGAGGTCCCTGAGTTCTGCGTCATATGCAAAGGAGGACTGCACCGGCAGAAGGCTCCTCAAAATCGTGTGGAACATGTCGTGTGAATTCTTGTGAATCGTGCATTGCTGGAAAAAGTCGATAAGGTCGTTGATGCCATCTTGAAGTCCCCTCGCTTTGATTACGGCGAGGATAATTGTTTGGAGGGGGAGGTCTTTCTCCTTCATTTCTGGCCACATGGAAGTAATCGAGTCAACGGGCATAAACACGGACAATGAGCGATGATTGTCCGCCCACTCTTCTACCAACGCGGGCAGGTTGATTTTTTTCTTTTTGCACTCTTTAACTGCTTGCTCCATCCCAACATTAAAGAGAAGCTCTTCATCGCTTCTGCCGAAAAGCGCGAGTATCTCGTGGGGAGGAACGTGTGTCTCTTTGCAGGCAAACAATGGAGTTCCGAGCAGCGCCATTTTCTTTTTGGGGTCGCCGTTCGTCCTTAATATCATATCGATTAATGTTATGGCTGCGGCTCTCCGGCTCGAATCGCTTCCTGAGTAAAGAGCCAGGGTCAGAGTTGAAACATCGTCTTTCATTATTCCCTGCGCAGGGCCCCGGGGGCCCGTGGAAGCAATATTAGAAAGCACCGGAGTCGTCGGAACTGGAAAAGCTGGGGCCGTATTTTTTCTCGGACCCGGAACTGGACCTTGATTAACCATGCATCCACCTCATTAGAATAAGTACTATATTAATGCAAAAAAAGAATATAAAGTCTCTCTAAATCTACTTATCGAACTGCTCGCCGACCCAGCTCTCGAAAGTGCAGACGAGGATGCTCCAGGGGACGAAAACTATGATTCCAACTGCCCCAAGGCTGGCGAGCCCGTAAGAGCCGAGGGAGGATATCCTGTCCTTTAGGAATTGCGGGAGCGAGGAGGGGTAGCTGCTTAGGCACGCCAAAGTAAGCACAACGAGCAGAGGAAGCGAGAGAATCAGGAGCATTGGGATTGAGAATAACGATTTCCAGAGGTCTTTGGGGAAGCTGATTCCAGCGAATTCAAAATTTTTTTCTTTCTGGGCTTCCTTAGGGGCTATGGCCCAAGAGGGTTTTTTTAGCATGTGAAGATTTGGTATCCTGTTAAGCTCCTGGTAAGTAGGTTCTTCGACCACGGCGATTGGTTCAGCGGCGGCTACTTTTTGGGGTTTTTTTCGTGGCTTTGCGCCTATCTTTCCTTTTTTCATTTTCCCACCTGCTTTTCCTCAGTTTTACCCTCTTTTCTTTCGAGGTTCTCCTCTCCGGAAGAGTGATGAATGCGATTATCTTTCCATTCTCATCAAGCAAGCGGCCTATCCCCGGCCTCTTTGTTTGAAGGGAGTTGGAAAGAGGGGCTTTGATTGTGTTTTCCATGACCGGGCTCCTTCCGAATACGCCCTGCCATTGCGGGTATGCTGGATTTGGAATCGGGATAAGGTTTCTTAGGAACGGTGACCTGGGCTTCTCGGTCTCCTCGTCGTCTCCATTTTTTCCAACTGTGCTCCGGATGCTTGAAAGCCGTGAATTCAGCAAGTCAACCCTGCTGTTGACCTGAAGCATGACAAGCTCCAAGTTCTTTTGGATCTCTTTCGAGGCTTTTTTTGTCTTTAACAGGCTCTTCTGCTTTCCATTGGAAAATGATGCCGTTTCCTCTACCTCAGAAGACCATGTGTTAAGATGGTGCTCTATGGAAGTCAGCGCATCCTCGATTCTTCCCATGTCTTCTCGTATGGTTCTCTTGAGGCGCTCGTCCTTGTCTGATTCAGCAATCCGTCTCTCGCCTTTGTTCTTCTTGGTAACCCAAGTGGCGGAGTTCTCGCCCGGAATAAGCGAGTGCTTAAGTTCCACGAGCTGGCTCCGTTCAAGGATATCGACCATTTTCTCTATCTGGCGCTTTTCGATGCCCATGTGGGAGGAGAGCTCGTCCAAAGAAACAGTCTCCCTTTCAATGATGTAATCGTAGGCCTTATCGATTGCAGTTGTGATTTCCCCAACTTGGAAAACCTTGGAGCGGGAGCCAATTCCAGTACCCGGAATATCTTTAAGGGAGGGGTCCACCCTTATGACGTCACGTCCGGGTTCGATAACTCCTTTTTTATAATCCTCTAACGTATTGCCACCCCCCACTAAACTTGAAAAATATCAGGACAGATGCTATAGTTAGTACAATATAAGAATATAACTGTTTTGGTCTATTTAGAACAAAAAACGAAACTAATAAGGCAAAAAGTCATGACCACCATTATTGCGCCTTGGCGCTGATGCTCCCCGCAAAAGTCCTGATGTTGCTTCTTGGTTCATCACTATAATAGTAGCCTAGGATTATTTTTCCGGTATAATGGTCGCCTTTCCTGAAAGATAGGGGGTTTCCCGATTCGTCGTTGCAGGTTGATGTAAACGCGACCATTCCGCCGGGTTGCACGAGGACCCCGCCCTTCCCCGAATCGTAGCTATGGCATCTTTTCGCATCGCAGGGCTCAAGCTGGCCCTTATTCATTGTGCAGCTCGCGTGAGAAACGATTATAGGCCTGTTCGACCCGCTCACGAGGGAAAAATAAAACATGTCGTCATCAGGCGAGAGCCAAGCGCTCTGGCAATTCATATTGCCTTGAAAAACGCAGTATTCCGGGATGGTTGCCGCACCAACCAGGACTATTGCATAATTGACCAGGAAATAGCCCATCATGAAAATGCTGAGGACAATGTTAGCCTTGAAGACCGTACTCATCGCAGCTACGAAAATTTTCGATTTGTTCCCTTTCAGCGAAAATAGCCCAAGAAGCGCCGACAAGGCCGAAAATATGTACGGGAGATATTGGGGGATGAAATAGAACTCCGGTTCGAAGAAGCTGAATGGAGAGAAAGCGCGAGAGATTGGCGAAAGGCCCAGAACGAGGAAAAAGAGGGAGATTATTGCGTAAACGCGGGTGTAGTCAACCTTGAAATTGAATCCCATCTGGCCACCGATTGGTTTTCAGGCGCCCGGTTTAAGAGCTTTTCTTTTACGAGATGTAGTTTTGGTAGCTCGACTTGTCAAAGCCCTTCACTAGCTCAACCTCAGGTTCGCCCTTGGGCTGCCACCCATAATACGGATAAACCAAATTTGGAAAGAACTTGTGGATGTCCGTAGAGAGCAAGGTCGCGGGGTGCTCTTCCCCGAGCCTCTTCTTGCTTATCTCCCAGGTTAGCTGTCTTGTGGCGCTTTCATCGAGAACTCCTAGCGAGTGAATGTATTCGTGGAGCAGGATGTGAAACGCATATGGCTTGAGAAGCGCAGGGTTGGTTTCGCGGATTCTTCGGAGGGGAGTCCTGTTCATCACAATTATATTCGAGGAAACCGGGTAATAGCCTCCGACGAATCCTCTGGGGGAGGAGCCGAGCTCCTGGAGCCCGAGCATGAGCCCTGCCCTCGAGGCACCCTTCTCCCTTCTCACCGCATCCTTGACACTCTCGAATGTCTCGATAAGTTCATTGTTGATATTGTAATCGCCAGATTGACCCATGATAATCCCTTTCGGTCTTTGCACTGGCTGCTTAAAAACATTTCCCTTAACGAGGTTAAGGTGTCGGTTGTATACAACTTCAAGGGAGGCACGGTACCTGGTATACACTTTGAAGTTTATTGGTTTCTGGAGCCTCGGGAAACTTGTTGGACCATACCGCCACAATGATTGCCGATAGTCTCAAGGGCCAGTATCATGTCCCTCCTAATGTTGGAGTTTCCGTTCCCCTCGCTCAGGTAGAAAAGCAGCAAGGCCCT
>JAKAKT010000049.1 GCA_021813385.1 Microcaldota archaeon
TGGCGGGCATACTCCGCAGTCGCTTGAGCAGGTAGTGCAGTTTTCTCCTGCCTCGCATCTTCCGTTTCCACATACTGGGAGGCAGGTTCCACAGTCACTTGAGCAAGATGTGCAGTTCTCGTTTCCATTGCAGGTTGCGTCTCCGCAAATAGAGCCGACAGTGCTAATCGAGTAGGTTGCCTCGGCCACTCTCTTAGCTACCTTCAGGTACGCAGATGTGGGGGCGTAGCTGTAGAAAACCGAGCCCCTCTCGGACACAAAATTCGTACTGACTAGCCTGGAGTTCGGGTATCCCGCTGGCCCTCCGCCTAGAGGCGCTGCAGTCTTGTATGTGATTTTCTCCGGGGACGGAGACAGGAAATTCCATGTTGAATTCATCTTTGTTATTGTCAGTAGGAATTGGTCCACGGCGCTTCCCTGCAGGACTGCCACCTCGTGCAGGCCGATTGTCGCGTTCCCCTGCTGGAATTGTGGTGAGTACCATAGGGATTCCAAGACTATTGTCTGCGTGGTTCCATCCCCGAGGCTGTATGTCGCTATGGTCGAGCCGGGAGAAACAGGTATCCTAAAGAAGCAGCTCATCCCTGCTTGTTGGTAGTACGCACTCGTGCTGGATCCGTTCGCTCCGTTCAGGTCTACGTAGAAAGTGCTCACTGGAGTGCCGGCTATATTGAAGGCATTGGGCGTTCCTGTGTTGACCTCCAAGAACACTGTCGGACCTACTGGGTAGGTAACGCTGCAGTCTCCATTGCCATAGGAGATGGTGGTGAGACCAGTTATGACCATCGTCAATGCATCGTAGTCGGATGCTCCTAGGTTGATTCCATCATATAAATACTGGAACTTGTTCGGGCTTGAAATGATGCCTATTGAATCGCCCTTCGAAAGAGTCAGCAACATTACGCTAGGCGCGCTTGGGTCTCTCCTGAGCACTACAGTCCTGAGAGTCGGAGTTCCATATTGGTCTGGCACCCAGTAGAGATATGGATACCAGGTCGGGTTGTTTGCAATCTGCTGGTTGTGGGATAGAGTCAGCGACTCCCCTGTTTCCATATTCAAGAGCGTGATTGAGCCTGTATTTCCAGAATATCCGAAGTGGATTGCTGGGTTGTAGCCAGTAATGTTTGGCGCGTTCATCGAAACTACTATCCAATTAGCTCCGAGGAAGCGAATAACTGAATTCCCGGCGTTTTGCGGAAGGCCTGCGGGCTGCCCTTTCCCAAAATCAATTTTGTAAGCAACGTTTGGTGAAGGAGAAACAACGTTTTGGAGAACTTCGTCATAAACAGTCGAGCCATATGCCCATATGGTTTGTGTTTCGGTTACTGTGCCGCCTTGGGTGGATACTGCAAAGTCCTCGAGAGGGGAGAATGAAGTCTTGTCGGTCTTCTTTCCATGGGCGCATCCAATTGAGGGGTCTGCGATTTCGGGGGAAGAAATCGTCAAGAAACCTAGTGTTGGAGTTTGGTCGAAGCATGGCTTGATATCGGTGTCTGAGAAATTGTTCAATCCATAAGGAGAGGTTACCCTGTCCTCGGTGTACTTGTCAATATAATCGTTTATGTACGTCTTGAAATTCGTTGATGCCGCAAAAACAGAAGCGCATAGCGCAAATAGGACGAAAATCGAAAGGATTCTTCTCACAAAGACCACCTCTTTAGCAGTGTGAAGTTTGGAATCCGAACTATAAATAGGTTTCTAACTGGTTTTTAAAAGAATTCTAAAAAGAGAAACCGATGGGCTCATCGCGCGAGTTTTATGTCGTCATCGGTGACGGTTTTCCTTCCCGCGTGCTTCGCGAGCTTCACTGCCTTCACGGAGATTTCTGCTGCCAGGTCCTCGAGAATGTTCGCGAGAGCTTCAGCTGCATCATCGGAAACCCTGTCCGCCCCTGCCTTCCTTATCAAGCGCTCGACTGGTGCCTTCGGCAACACGGCCATAAAACCCACAAGCTAATGTTCGAGTACTTAGGTTTTAAATACCTTTCGAAAAATGGGAATTTTAATAAGCGTTTTCGGCGAATAAAGTCCGTGTTGAGCTTTTTTTCGCCCAACGGAGATGTCTCGTGAGCGATGAGATTTTCAAGAAAAATGCCCCGGTCCCGAGGGAATACCAGCGGAGGATAGCTGAAACTGCAATGAATGAGAACGCGCTCGTTGTTCTCCCGACCGGGATGGGGAAGACGCTGATTGCCCTTCTAGTCATGGCTCGTCATCTTTCTGCTGGAAAAAAAGTGATTCTTCTCGCCCCGACCAAGCCCCTAGCCGAGCAGCACAAGAAGACAATCGTTGAGCTGACGAATGCTGATCAGAATCGCGTGATATTAATCACTGGCGAAACCCCTGCGAAGAAAAGAAGCGAAATGTGGGCGAATGCTATTATCGCCCTTGCCACTCCGCAAACGCTCGAGAACGACCTCAAGCAAGGGCGGGCGAGCCTCGAGGGCGTCGGGCTCGTGGTTTTCGACGAGGCCCACAGGTGCGTCGGGAAATACGCGTATACTTATGTTGCGGGAAAATGCCATGGGGCCGGGGCCAGGGTTCTCGCACTGACCGCTTCCCCGGGCAGCGATGAGCGGAAAATAAGAGCAATAATGGAAACTTTGGGGATTAAGAAAGTCGAGATACGGGGCGAAGAGGACGAGGACGTAAAGGAGTATGTGCAGCCCGTTAGCGTCAAGTGGATTGAGGTGGAGCTGCCTGATTCGATTGAGGGGATGCGCTTTAGGCTGGAGAAGCTGATTGAGAGCAGGGCAGGGATGTTCGTCAAGCTCGGGCTCGTCGGGAATCCGAAAAAGATTTCCAAGAGGAAATTAATAGAATTGCGGGGGAGGATTGACCGCTCGGGCGGCGGGTGGAAGTATGCCGCGCTCTCGCGCTATGCCGAGCTCTTCAACCTGCTCCACGCGCACGAGCTCCTCGAGACGCAGGGTGTCGGGACTTTCCTGGATTTTTTTGCGAGAATGGGCGAGCGGGAGGAGAAGAGCAAAGCTGTCGCGAGATTGCTTGCTGACGGGGAGCTTGCCGGGATTCTCGAGATGGCGAGGAACTCCGATGTCGAGCACCCGAAAATGGAGAAATTGGCTGGATTGATTCGCGAGAGGGCTGGGAAAACTTTCATTGTGTTCGTCCAATACCGGGACCAGATTAGGAGAATTGTCGAGGAGCTTGCGAAAGTGCCGGGGCTGAAGCCGGTTCGCTTCGTGGGAAAGAAAGACGGGGTTTCCCAGAAGGAGCAGAAGGAGACGATTGCGAGGTTCAGGGCTGGCGAGTTCAATGTTCTTGTCGCGACCCAAATAGGCGAGGAGGGGCTTGACATACCTTCAGTTGATTGCGTGATATTCTATGAGCCTGTCCCGAGCGAGATAAGGAGCATACAGAGAAGAGGAAGAGCGGGAAGGACGAGGGCTGGAGAAGTCATTGTGCTTGTCACTAAAGGGACGAGGGACGAAACATATTATTGGGTATCGAAGAGAAAGGAGAAGAGGATGAAAAGAACGATAGAAAAGATACGAGGAGAAGGCGCGAGCGGGACAGGAAGGCGCGATGGGCATGGCAGGCGGGAAGATGCAGCTGGCGAAAGCGGACTGGCTGGGCGCGAGCGGGTGGAACGGGGAGGTGCGGGGAGTGAAGAGGAGGTTGCGCGGATAGGGGGGACAGGAAGTGCGGGGGGTCCTGTTTCTTCTTCTAAAGAAAAAGTGTTAAAAGAGGGGCAGGGGAAAGAACGAACAGGCGGGCAGACCAGGATAACGGACTACGGATAGTTTGTTCGGGTGGATGGGCATGGACAATCTCGGGCTTTCGAATCATGAAGCGGCCGATAGGCTTGCGAAGCACGGGCCTAACGAGCTCGAGAGGAAGAGCAAGGTAACTGTTTTTGGATTGTTCGTCGAACAGTTCAGCAATTTCATAATCCTTCTTCTTCTGGCAGCAACTGCAATATCATTTTACATTGGGGACTATCTCGAGGGGACCGCCATTTTCATAGCTGCGATGCTCTCGGTCGGCCTCAGTGTGATACAGGAATACCGCGGCGAGCAGGCGATGGAGAGCCTCATCAAGATGACCGCACTAAAAGCTCGGGTGATTCGGGATGGGGGGGAGTGCGTTGTTGAGACCCGCGATATTGTCCCGGGGGATGTTGTCATTGTATCCGAAGGCGACAAAGTGCCTGCCGACCTGGAGATCCTCAAATCAACCGGGCTTTTAATCGACGAATCGATGCTTACTGGAGAGTCTGCAACTGTTGAGAAGGATGCGGGCATCGAAGGGGAGGGGAAACTGCTTTACATGGGCACTGTGGTCGCGAGGGGCAAGGCGACCTGCCTCGTAAAAGAGACGGGAATGGGCACTGAGATGGGCAGGATAGTGAAGACAATACTGGTCAAGGAGGACAAGACTCCGCTTCAGAAGAAGCTCGACTGGCTCGCAAGCAGGGTGGGAATTGCCGGGCTTGTTTCATGTTTCATAGTATTCCTGATTGGTAGCATGATGTATCCAAAACCCTGGAACGAGATGTTCCTTATTGCCGTGACCCTCGCTGTTGCCTCGGTCCCAGAGGGATTGGCGACCACTGTCACGATAACGCTTGCAATCGGCATGAAGAGGATGGCATCGAGGAATGCGATTGTCCGCAAGCTCCTCGCAGTTGAGTCCCTCGGAAGCGTGACTGTCATATGCACAGACAAGACAGGCACGATAACCCAGAACAGGATGACTGTAAGAAGGGTGTTCGCAGGCACAACGGCATTCGAGGTGACTGGGGAGGGATATGACGGGCCCGGAAGGATTTTGCTGGATGGGGAGCCCCTCGGCAAGCCGGAAGGCCCGCTTGACCTGCTTCTTCAGACTGCGGTCCTTTGCAACTCTTCCTCCATTTCAAGGAAGGGGGGGAGCGCAGTTGTGGTCGGGGACCCGACCGAGGTCTCCCTGCTCGTTCTAGCGGAGAAGGCCGGACTGGACCATGCTTCCCTAAGGAAGAAGTGCCCTGGGGAGGGCGAGGCCTTGTTCGATGCAAAGAAGAAGCTCATGGTGTCTGTCAATGAGACTAAAACTGGCAGGCATGTTTTCGTGAAAGGGGCGTTTGAGTCCATAGCTGAGAGATCCACGCGCATACTGACCGAGGAGGGCGAGGGAGCGATGAGGAGATTGGACCTCTCGAAGCTTTCTATGGAGAATGAGCGCATGGCGAAGGATGGCTTACGGGTCCTGGCTTTCGCTTACAAGAAGCTCGACAGGAAGGGGAGAACCAAGGAACTCGAGGAGGACCTGACTTTCCTGGGGCTTGTTGGGATGATAGACCCGCCGCGGGAAGAAGTAAGCGATGCTGTGTGCCAATGCAAGGATGCCGGCATACGGGTGATTATGATAACCGGGGACAACCCTCTGACTGCGAAAGCGATTGCCGAAGAGGTTGGGATATTCAAGAAGGGAGACCGCGTGCTGACTGGAGCTGAGATGAATTCCATGAGCGACCGGGAACTTTACGCCCTCTCGGATTCTGTATGCATCTACGCTCGGGTGCTTCCTGAGCAGAAGCTCCGCATTGTGAACGCGCTCCAGGCAAGAGGCAACATCGTGGCGATGACGGGGGATGGCGTTAATGATGTGCCCGGCTTGAAGAAGGCAGATGTTGGCGTTGCGATGGGCTCTGGAACTGATGTCGCCAAGGAGTCTTCTGAAGTTGTCCTCGCGGACGACAATTTCGCGAGCATTGTGCGCGCAGTCACTTATGGAAGGAACATATATGACAATATAAGGAACTTCGTCCGATTCCAGTTCTCGACTAACGTGGCTGCTGTCTCAACGATGTTCATAGTGACATTCACCCGCCTGCCGATGCCGTTCACCCCGCTTCAGCTTCTTTGGATTAATGTCATAATGGATGGCCCGCCCGCACTCGCGCTCGGTCTTGAGCCGGCTAGGGGCGAGATAATGAAAAGGAAGCCCAGGGACCCGAAAGAGAGCATCCTCTCGGGGCTTTTGGTTGGGGTGATAACGACCGGCGCAGTGATGTGCACTGGCACGATAATTTTGCTTCTGCTCGCGGAAAAGCGGGACCCCGTAGAGACCGGGACAGTCGCATTCACCGGCTTTGTCATGTTCCAGCTTTTCAATGCCCTGAACTGCAGGTCGAACAGGGACTCGTTCATAAAGGAATTCTGGAGGAACAAATACCTGATGCTCGCTCTTGGTGCCTCGGCCGTTCTTCAGCTCCTGATAATATACGTGCCAGAGCTCCAGTCCATATTCAACACTTCTGCCCTCGAGCTTGACGACTGGCTCCTGGTAATTGCCATGGCGGGCAGCGTGATTATCATTGAGGAAATCAGGAAATTGCTCTTGAGGGCCGGAGAGAAGCGTGAACAGGAAAGGGTTGCTGGCGAGGGGGGAATTTGAAAGGGAACTTCGATTCGAAACACGCCGCGATGTCGATTTCGCGCGGGATAAAGAGCTATGTAAGCGATTCCGGGCACCGGGGGGTTGTTCTCGGGGTGAGCGGAGGGGTGGATTCCGCTGTTTGCGCATTGCTCGCAGCAAGAGCCCTCGGGGGGAAGAATGTTTTTGGGTTGATTATGCCTGCTGGGAAAGCCTTTGCTGATGAGACGGGGGATGCTATTGAAGTCGCAAAGAAAGCTGGAATTGCTTACAATGTAATCAACATAAACCCTGCAGTCGAGGCCCTCGAGGGCCTGGTTTCAATGGCGAGAGGGGAGAAATGTGGGAAAATCGATTCGGGAAATATTGCAGCAAGAACGAGGATGGTTGCTCTTTACGGTGTCGCCGCATGCAAGAAATACCTGGTCCTCGGGACAGGGAACAAGAGCGAACTCCTTCTCGGGTATTTCACGAAATACGGGGATGGCGGGGCGGACCTGCTCCCGATAGGCGACCTTTACAAGTGGCAGGTGAGGGAACTGGCGAGGGAACTCGGGGTTCCTGGGAGAATAATCAGGAAAACTCCTACTGCTGGGCTGTGGGAAGGGCAGACGGATGAGGGCGAGCTGGGGTTCTCGTATGATTTCGCGGACAGGGTGCTTTCTATGTTTGTTGAGGGAGAAATGGATGGGAAGGACATCATTACGGAAGTCGGGAAGGAAAAAGATGTTAGGAAAATCTATTCGCTTGTCAAGAAAACTTCGCACAAAAGAAGCCCGCCCAGGATATTCTCGCTCGCGATGGGGAAATGGAGATGAGTTCCCTTCCAACCTGCTTTTTCGCTCGATAGTATTTTATAAGGGACTGGGTAAAATCCACTTATGGCAAAGAGCCCGATACCATTAAGTGTTACAGCAACTGGTTTAGTTGGAAGCGGATTGCTTGGATTGGCCGGAGCTGCAAATGCTACGAATGTGGTGGGATTGGACAACGTCGGATTGAACAGCGGCAGCGCGATGGGTGTCGGCGCAGTTGGGATTGTCGGTTTTACGGGACTTTCGATGTGCAGCTTTCTTTGCCGTTTTTATATAGATAAGGAATAGCCTGGCATCAAGGGCAAGCTTCTTATTCGTGTTTTGCCATAATTAAAGCATGACCCACAGGCATGGGAACCACAATCTCGAGAGGCTCAGGGGAACCCTTAAGGAGCTGCTAACCCGGGTAGAGAGGAATGTGCCGGAATGCCCGGCGCGGGACCGCATGTGCGAGCAAATCAATTCCGCAATTGCCTCGAACAATCCTGCGATTATGAGCCAATGCATACGGGCCCAGGGCGCAAATTATATGGGCAGGGAGTGGGCGAACGCATTGCTTAAACGCAGTGAGTTAACAGAAGGTCCGCAACGAGAACCACCTAGGATTGATGGGCTGCCTACTGGGCCTATCACGGATGACATAATCCGGGCCTTGATTGGCTCTGGTGACCATGCTAAAAGCGGGCGGAATAGGGGTGCGAGAGGCCGAATTAACCGGGAAAAAAAGAAAATTGAAGGAGAGCCTCGCCGCCCTGACTGGGAACCGTCTCGCTTAAGGATAATGGACCCTGTTCTGGAGGATATGATGGACAGCAGACCTGGAGGAGCGGAGGGACTAATCGTTTATCTGTCTGGGGGACCATATGTTTATACAGACAACGAAAGCGGGCCGATTCTGCTCGGGAAATTGACGAAGGAGTTTACTACGAAGAACGCGAAGGCCGCCCACGAGTATTACAGGGGGGGAAACGAGCACTATGAAAAGGTTTGGAAAGCCGGGCAGAATACCCAGGGGGATTGGGAGGAGACGGTCTTCATCTGCTTTTATGCGCCAATAGGCGAATACGGAGATCCAGAAGCGCGAAAAGCATTTGACAGGGCGATGAGCAGGAGGAAGGAACGACCGCCGCTTTGGTAGCAAGACTTTCCGAGGGGGGGATGAAACTTGAGTGTGGGAGGCTCGGGTTACAGATAGGGAAAAGCGATTTCTGGAAAGGAGATTAAGTGTAGCGTGAACTAACATCTGTCCGCTTTTGTTGAACGAACATTTGTCCGCTTTTTGAGCTTTGGTTTTCTCCTGTTAAAATACTTTTTGTCGAAATAAATCTCGGCTGGAGTGCGCCAGC
>JAKAKT010000057.1 GCA_021813385.1 Microcaldota archaeon
ACTGGGCTGGCGCACTCCAGCCGAGATTTATTTCGACAAAAAGTATTTTAACAGGAGAAAACCAAAGCTCAAAAAGCGGACAAATGTTCGTTCAACAAAAGCGGACAGATGTTAGTTCACGCTACAGCTAGAGAAGGGCGAGGAGATTGTAAGCTCGATTGAGAAGGCATGCGCAGAGCAGGGAATAAAAACAGGGATTGTTATCGGGATTGGGGCGCTTTCTGAATGCACTCTCTTCGCAAGCGCGAGCGCTGAACGGCTCGAGCCGGACGCAAAGGAGCTTAAGGGCCCGATTGAGCTCGCCTCTGCTTTGGGGGACATCACGCTAAAAGAAGGCAAGCCCTACTTGCACATGCACGTTTCGCTCGGGCTCGCTGGCACTTCTGCTCTCGCAGGACATCTCAAGAGAGGAGTCATCTCGCTGACAGGGGAATTCTTCATTCTGGAGTGCGCGACTCAACTCGCTAGAAAGCGGGACGAGAGCCTGGGAATGGACCTGATTGAGATTTAACGTTATTAACAAAAAGCGAAGAATTAAGAACTAGTTTAGGCATAATTATTGCATAGTCCGGATAGGGGTAATGATGAAAGAAAAACAAAACGATGTCAGGTCGCAAAAGCCATCTACCTTAGCCAAGGCGCTTTCTACTATTAAGAGAGAATTTTGGGATATGGAACCAGGGATGGATCGAGCTCCATCTCTAGGCCGGTTTGACCCTGTGAGATATAGGACTACGGTTTATACCAAACGTGCAGACGCTTTATCCGACCTGTTGGGTGCCCCCCACAAGGGAAAAGGAACGTTGCATAATCTTTCAGACCAGATTACCGATATTAACCAGAAGACAAAAAATGAAAACTCCGCGTACTTCGGGGAAGCAAGAGAAGGTGGGAGAAGGATAGAAATACCTGAAACTATGGCGATCGGTGATGCTTCGAAGTTCAAACGAGACGTTGATGAATTACTGCTGGGCAAACAATTAGAGGGTGGCGCAAGGGAAAGCGGAGGGTTGAAGGACAAGATAGAACGGTTAGAAGTGACCCTTGCGACGCTTAACGTGATTTTGACACAGCTCGGCAAAATTGAAAAAGAAGCCAAGGGCCATATGGGAGTAGGAGTCAGCGATGCAGCTGTGGTGAAAGAAAGTAAGGATTGCGCTGCCGGGCTTGTGACGGTTAGGGGTAAGCTCAGGACAGAAAAAAGAAAGGACCGAAAGGGGAAATTGGAAGCTACTAGGAAGGAGCTTGAGCATCGGCTAGCAGTTGCAAATGCTAAGCTGATGAAATTTTCCGAGAGCGAACAAATGTTTTATGATGATGTGAACGATGTCTCAAAATTAATCGGCATTAGTGCGCTCGGAACTGAGTTAAGCGCGATTAAGAGAAAAATCGAAGCTTCGGAAAGTTTTATGGGGCATTTTGTTGTAAGGGGGAATAGATTTACTGGAATCGAGAACTCCGCGCTGCTTCTTCTCTTTTTAAAGACAGGGGGCAGTCTGCAAAAGATGGGGGTTCAAGCCCTTTCAAAGATATTCGAACTAGATCTGGAGGGGACCCTCCAAGAATTGAGAAACTCGAAATCTCGGATGGATGTAAACTATCAGAAACAACTTACAAGAAGCGCCGAGAGAACCTTAAGTGAAGCAGCCGGGCATATGGGAAAAGTCTCGAGAATGCTCGCTGATGCCGACCGTGCTTGTGATGAGTTGTTCGAGGTGGTGAAGGCACTGGTCGATGGAGGCTGGATTGCGAAGAGGCTTGGTGATGCAGACTGGTTGGAAGCAGAGACGCTCCAAAGGGGTACTGGAACAGCAGGCACACGGGGAATGAAAAATCAAAAAACCGGGGCAGATGGAAACACAGAAAACCCCGCATATTTGAAATTGAGGGAAATCGCACCGGGCATTATTAGAGACGTTGAAATAGAAAAGAAACCTGTTGCTCACGTCGAAGGATTGATCTCCGTTGTTAGGGAGGACATAGATGCTTTGGGGGGGGCCATTCATTTGAATGAAACGTTAGGGAGGAGGGCCGGTGGGGGCTGAGATTCAGGACTCCAGGTCCTCTTCCGCATCGTCGAGCTCTTCATCTATCGTTTCCAAATAGACCTTATTCACATTCACCGAGATTACTTTCATCTTTATTTCGCAGTGCGGGCATTCGACAATGTCCCCGGGCTTCGGGTCGGGCAACTCGAAATCCTTCCTGCACTCGACGCACTTCGTAAGCAAGCGAACACCGAATTTTTTTCAGAACAGGCTTTTATAAGCTTTCTCGAATTTGTCACTAGCGACATCCCATGTTAGGGAGCTGGCCGCCCTGTCCCTAGCGCCTTTCGCCAGAGTGGAAGCGAGCTTCTTGTCTTCGAGAACTTCTTTTGTTTTCTGGGCAAGGGCAGCCGAATCCCGCGAGGGGACGATTACCCCTGATTTTCCATGTTCTATAACTTCCGGGGTTCCGCCTGCCCCGAAGGCGACTATCGGGCAGCCGGATGCGACTGCCTCGAAGAGGACCACGGCGCACGGCTCCCAAATGGAGGAGAGCAGGAAAACATCTGCGGCATTGTAGTAATGCGGAAGCTCGGCCTCAGGAATTCCGGTAGTCGGGAAAAATGAGTCGGAGATTCCCAACTCATTCGCCTTGCCTATAATCCATTCCTTCAGCGGCCCTCTTCCAATTGCAATCATTTTCGCATCCTTGTGCTTCGGGTCGCGTTTAAGCCTGGCGAAGGATTCAAGCAAATACCCGTATCCCTTCTGCTTCACCATTCTCGCATTTGTGACTAGCAGCTCCTCGCTCCCGATTCCGAATTTCTTCCTCACGAACTCCGACTCTTTTTTCGGCCTTGGCTTGAATCTGTCAGTGTCAACCCCGTTCAAAACGACATCGACTTTTGGCCAGAGCCGTTCAGGAACTGTTATTCTCTTAGTCCAGTCGCTGACAGCAGTCATTCTGTCGCAGTTCTCCATAATCCTTGTCGCCCAGAGAACATCGTAGATGGTCCCCCCCGTGTCGGTCGCCCAGTCTATCCCGGTCGCCCTCGCGTTGTGGAGCGTGAGCATGAGCTTTTTTCTCTTGAGAATTTTAAGGGTGAAGAGAGTGCCGGGGTAATACCAGAAGCGGTTGTGCATATGGAAAATGTCGGCGTCCTGGGAGAGGATGTCGAAATTTAGTTTCGGGGCGAGGGTGAACGGAGGGGGGAGGAAGGAGAACGGGAGCTTCTCGAAATAGAGCGAAGGCGAGCGAATCACGTGGATTCCGTCCATCTCTTCAGTTGGAGCTGTTTTCGGGAGCCGGGATGTCAGGACCGTTATCTCGTGCCCTTTCTTCGCAAGCCTCTTCCCGATTTCGTATACTACTTTCTCGGCTCCCCCGGGGTAGGGGATGAAGAGCGGGTCGAGCATGCAGACTCTCAGAGTTTCCATAAAATTATCCTCTCCCGAACTCTTTGTAAACAATGTCGCGTTTCCTTACACTCAATAAAGCAACCGTATGTCCCTCGATTTTATACACGAGCCGGTATTTCTCAAATCTGAGCCGGTAATGGTTGGGATATGATTTAAGTGGCTTAAATCGGTCAGGCTGCTCCCTTAATTTTTTTAGAAGTTTGCCCAGGTGCTCGCGCGAAGGCTTGTCTAAGCTCTTCAGGTCTTTGATGAATGTATCGGTAGCGAAAAGCTCGTACAAGAGAACACCAGTCACTTTATAAGAGACTCAATGCTTCTTACCCGATGAAGCTTCTCTTTGCCGGATTTAAGGTCCCGCTCAATCCTTTCTATCTCCCTCAGGTCTTCCATAAGCTCTATCTCTTCACTATTCCTAGGGACAAGACCATATTTGTCATTAAGCTCCAACAATCCTAGCCGAATGGCTTCCGCCTTTGTCTTGACGACCCCTCTTTTCAATGCCTCAGCTATTATCTCTTCACTCAAACCTTCGAAACGCATGCTGATATTCATAAAATCACATTAAAATTATACTTTTTTAATGTATATAAAGGTTATGGCGTTTTAAAGACATTCTCAAAATATTCTTTCCTTGTCTCCAATCTTCGGAGCGCTTGCGTCAAAACCCATCCCCTTCAGCTCCTCGGCGAATTGCTCCGTGTGGTCCCCGTGCACGCAGAATATCCTTTCAGGCGATGCCCGCTTGATGAGCTCGAGCAAATCCCCTCTTCCCGCGTGCGCCGAGAAGTCCATGTATTCCACCGGGGTTTCAATGGGCTTTGGCTTTCCCTTCACATAGACGAGGCCCTTGTTGAGCAGATGCCAGCCATTCGTATTTTCCACGCAGTAGCCCGTCATGATGATTTTAGACTTGCTGTTGAGGTTGAGCAGGTAATTGAAGACCGGCCCGCCCTCGAGCATCCCCGCAGTGGTGATAATGACGCTCGGCTCCTTCAGCGCCTTTGCCCTCTGCTCGCGGGAATCGACAAATTCGGCCCAGCCGAGCGAGGCCTCGTATTCCTTGAAATTCTTCACGAAGCGGGGGCACTGGCGGACTAATTCTGATGCTGTTTTCGCCATCCCGTCGACATAAACCGTTGCTTCGTTGTTGAGGTCATAAAGGATTTGCAGGAGCTCCTGGGACCTGCCGACTGCGAATGACGGGAGCAGGGCGTTTCCGCCATTCTCAAGGGTCCGCCGGACCTCGGCGGATAACCTCTTCTCCAATTCCTTCCTCGGGGGATGCTCCCTCTCTGAATAAGTGGTTTCAGTTATCAATATGTCGGCCTTCGGGATATCCGCCCCCTTCTCCATCCTGGTTGGCTCGAGCTTGAAATCCCCTGTGTAAAGGAGCGCCTTACCCATCTCTAGTTTCACGAGCGAGCTGCCGGTTATGTGGCCAGCATCATAAAGCGTGAGCTTTGCCCCCTCGACATCAAATCCTGTGTTGTACTCGAGGGGGGAATAGTGCTTGAAAGCCCGCTTGTAGCTCGAGGAACGGAATGGGATTCGCTCCTGAATCTTTATGGAGTCCTTTATGAGGAGCTCCGCGAGCAAGGCTGTCGGGTAGGTGGCGAAGAAAGGGCAGGCATAATGGTCATAGATTGCCGGGAGGAAGCCCGAATGGTCCAGGTGGGCGTGCGAGATTACGACCGCATCGAGCCCGCCTTTCACTTTCAAGGGGTATTCTGTCTCGTTGTGTATCTTTATGCCATAATCGAGCAGTACGCGATAGCCATTGTCGACGAGAATTCCGCTTCTCCCAACTTCGCCGGCTCCACCCAAGAAGGTGATCTCCATGAAAAAACCACTTCGAAGTAACTCTGCATCAATAGGTATTTAAAGATTGACCGGCATCATTTTTTCGTGACAAGTGCTAAAGACAGGGAACTTGCTTTCATGGACTTGATAGTGCTCCAGAGGATTGGCCCGGACACTACTGTCGAGAGGTTCGGCTCGAAAATAAACTCCTCGTTTTTCGAAGCGGCGAACATACTCGGGACCCTTAATTTGAAGGGATATGTGACGATTGAGGCTGCGATGGGAGCGAGCAAGGTGGATGTTTCCGATGACGGGAAAAAAGTTCTCGCGCTGGCCGAAGAGAAGAGCGTGGGGGAGATAGACGCACTTGACAAGGGGATTCTCGGCGCGATTTCGAAGGGCATTAAGGACCCGGAAAAGCTCGGGGAGAGATTGAACGTGAGGAGCGGGGACCTGGCCTACCACTTATACAAGCTCGTGAAGAGCAATCACATCGATTATGACCTCCGGAGCGGGAAGGTCAACGTGATGCTCACTGAGAGCGGATTCAAGGATGCGGACAGGGGAAGCGGGGAAGAAGAGCCTGGGACCGAGGACCTTGCAGAGGAAATTACTAAAGAGGAGGAACCGAAGCCCGAGAAGAAAGAAGTGAATGTGGGGGCGGAGAGGACCAAGAGCAAGATGATGTATTACATGAAGAAGTGGGGAAAGCTCGGGATTCTTGGGCTCATAATCGTGGTTATCCTGCTGATTGTTCTGATTTACTTCTACCTTATGGGTGGGAAGTGAAGAGAGTAATACGTCACAGTCAATGAACCGCATTCGCATACTTTTTAAATAACCTGGTCTGATTCCAATGATGATGCGAGCATTTGAAAACTTAGAACTCATCTTTTGAGGTAATCGTAGACCTCGTCCCTGTTCTTGAAACAAAGCAGGAGTAGCTTCCCATCTTTGAATCTGTAGAGCAGCCTGAAGTTCGAAACCCGTTCAGAAAAAACCGAATCGAGATGGCGCATCGGTTTCCCGAGCCCTGGATTTTTTGATATTTTCCTTATGGCCCGTGAGACCTGCTCTTTCACGCTCTTGCCGAGCCTGGCGACGTCCTTCTCGAACTCGCCGGTTTGAAGAATCTCCATCTACTTCAGCTCGTTAATGGAGAACTTTTTCACCTTCTCTTTCCCGGATTCAATGTTGTCGAGTATCTTCTTCGCCGCGAGCTCGAACGCAGTGTCTTCATCCGGAACCACGCGGTAATTCTTATCGAACTCGAACAATGCGAGCCTGAGCGCTTCGGTCTTGGTCTTGACGTAACCCTCTTTTATCATGAACTCGGCCACCCGGTTCACGTAACCCTCGAGCTCTATGTTCAGGTTTCCCATAAAATCACTTTATTTTATTATTTTATGATGAATTTATGATAAAAAAGTATAAAAAGCTATCCGCATGCAAATTGGAACTGCCGGGCTGGCAGGTTTCGTTGGATTGAAAACGGGCATAATTTAAAAACAGGAGGATTCAATCCTAGTCCATGAGAGCGAGGAAAGCGCAGGCTGCTGTCGAACTCTTGATAATTCTTGCGATAGCGATGACCTTGCTCGGGGCCGTCATCGTCACGGGCAGCAGGCAGCTCGCCCACGGGCAGACGATGCTTAGGCTCTCGCAGGCCCGCTCTGCTGCCAACGACATAACGCACGCCGCTGACGTGGTTTACAAGGAGGGCGAGGGCTCAGTGAGGAAAGTGAGGATTACGATTCCGGACGGGGTGGCGCCAGAGAGGGTATTCGTTGACGGCCAGTTCGTAAACATCGGAGTCTATGTCGAAGGAGGCGAGAGCGACATCAACGCGATGAGCGTCGCGAAGCTCAATGGCGCGCTCCCTGCTGACCCCGGGTCTTATTGGGTATATGTCGGCGCGAGGGAAGGGTGCGTTGTAGTCGGGCCCGACATCTCGGGGCTCGGCTGCTGAGGTTGTGTTATGAGGGCGCAGGTCAGCGTTGACTTCATCATTGCCTCGCTCGTTGTGATGTCACTATTCTCAATCATATTCGGGATGTATACCGCGAAGAGCCAGGGAGTCGGCCAAGTGATGTCTGGCCTGGAAGCGCAGAGGATAGGCGAGCGGATTGCCTGGAAGATGAATGACGCTGCCAGGGGAGGGGACGGCTCGAAGACCGAGGATTTTCTTCCTGACGCAATATGGGGCGAGCCTTATTATGTTTCCATCGAGGGCAGGTGGGTCGAGGTGGTCTGGAACCACGGCGGCTCGGAGAACAGGTTCTCGGTCCCGCTGATGACCAACAGCACGAAAGGCGGGGTATTTGACCCGAACAGGGGAATCGGCATAGAAAATAAGGGTGGGGTTGTTGAGGTCTCTTAGAGGACAGATATTTTCATATGACCTGGTGTTCGCGCTAATGGCTATTGCTTTCCTTCTCTGGTACTCGATAAACGCAGCGAATGCTCTTGCAGACAAGGTGGACCGGGTTGAAGGGGAGAACAAGATGACCGAAGTGGCCCAGTCTGCGCTCACCCAGCTCACTGAAAGCCCCGGGGACCCATCTGATTGGGGAACTCTTGAGGCGAACAGCATTGGATTAATGGAGGGCAGGGGGATTATTGACAAGGGGAAAGTGGAGAAGTTTTCGGAGCTGGTTTCCGATGCGGACGGATATGACAAGGCCAGGGCGATGCTCTCGATGAACAGGCAGGGGGGCGCGTATTTGTTCAACATGAAAGTGGAGCAGACCGATGG
>JAKAKT010000013.1 GCA_021813385.1 Microcaldota archaeon
CTTTGAGCGTTCTCCCTTCCGGGATTCCCGAAGGAGGAATTGGGTTTTTCTTATAGAAATCATGTATTCTGGTGCTAGGAATAGGTTTTTCAGATTTGTCGTGGTGTCAGAATTATCAGGAACTACACATCCCTTCTTTACCAATACCTATAAATACCGGCTCTCCTACAAGAGAACGGCGTAACCGAACAAACGCGACCTCGGTTCGAAGGTTGTTTTCAATGGAAATCGCAGACACTCTACTGAAAGTGTTCATATCCCTCTTCATAGTGACGGTGCCGTTCGCCTCCTTGCCGCCGTTTCTTAAGCTCACCAAGCGGATGCACTGGAAAGACCAGGCCCATGCCGCGGACAAGGCAGCGTTGGTTTCGGCAGCAGTGCTAATCGTATGTACCATCCTGGGACCTTGGATGCTCGAGGCAATCGGGGTAGGGCTTGGAAGCTTTCGAATAGCGGGAGGAGTTATGCTCTTCCTCATAGCGCTCCAATTCGTGCTGGGCCTCTCATTCACCAAGGAAGAGCACGAGAAAATAGATGTCGCCCTCGTCCTTATAGCTGTCCCCCTTATCACAGGTCCGGGAGCAATAACCACAGCAGTGCTCTTCTCGACCACGCCCGGGATCGGAATCGTGCTCGTGCTTGCCGGCATATGCCTCGCTTCAGTTGCCAACTGGCTCGTGCTCAGATTCGCCCAGCAGATTCACAACCTTATCGGCACTCAGGGCGAGGAGATACTGACAAGGCTCATGGGCCTCCTCCTTGGTTCGATTGCAGTTGAGTTCATAAGGAAAGGGTGGCTCGGGGCGTAGGTGGGCTATATGGCAGTCGAAGGTCTTTTTTCGTTCATCCCGATTAAGGAGATACTTTTCACATCAATTTCCTTAATTGTCCTCTATAACCCATTCTCAAAGCCCCTGCAGCTAATCTCCGTTACTGACAGAGTGAAAGACGAAGTACGCAAGGACATAGCAATCCGGGCGTCCATATTCGCATTCGTGCTCGGGGTGGCGGCTGTCTTTTTCGGCTATATCTTCCTCCAGGCTATTGACGTAAGCCTGAGCAGCTTCAAGATATTCGGCGGAGTTGTCCTCTTGTTCTTCGGGATACAGTCAGGCCTCGGCTACTCGCTCGGAAAGGAGAATGAAAAGGGGGCCGATGTTGCGTTAGTCCCGCTCGCGACTCCTCTCCTCACAGGCCCCGGGGCAATTTCAGCGCTCATGCTTTTCACGATTGAATATGGCCAAATCATAACAATCGTCGCACTTGCGATTTGCCTCTTCATCTGCTTCATTTTCATGTGGTTCTCGAAAATCATCTGCGACTTGCTTAATGAAGAGGCGGTGAAAGTCGTCTCGAGGCTTATGGGAATGATACTAGTTGCGTTCGCTGTCCAGTTCGTAGTCTCGGGATTAAGAGTGGCATAAGAAGAACTAAGAGCGGTCAACCTGTCCTCTTGCCTTGAAAGCCCTTAGGCCTCGGGACTTCCTTCCAGCGTTCGTGAGCCCCCTGAAAGCCCTGCCTTTCCTGAACTTCGCAAGCTCAGTAACGCCAGCCTTATCTCTCTCAAGAAGTATGACTTCAAAGAACTTGGCCTGCCCGTCCTCGCCAACCCAGTAAGAATTGAGGACCTCGCAGTTCCTGAATTTTCTCGAAGCTTTCTGTTCAGCGATTCCCCGGTGAGATTCCTTCGGGGAGAAGAACCTGCCGTATTTCGAGGGTTTCCTACCGCCCAATGGTTTCGGCCTCTTCCTCATCCCCTTGCCTATCCTGACTCGGGCGATTATGTAACCTTCCTTCGCCCTATAACCGAGGGTCCTCGCCCTTGCGAGATTGGTCGGCCTCTCGGCCCTAACCACGGTTTCCCCTTTCTTCCACGCCCTCACCCTGTCCTTGTAGATTTTCGGGCGTTCCTTGTATTCGTTTATGAACGTTTTCTGAATCTGTTCGTAAGCTCCCATCTAAATCACCATTAAATTCTATTTTCATTAAGCCGAATAAGCCCATAAATTAAGGGGATTAAATATAATAAGGTTTCGGGGGGTTCTCGAGGGGAAATCCCCCGGTGTCTCCTCTCTTTTTTCGCCTATCCCTCAACCATTTTTTCCTGTTTCAACTTCATTTTGGGCTTCTCTTTCCCCTTTTTTGGCATTAAGGGTTTCATCGAGTTCCCAATCAGCAAGTAAACGACTCCAACTATCCCATAAGCGAGCACCCTGAGAATCCATTTCGATTCAGGATTTTCACTGTATAAGAAGCCATGCAGGTCGAAAACGAAAGCGAGCAGGGCAATGAGCACAAGCAGCCCACCCGAGAACGCCAGCACATTCGGCAAATCACCCTCTTTCGAGAACCATCCCTTCCCGGATAGTTTGCCCGAGTATGCGATTAACCATACCCCGATCAATGCATACACCAAGAACTCTAAAATGAATTTTCCTTCAGGCTTGGAGTCAAAAACCATGCTGTGCATTCCAATTAGGAAGAAACCTAAAGAAGCGACCCACAGAATCAAGCCGCACGCAGGGAGAACTCTGGGCAGGTCGCCTGCAGTCTTCTCAAACCTGTTCTTTATCTTGTCGCTCAGCGATAGTGAGGCGAACCCAATCAACCCGAACAATATTACATCAACAACCCAGGCGAACACCGTCCTGTAATTCGAGGCAGTTATGTCCGCCCGAATCCACCCGCTGAATCCAAACAGAAGCGCGAATGTGGCAGCCAGCATAAAAATAGCCCCGACAGGGGTGAGGGCCATCGGAAGCGAGGAGCGTTTGTCTTTCTCAGTCACCTTGTCTATAATGAAGAACGCGAGAAACCCAAGAGGGGCGAAGACGAATGCCTCGATGAAAGGTTTCCAGACGTCCCGTGCATTCTGGTTGTGCAGGTAATCGAGCGAGCCGAACATGAAAATGAATGCTGCAGGCAGAAGAAAAGCGAATCCAGCCGCATATAGCGGATAGTTCTTCCAAAGACCTTCCTCTCCGTTCTCCTCCCTCTTTTTATCAATCCAGTTGAATGCAAGCGCGCCAATTCCCCCGAAAACGATTGTCTCAATCACCCATGCGAAGGAGGGAACACCGTATCCCGAGTAGAGAACTCCGTGCACCCCGAAAAAGAAAATCGGGATTGCGAAAAGGATGAGCAGGGCAGCGACCGGGGTAACTGCGAGGTAAATCAGGGAGCCTTTCTCCTCCTCCCTCCTTCTCACTTGTTCGGCTGCCTGTATGAACGCTAAGCCAAGAACCCCGAAGACAATTGATTCAATGAGCCACCCATACTGCTGCATCACAGTCGGCTTCTTGAAAGTTTCACCTTGGCCAGAGAAATTCAAAAGGTCATGAACTCCAAACAGCAATATCGTTACGCTCGAAAAGAGCAGCAGGGTTCCCAATATGTATAGAAGAGATGCGAGGAGCGAGTCAGTTTTTTTGTAAAGCGAATCAACCATCAAAAGTGTCACTATGATGCCGAGGACAAGCATGATGGACAAGGCTCCGCTGTTGAAATAGTTGAAAACGTGGTAAGTCGGCTGAGCATAATAGCCACCTCCCCCTGCGCTTGCCATTCCCCCCTTGCCTTCAGCTGCCCCGATTGACTGAGACGCTGGCGAGAGGTTGAATACCCCAAGATACAGGATGCTGCTCCCAAAAATCAACAGCAGGAGAATTACTCCGATAACGAGTCCGACGGCAGAGCTTTTCTTTTCCATATTTTCTCAATTATCATTGTTATTATTTAAAAACGATTGTTTTTTGTTCGGCAGGATAAAGTAATGATTTAAATCCTTTTGGTTATAAAATCGAACTATGGACGAACGTGACACCGAGATACTAAAAGCCCTCGTTAAGAACGCAAGAATTTCCTACGTCTCGCTTTCGAAGAAGCTCAAGATAACCGAGGCGGCTGTCAGGAAGCGGGTTAAGAAGCTCGAGCAGAAGGGATTTGTAAAGGGATTTACTACTATCGTTGACCCGGAGATTCTCGGTTATGGCGCAGTTGCGGTGATTGGAGTCGATACCAAACCCGATTCACTGATGGCGTCTTTTGTGGCCCTGAAGGGGTTTAAGGGAATAAAATACATCTCGCTCTCCTCTGGCGACCATATGGTGATGTTCGAGGCCTGGTGCAAAGACCAAGGCGAGCTCTCGCATTTGATAAGCAAGGTCAAGGATATGGAAGGGGTAACGAAAGTCTGCCCTGCTGTCCTCCTCAAGGGCAAGGAATTCATCCCTTAGGCGAGGTAACCGCAATGCCGTTCATCCTCATCTACGTAACCAATAGTGACCTCAAAGATGCGAAAAAGCTCGCCTCGCATCTCCTGAAAAAACACCTAATCGCTTGCGCCAATTTCTTTCCCATAACGAGCACTTACTGGTGGAAAGGGGAACTGAAGGATGCAAACGAGGTCGTCTCGCTTCTCAAGACGAGGAAAGGGAATTGGAAAAAGGTGAAATCAGAAGTCGAGAGGATTCATCCTTATGGAGTCCCCTGCATAATGAAGCTCGAAGTTGAGGCTAACGAGAGCTATGAAGACTGGATAAAAAAAGAGAGTAAAACAAATGAACTGGGGCGTTCACTGTCCCAGCAGCCTCTTCAGTTCTGAGATGTGCTCCTGCTCTTCCATCAGGATGTGCCTGACCTCGTGCTCGAGCTTCACGTATTCATACCGAAGCTCGTCCTTCGCGCCTTTCAGCTCCTCCAGAAGCTTCGTGTAGAGGTCGACGGCTTCCATCTCGTTCTTCAGGTTCACCCTGAGAATCTCGTCGATGGTCTTTGCCTCGTAGGCTTTCGCTATCTTCGTGCTCGGCACTCCGCCCAAATAGTCCCCGATCATCTCGCGGAACTTCGCCTGGTGCTTCTCCTCGTCCCCGGCAATCTCCTTCAGCCTCCCGATTATCGGCTCGCAGTTTATCCCTGCCACAATCTCGGCGTGGCTGAGGTACTGCACATAGGCTTGGTGCTCGGTCTCGAGCGCGCCGTTCATGAGGTCGATTAGCTTCTGCTTCTTGCTCATAAATACACCCCCGACAGACTTTGGGGGCAGTTGTTAAAATATTTTGCGTTTTCATATAACATCACAGCGTTAACCGAGAGGGAGGTGGGAAGATGGACAAGAACTTAAGGAACGTCCTGTTCGGATTTATAGTCTGGCTTGTGCCGTTCGTTGTCTCGTTCGCGTTTTTTTCGCCCAAAGGCGAGCCGCTTTATGACCAGTACGTGATAAAGAACATCCTTCTCGTAATCGGCGCCGGCCTTGAATCATTCCTGCTCATAAAGTATTTCAAGGGAGTCAATAAGGATTTTGCAAAAGAGGGCGTAATCGTCGGTATAACCTGGCTTCTGATAAGCGTGGCTTTGGACATAATCTCCCTCGTCTACCTGTTCAACATGCCATTCACCAAATGGGCCGGGCAGATAGGCATCGGCTATCTCGTCATACCCATAATGGGCGTCTCGATGGGAATAGTTCTCGATTGCAAGCTGAAGAAGAGGTGAATTCATGGATAAGCTGTACGAAAATGCTGAAACCGGCTGCTGCCCGAGGTTCGACCCGGAGCCTTGGGACGGCAAGGAGGTAAAATTCAAGGACAGGCTTTTCCTGAAGGACCACGTGATGAGCATTTTTCATATCCCGATTAATTTTGGAAAAGTCATGGTGCGGGACATGGAGAAAATAAAGGGCGCAGGTGCGCTTCCTCCGAAACCCCTGATGCTCTCGGACGAGAAATCTCTCTGGGGCTCTGACATATACATCGCAGTTGGCAAGGAGGTCCCAGGGGCTGAAAACGTGAAAATTTCTGGAACCTTCCTCTCGAAAGTTTTCGAAGGTCCCTATAGCGGGATGGGGAACTGGATAAAGGAGATGAATGAGTTCGTTAAATCGAAGGGCAAGAACTCAGAAAAGCTGTATTTCTTCTACACGACCTGCCCGGCCTGCGCCAAGGCTTACGGTAAGAATTACACGGTCATTCTCGCGAAGGTCGGATAGATGGAATTGAAAGAGATAATAAATTCAATCAAGTCCCGATACAACCCAAAGAACATCGAGGGAATGGCCCGCTTCGGAATCAATCCCAAGAACACATACGGGGCTTCGATTCCATTTCTTCGCAATCTTGCGAAAAAAGTGGGCAAAAACCACGAATTGGCCCTCGAGCTTTGGGATTCCGAAATCCACGAGGCGAGAATTTTAGCTGGATTTGTGGATGAACCCGCCAAAGTCAGTGAGAAGCAACTTGAAAAATGGGTTTCCGGTTTCGATTCCTGGGATGTCTGCGACCAGGTCTGCAGCAGCTTGTTTGACAAGACTGGATTCGCATACGGGAAAGCGATTGAATGGACCAAGCGGGACGAAGAATTCGTCAAGAGAGCCGGCTTTGTGTTGATGGCTTGCCTGTCGGTCCATGACAAGAAAATGAAAGACGGCGAGTTCGAAAAGTTTCTCCCAATAATAAAACGGGAGGCAACCGACAACCGCAACTTCGTTCGGAAAGCAGTGAACTGGGCCCTTCGGCAGATTGGGAAAAGGAATGCGAGATTGAACAAGAAGGCGCTTGCTATCGCCAGAGAGATTCGTGCTCTCGATTCGAAATCTGCCAGATGGATAGCGAACGACGCAATAAGGGAATTGGAAAGCGAGGCGGTGAAAAAGAAAATCGCTAAGTCGTAGTTGCATCTCTCGTCTCGTTAATTCGGGCGCTGCGACCCCCAAGCAATGGATTCTCGCATCGTTATTTTCGAGTCGCCTATCCTCTTACTCAAAAAGGTAAACACTTAAAGAAGATCCACATAAAAGAAAGTTGAGAATTATAATATTAATTTGCCATTTATGGGGTGATTAGGTGAGGTTTGGCGTCGTTTCAATTTGTGTGTTACTCCTTGCGATTATATTTTATGGTTGTAGTGGCGCAACCGCGCCCTCCGGAACCGATTCAGAAAAAACAGGTGCGTCGGAGATAAATCAAGGAAATAATGAAATTTCATCAGTAAAAGATTGCGTTCGGTTCTTGGATGGCGATATTCAAACCTCAAAATACGCTGAATGCATAAGAATCATTGCCACCCAAAAAAAGGACGAATCCGTTTGTGGTGTGCTAAAAAATAATGGAACTTGTCTTCAAAAGGTCGCTATAGCTAAGAATGATTTGAATTATTGTAAAAATAAATTTCCGTCCCTTTCTTCGAAGCAGGACATCGATAACTTCAACGACTGTGTTATCATGATAGGGCGCGAATTCCAAGACTTAGAGAAGCGTGCCGGAATGTGCTCGCAGGCTACATTTAGTGAGATTAAATGCATTTGTCTCACCAGCCTCTATGAAAATGAAACTTCGCCATCAAAATGTAACGAGCTGAAAACTAAGTTTTCCTGCCCCAACGAAATAACTCAGAGTGGAAGTTGGGGCAAGGGCGAGACCAATAATCTCATAGATAAATGCTTTTTTGGGTTTGCAGGAAAAAAGGATTATTCATACACGTACAAGGAAACATGCGGCATGATCGAAGACCAAGAGTTTAAACTCGAGTGCATGGCCATGAGGATACCGCAGGAAGCTTTGGCAACAAAAAACCCCGCGTTATGTGATCTAATAAAAGATAATCCATACATAGGCACAAGCGCATATGGTACCTACGACGATTGTAAGAAGTATGCGTCGATTGGTTAAACCAATCTCCTTAACCATGCGAAGTATTTGTTTCCATGTAATAGCACTAACGATATTTGAAAATCGTGTTGTTCTCATTATTAGTAGTTGTAGCGTGAACTAACATCTGTCCGCTTTTGTTGAACGAACATTTGTCCGCTTTTTGAGCTTTGGTTTTCTCCTGTTAAAATACTTTTTGTCGAAATAAATCTC
>JAKAKT010000047.1 GCA_021813385.1 Microcaldota archaeon
CAGGGGCTAAACACATACCTCCAACCCCTTACCTTTAAATACCCCCCAAAAGATACCTATTACCGCATTTGGGGGTGTAAATTATGTCTAGGTTAAACCGTCTGGTCGAGATAAAGACGACTAGGGAAAAGAAGAAAATCTGCGGGCCCGGGCAGGAGTTCGTGTTCAAGCTCCCGAGTGGGCAGGAGGTCGGGAGGGCCAAGGACATAGTCGAGTTCATCGACAGGCTCAAATCAGTCCCGCTCCAGAGCGTCCTCTACCATGCGAACAGTGGCCACTTCATCGGCTGGCTCGAGTTCGTCGGCGAGAGCGGCGCGGCTGTCCGCATAAAGGGAGTGAAAGGGGACAGCGAGGAAGTCCGCAAGACCCTCCTAGCCAGGATATAAGGGCGGGGGGAGCGGATGCCTGGCAAAGCGAAAGGGAGCCCAGACCAGAAACTAGCCCTAGCGAAAGCGATTTACGTCCCCTGGCTCCACATGCACCAGCCCCTCATTTGGTTCGTCTATCCAAAAAACATTCTCAATCCAAAGAGGTGGGAGAATGAATCACTCATCGGGAACCTTGAGAAAATGCTATACGAAGGCAACTATGACGCGCTAAAGATGGCGATGGCTTATTCCAACCCGGCGAAATTCGTCACAAGGCTGAGGGAGGATGGCCTTGACCCGAAAATAATGCTCGACTTCTCCGGAACATTGCTCGAGAGCCTTGAGCGGCTCTGCTCATCTGATGATTTCAACAACACGTATGTGCGAGTCGATATGGCCGGAAGGGACGAGTCTGTCGGGAACATCATAGAACAGTATAAGACTGCGCTTGCCAAATACCCGGATGCAATAGAATTCACCGGAACAGGCTATTACCACCCGTATTTCCCCGCCATCCCGAAAGCTGATTGGGGGGCGCAAATAGGGAGGTGGAGGGAGAAGTTCAAATCCCTTTTCGGGGAAAAGGCGCTCTCGAATGTCAAGGGCTTCTGGCTGCCTGAGATGGGAATCCCCGGAGAAGAAGCGGACCTATTCCAACTTATCCGGGAGATAAAGAGAGCGGGCTACAAGTGGCTGATTCTCCCGGCAGTCGAGAACCCGGGTGCCTGCCCCCTTGAACTGCCGAGCGGGGAATGGAACAGGTTCAGGATATTCAACGAGCCCCACATTCTTTCCGCGAGCGCAGGGAGCGAGACAGAATCAATAGTTACTGTTGTCCGCGAGCCCGGCATCGACCACCAGAGCGGGTGCGGGGCCGGCGGGGTTTATGACAAGGCAAACTGGGTGATTCGGGAAAGGGCTGCATTGAAAGCGAGCATCTCCCCTGCGCTGCTCGTCCCGACTTCAGACGGAGAGAACGGGAACGTCATGATGAACCAGTTCTTCTTCGATTCCTTCACCCCATTCTACACGAGGTTTGCTGATGACAAGGTCTCTTCCCTCTGCGTCTCCGAATATCTCGAGGCGATGCAGAAGAAAGTCCTCGGGAAAGTCGATTGGGAGAGGGCTGGCGAGGCATTCTCGCCAATAAGCATAAAGAAGAAGGGAGGCTCCTGGATAGGCGGGCACCAGCAATGGCTCGAGGGGGACAGGAGGCTTGCGATAAAGAGAAAAATCGATAAGCTCAGCGAGAGGCTCCATAAGTTCGAAAAGCTCAGGACGAAACCGGCATTCCGGGAAGCCGAGGACGCAGTGCTCAATTCGGAGACGAGCTGCTACGTTTACTGGGGCTCCGACTTCTGGTTCGACCAGGGCGAGGTCTCGATAAAATACGCCGAGAAGAAAATCGACGGGCTCGGGAAGCCCTAGGATGGCGGTGACCGGCGTGACTTCGATATGCATATATTTCCAGGTTCACCAGCCCGTTCGCCTGCGGAGGTTCTCGGTATTCGGAGAGCATTCTGGCGACTCTTATGGCGCTTATTTTGACGAGAAACTGAATTGGGAGACGTTCTCGAAGGTCGCGAGAAAGTGCTACTTGCCGACGAACCAGATTCTCCTCGACCTCATCCACAGATACGACGGGAAATTCAAGTTCGCGTTCTCAATCACAGGAATTTTCCTTGAGCAATGCGCCCGCTACGACCCAAGGCTCCTCGAGAGTTTCGTAAGGCTTGCCGAGACCGGATGCGTCGAGTTTCTCGGGGAGACATATTTCCACTCGCTCTGCTCGCTGTTCCGCGACAAGGCCGAGTTCTTCCAGCAGGTCGAGATGCATAGGAAGCTCGTGGGCTCGCTGTTCAAGTCCAACTCGAAAGTCTTTCGGAACACCGAGGCCCTCTTCTCGAACGAGATAGCCAAGCTCGTCGATGGTATGGGCTACAAGGGCATCATCACCGAAGGGACCACCAAGCTTCTCGTCGACCGTTCCCCCAACCACGTTTATCTTGCGAATGGCACCGGCTCGCTCAAGGTCCTTCTGAGAAACTATGGGCTCTCGGACGACATCGCCTACAGGTTCTCGGACAGGAGATGGGCAGGGTATCCGCTCACCCCGGATAAATACGCCTATTGGATAAAGCGGTCCCACGGGGACATCGTTAACCTCTTCATGGACTACGAGACGTTCGGCGAGCACCAGTGGGCTGACACGGGGATTTTCGATTTCCTAAAACATTTCCCGGGCGAGGTGCTCAAATACCCGGACCTCGACTTCAACACCCCGAGCGAGGCAGTGGTGAGGCACCCCGCAGTTGGGGAAGTCGGTTCTCTCGAGCCGGTCTCGTGGGCGGACACTGAGCGGGATGCTTCGGCTTGGCTCTCTAACGACATGCAGTACGAATGCTTCGATATCCTTCAGAAGCTCGCTGGGCCAGCGAAAAAGGCCGGCAAGGAATACATCTGGAGGCTGCTGCAGAACTCGGACCACCTCTACTACATGTGCACGAAGTTCTCGATTGACGAGGAGGTGCACGAATATTTCTCGCCTTACAAAAATCCTTATGGCGCCTACATAAACTATAGGAATGTTTTGGACGATTTCGAGAGGAGATTGATGTGACAGTCGATTGTGGCAGGCTTCTCTTCATTTCGAGGGTTGGTTGATGTGATATTTGGCTATGAGCAGGATTTGGCTTATTCCGCCCTTCTAGGCAACGGGAAGTTCAACGCAGCTCTAGCAGCGACCAGGTTCTCAAGGCTCTTTTACCCGATAGATGTGGCGCACGACATAAGGCTCAGGCTGGGCGCTTATGTCAAGGACGAGCTTGAATGGCTCGAGCCAGATTCGGTTTCGATGAAGGATGCGGTGTTCGAGACCAAAGGGCTTCAGTTCTTCATAGACTCCACAGAGCCTGTGCTCTCTATCAGGTTAAAATCCCAGAACCCGGTCGCGCTTCATTGGGCGATGAGAATCCAGTGCTCAACCAATGAGAACTCAGTGCAATTCACCAACGGGATTCTCGCGTTCTTCAAGAGGAACACCTGGTTCGGCCTAAAGGCGCCGTTCACACAGCACGCCTGCGGCCATGGGCTGGAGGAGCAGCTCGAGCGGGGCAAGCTTGACGGTTCCGAGGTCGCGATGAGGGATTGCGAGTCAGCTGCAATTCTCGAGCCCAATCCAGAGATTTTCCTCGCAGCTGGAGACAGCTTGAAGAGCGTAACCGATACCCTGAAGCGCGTCCATTATGTCGGCTTTGATGAGATGATTTTTAGAACCGCCGAGAGTTGGAAAGGGCCGGAAGGGCTGCTGAAGTCCTCTGCCTATGTCTTGGCATTGCTGCAGGGCGATACCGGCGCTGTTCTCGCTGCCCCCGAATTCGACCCGGAGTATAGGTATTCAGGAGGTTACGGCTATTGCTGGCCTCGGGATGCTTCATACGTGGCGAGGGCCTACGATTTGCTTGGGATGGAGCGAAGGTCTGATGCGTTGCTCACATGGCTTGCCAGCGTCGGGCACAAGGGCAACTTCAACCAGCGTTATTACCTTGACGGGACCCTCGGGCCTGCCTGGTCGAACCAGATAGACCAAATCGGCGCTTTCATCTGGGCCCTCGAGCAGCACCATTCCGCGTACCTCGACTCGGGGCTGCTGAAGAAACTCTTCTGGAGCGTTGAGGAGAACGCCCGCTACCTGGTCGATTTCCTCTACTCCCCCGGCCTTACTGTAGATTTATGGGAAGAGCGCTCAGGGGTGCACGCCTATTCATGCGCCTCGATTTATGGGGGGTTGAAGTCTGCCCACAGGATGGCGGAGTTCCTCGGTTTTGAACGTGACAACTGGAACGACGTCGCAGAGGAATTGAAAAAAGAGTTTGTGAAGCTGTTCAGTGAGCCCGAGGAAGGTGTCTTCGTGAGGACTGTCGCAAGCGACAAGCAGGACCCAACCCCAGACTCGAGCATTCTCGGGATTGCTGTCCCTTTTGGCATAATAGAGCCAAATGATTCGAGGATGAGAAAGACAGCCGAGGCTTTGGAGAAAGAATTGCTGGGAGAGAATGGAATGATGAGATACGCAGGGGATAAATACCCCAAGGAAGGGGGAGTATGGCCCCTCTGCACAGCCTGGCTCTCCTGGTATTACTCTTCGATTGGGGAGAGGGAAAAGGCGGAAAAGCTTCTCGGCCTAGTGGAGAAGTCCGCCAACAGCTTCTTTTTCCTCCCAGAGCAGACGAACCCCGATTTCTCGCCACGGTGGGCGCTCCCGCTCGCCTGGTCGCACTCGATGTACCTGATTGCGAAGGATGCGCTGAAGAAAACGGAACCCAAACAATAGCCATTCCTCGACACTCCGCCGCAACAATTAAATCTATCCAAAGCGAGACTTCATAACGGTTACCATGGTAACCAGACAGACCCCCATCGAGCAGGCCTTCGAACTTACGTTCAGGGCTATTTTTGGCGAATGCGACGTAAGCCTCGATGAACTGAAGGACTATCTTTTGAGATATCACCCCCAAGTAACAAAGTCCGGCTCGAATCTCTCTGGAAAGGACGTATTGCTGTCAAGCGACAAATATCGAGTGGATGGGAAGTTCATTTCGCATGATGAAATCGACTGGAAAAAGCAGTTCTCACCTCTAGATATCAACGAGATAAAGGACATCGACTCGATAATCGGGGCAATAACCGACAGGATTTGCTATACCGGGAACAAGGTGTTCGGGAACTCGCATTACGTCGCAGAGACCGACAACTGTTTCGACTCCTCTTACGTCTACAACGCGCACAACATCCACGACTCGAAATATATTGCGCACTCTGCCTTCATACGCGAGAACAGCCAGTACGTATTCGGTTCCACTTATTTGCTTCGGAGTGCATTCCTAATAAAAGCCATGTGGGCGGATAAGCTCACACGGTGCTTTGAGACGTACGCGTCAGGCTTTAGTTCTGACCTGTTCTTCTGCTACAACTGCAACGACTGCGCCCAGGCGATGTTCTCATTCAACCTGCGGTCCAAGCGCTATGCGATAGGCAACCTTGAAGTCCCGAAGGGTAAATACTTCGGACTGAAAAAGAAGCTACTCAAGGAAAGCGCAGAACTCATCAAGCGGGACAAGTCGTTCTATTCTCCGTTCGACATAACGGGGCACTTCGACAAGAATGCATTCGCCGATTTGAAGCACAAGCGTTCTCCCCAGGAAAACGTTCCCGCCGTCCTGAAAAAAGTCGACAGTGGATTTTCCTCCACTTGTAAAGTGATTTTCGACAGGCAACTCGGGCCTCTTGCGGAATGCGAGGGGCTTTTTGGGAAAGTGGGGGAGGTGAAAGCGACCAAGACCGTTCTCGGGAACGACATTCATTACACCGATGAGTTCATCTTCAAACACATTCCCAGGGAACGGATGGTTAATTCGGATGAGGCGGAGGAGCTTGGGAAGCTCGCAATCTCGGTCGAAGGGAACGAGGATTTGGCAGATGTGTTCGAAAAAATCAAGAAGATAGCATTCTTCAGGATGGATTTTTACGAGGGAAACTGCGAAAACTTCGCCGAAAGCCCCTTAGTGTACTACTCTTCCGACGTTTACAGGGTTATGGACGCCACATCCGCAAAGAACTGCGCCTACGGGACTATGGTGCTGCGCTCCGAATACTGCTACGGCTGCTTCCGCATTCTGAACTCCAAATTCTGCATCAACTCCTACTTCTCGACCAACCTCGCGAGGTCTTTCGAGATGGATGCATCGAACGCGTGCAGCGGGGCCTACTTCCTCCACAACTGCGAGAACGTCCACGACTCGATGTTCTGTTTTAACTCAAAGAACCTCCGGAATGCCATAGGCAACGCCCCCCTGTCCCCTTCGGGGTTCAACAAAGTCAAACTCTCCCTTCTCGAGCAACTATGCTCCGAGTTCGAGAGGAAGAAATCGCTCAAGTGGAGCATCTATCGCATTGGGTCAGCAAGAGGGTAGTCTCCTGAAGCTAAAACGGATATAAGCGAATTGTGAATTTCCTGAACCCAGTATCGGGACCGAGGAGGATAAGACCATCTGGCTCGTGAAAACCAGGGAGCAACTGTCCAGGTGAACTGTTTTTAAATCTCCCCCGCCAAAATTCCACCTATGAGGCAGGAAACTCTCAACTGGTGGGAGCAGGCGAAAGCGGACCTCGGGGCTGCTAGGAAGAACATCGAAGTGAAGGAATACGGGGTGGCGGTTTTCCTCTGCCAGCAGGCAACCGAGAAAGCATTGAAGGCGCTCCACATCGAATTGAAAAGGGAAGAGGCATTCACACACGACCTTGTAGGGCTCGGAATCAGTGTAAAAATCCCGGCCAAGCTCCTCGATAACCTCAGGGACCTGGGGCCCGAATACGTCGTGAGCCGCTATCCGGATGCATCCTATGGTGCTCCCTATAAGCTCTACACAAAAGAAAAAGCAGAGATGAGGCACAAGCAGGCGCGGGAAGTGATTGGGTGGGTAAAAAGCAGGTTAGGGATAGAGTGATGGAGAGATTCAATAAGGAAGTAAGAAAGAAGTTCCGCATAGCGAGGGCCATACTCTTCGGCTCCAGGGCAAGGGGAGACTGGCTTAAAAAAAGCGATTATGATATACTTCTGGTCTCGCCTGATTTCGAGGGGAAGCATTTCACTGAGAGGTCGAGCGAGGTGCTGCGCAGCCTGACCTTTCACGTCCCCATGGACCTTCTGTGCTATACCCCAAAAGAATTCGAGGAGAAGCGCGGGCAAATCGGGATTGTGCGCCGGGCCGTTCTTGAGGGCATTGAACTTACCTGATTTCCAACCCAAACTCGAGTAGAGGCTGCTCGGAAACCCACCCTAACCTTTATAAAATTTCCTTTCGATTCATATCTGCTTTTAGTTTTGTTTTTGTATTGGAATTTCTATGCGGCTTTAACCAAGTTTCATTCCAATGCGGACAAATTTTCGAAAATTTGTCCTCTCTCAGTTAATCGTGGGGGTGTGAGTATGCCAAGAGTCACCAGGAAGCCGGAAAACGGTTCATCGATGGGAGCAGTTCCAGCGAAGAAGATAACGGACTGCCCGCCGGGCCAGGAGTTCGTGTTCGCGACTCCGGACGGGAGGCACGTCGGAAAGGCAAAAAACATCGTCGAGTTCATCAGGATGGTGAAGACCGCCCCTCTTGAGAGCGTCCTCTATCACACGAACGGAAACCATTTCGCGCCCTGGCTCGTGATGATAGGCGAAAAAACAGCTGCTGACAAGATAAGCAAGCTGAAAGGTAATGGCCAGGACATACGGCTTC
>JAKAKT010000092.1 GCA_021813385.1 Microcaldota archaeon
CGAAGTTCGGCAAGGACAAGAGCGAGAACATCATTCACGCATCAGACTCTTTCGAAACTGCAGATGTTGAGATTAACCGATTCTTCACGAAAAGGGAAATCGTTTGGGCGAAAAAGCCTCTGCGCCTTGAAGAATTGAAGGCTGACGTGGCCAGGCTCTACGGGTGATTCCACGCTCCTCAACAAAGAGAAGATTAAGGAAAAAGGCCTTGTCAGCGAGACCATATCCGATATCCAGTTCCAACCCTGCGGAGTGGACCTAACTTTGCGGGAAATACACTCTCTCGAGAGCGAGGGAACGATAGATTTCGACAACAGCGAGCGCAAGCTTTCCGAGACTAAGAGGATTGAGTTCTCGGGAGACTGGGTCCATTTGAAGAAGGGGGCTTACAAAATCGTTTATAACGAGGTCGTGAGCATTCCCGAGGACTGCGCCGGGCTCGGCTACCCGAGGAGTTCGCTCCTTCGATGCGGGGCGTTCATACACTGTGCCGTTTGGGACCCCGGGTATAAAGGGAGGAGCGAGTCACTCCTCATAATCGAGAATGAGGAAGGGATTAGGTTGAAGAAGAATGCGAGAATGATACAGCTGGTTTTTGTCAAACTCGAAAAAAAAGCGAAAGAGCTTTATTCTGGAAAATTTAAGGGAGAGAACCTATGATAAGACAGCCGATTGTTGCAGTTCTCGGCCACGTTGACCATGGCAAGACTTCGCTACTCGATGCCATAAGGAAGACGAGCGTGCAGAAAAGGGAGAGCGGCGGGATTACGCAGCACATCGGGGCGAGCGAGGTTCCGGCTGAAACCATTAACGAGATTTGCGGGCCGATCTTAAAGACCCTCAAGATTGAGGTGAAAATCCCCGGCCTCTTGTTCATCGACACCCCGGGGCACGAGGCTTTCACCAATCTAAGGAAGCGGGGCGGAAGCATCGCAGACATTGCTGTTCTTGTTATCGACATAATGCAGGGGTTCCAGCCCCAGACAATGGAAGCTTTCGAGATATTGAAAGAATACAAGACCCCGTTCATAATCGCAGCGAACAAAATTGACATGATTGAAGGTTGGAAGAGCAAGCCCGGGCCTCTTGTGAAAGTGATTGAGGGGCAAAGGGAGGAGACCAACGCCCAACTCGAGGAGAAACTTTACTGGCTCGTTGGCAGGCTGAATGATTTGGGGGTCGAGTCTGAGAGGTTCGACCGCATCACCGATTTCACGAAGCAGGCAGTCATCGTCCCAACCAGCGCAAGATACGGGGAAGGGATTCCTGAGCTGCTCATGTTTCTGACCGGGTTATCACAGAGATATCTGGAGGGCAGGCTAGAAATTGATGTGAACGACTCCGGGAAGGGAACAGTTCTCGAGGTAAAGGAGGAGAAAGGGCTCGGGAAAACAATCGATGTGATACTTTATGATGGATGCCTGAAGAAGAACGACGTGATTGTTTTTGGGACACAGGAAGGGGCAGCCAGCACTAAAGTGAGGGCGCTCCTCAAGCCGAAGCCCCTCGATGAGATCAGGGACCCGAGGGAAAAGTTCAACTATGTTGATGAGGTTTATGCAGCTGCAGGAGTGAAGATATTCGCTCCCGAGCTGGGAAAGGCGATTGCCGGCTCCTCCTTGCTTGTTGCGAAAGGGAATGAAACCGAGCTGATGGAATTAGTGAGCAAGGAGATTTCTGAAATCATGGTGAAGGACGGGGGACAGGGGATAATACTCAAGGCGGACACAATCGGCTCGCTCGAGGCGCTCACGAAGATGCTGTCCGCCGTAGGGATAAGGATACGGGAAGCTGGAATTGGGAGTGTCACAAAGAGGGATGTTGTTGATGCTGATTCAGTTAAGGCGAGCGATAAATACCTTGGAGTAATCCTGGCTTTCAATGTCCAAGAGAACGAAGACGCGGAAACGGAGAAAGAGCGGAACAAGGTGCCGATTATTCACGAGGATGTCATTTACAGGCTCATTGAGAAATACCAAGAATGGAAGAAAGCTGAGATGGAAGCTGAAAGGAGCACTGCGTTCTCAAGCCTCATCCTGCCCGGGCAGATTAGGATACTGCAGGGATGCTGCTTTAGGGCGAGCAAACCCATGATATGCGGAGTGGAAGTGGTGGCTGGAAGGATAAAGCCAGACTATGATATGATTGACGGGACCGGGAAAATCATTGGTCGGATTAAAACAATTCAGCACGAGAAAGAGAGCCTGAAAGAAGCAACAGCTGGGATGCAGATTGCCATTTCAATGGAAGAGCCTACGTTTGACAGGCAAGTCTGTTATAAGGATGACCTTTATGTCCTTGTGCCTAAAGACCACATCAACCTGCTTCTCGAGAAATACAAGGAGCACCTGACCCATGAAGAGCTCTCGCTATTGCAAAAAATGAAGGAAATCAGGGCTGCGCTTTAGACAGAATCCTGACGAAATCTGCCTTGAACCTCCTGGCGGACACTTTCTCCACCACCGTCACGTTCGGATTCTCCTCTTTCCATCTGCGCTGTTCAGCGACTGTCATCCCCCTCGTGAACTCGCCCCTCGTTTCAACAACTGCGTTTATCCTCCTTTTCCTGCACGCCGAAGGATTCATCAGGGAGTAGACTGTCAGGGGGTCGTACATCATCGCCTTGCTCGTCCCCTCATTCTTTGAGAGGTTGCGCATATAGGGCACTACCATTTCAAGAATGGGCGACCTCAATTCCGCGTCCCTGATTTTTTCGAAGTCCGTCAGACTCAGCTGGACATCGCAGGCATCGAGAGGGAGCATTGTTTTCATCACCGGGGACCGAAAGACAATGTCGGCTGCCTCCGGGTCCACATACATATTGAACTCCGCCACCCTACTCTTGTTGCCCGGAACCCGAATAGCCCCGCCCATCATTACGACAGACTTCATTTTCGGGATTGTTTGAGGATAATCCTCAATCATTCTTGCGATGTTCGTTAGGGGCCCGAGTGCGACTATCGTTATTTTACCGGAATTCCGCTCGATTATGGATGAAATCCTCTCGACAGCATCCCCGCTAAGGCCAGGCCCGTTAAGGGGCTTCAGGCCCCCGAGTCCGTCCTTGCCGTGGACAACTGCACGATCCAGTTTTCTCTTCAGCGGATTTTTTGCTCCTGAATAAACCGGGATGTCCTCCCTCCCAAGCAGTTTCAGGATGAACCTGGCGTTTCTCGTGGTGTCATCTATCGTCGAGTTCCCGGCCACCGTGGTTATGGCGTGAATTCGGAAATTCCCGGACTTCACCGCAAGCATTATGGCGAGCGCGTCGTCTACCCCCGGATCCGTGTCAATGATGATGTCTTTCATATGAAAACCCCGGTCTGCTGAAGGGAATGGCAGCGATTCTAACCAATCCCTTTGGCTCCCTCCTCAATCATGTCTCTCAGAGCGATGACTGCATCGACGGAATCGGTCCCCTTCTTGTTGGGAAAAAAGGGAGCTGCCATCTCGCCTAGCCATCCTGAAAGGAGGGGATTGGCTTTGATTTTCCTCCTCACAGTATCGTTGGAATCGGTGAAAAATACAAGCTGCTTGTAGGGCACTTCCCCTTCAGCTGCCCGCGTATACCAGAATATCTGGTATTCCGAAGGCAGGCGAGGATACAGAACTGCTCCGCCAACTGGGGCCCCTATACACCCGGCCCTCATCGATTCAACAATCAGCTTGTCGAAAGCCGTCTCTGAAGTCGGTCCGAGCTTCGCCTCAACCCCGTAAGCGGACCTCAAGTAACGCGCCTCTGCCAAGACAAGGGGGGTGTACCACCTCTGGTATTCTTGGTTATAGCGGCTGTATCTCGCGGTCCTGGTCAGGGAAACTGGAGCTGTACCCACGACGGGGGAGGGATTGGAGCAGAACTCTATCGACTCCGAGAGCGCTTGCAGGTATCCTCCGTTCCCATTCCATAAGTCGTTTCCATCAATTACCCGGACAGGCTGGTTTGTGAACAGGGAGGCCATAGCCCTTAGATAGCGATTTCTTATCGCAGAGGCCTTTCGCACCGTCTCCCCAAATCCTGACGAAATGCGTTTTTTTATTTTTTCAACAACCTCTTCGGCTGCAGGGCGGAAACCGTCGGCCTTCCCGAGAGGCTTCTCTGAAAGAGGCTCAGGCACTGCGTTCACTGCCCAGTAAAGCGACGCGTCAAGGACTACGAAGCGGGCTCCTGGGACTGCATCGGTCATAATCTTGGCCCAGCTGAAGAAGTCTAGGAGGTCAAATCTCTCCCCGGTTTCCAGCATCATCGGATTGTAGCTTACGCCCTTGTAAATCGGCGAAACTGCCCGTGGAAGACTATCCTTTTGCAAGCCCAATTTTGAGCATCGTTCGCTTTCCAGGAGCCTGTTGAAAAAAGTCTTGACTGTAGGGGAGAAAACCTGCTGGTTCTTGCGTTCAGGCTGAAAAAAGGCATTGAACGCCGAAAGAACTCGGTTTCCTCCTTCCTCATCGAGTCCGCATTCCTCGAATCTTTTTCTAATGTAGCCTTCTGTCGTGCTCTTCCTTTTAGCCCCTATGAAGGAAAGGCTGGACTATCTCGGTGCCTGGGGCCCTCCTGCCCCCTCCAACGGCTTTCGTTATCCCGTTGCATACATTGGCGCTTACGCCGTTCACATTTATCCTTCCAGTTAGCATATCCATTTCCCACACCTCTCTTTTGTTTTTTATTTCGTTTTCACTCACTTTTGAAAAAACTAACAGCTCAAGCTTACTTTCCGAAACAGAACTAGCGATGGCAATGAGCAAGGCCGAAGGGCAAATACATTAATTCCCACATTTTTCCCATAAAGGGATATTTATGGGCATAGGGGTTTATAATGGTATCTGTCGAAATATATCAGATGAGTGTTTTCGTTACATTGCTTTATACGCCTGGGTCGCGCGTATTAGCAGAACAAACCGGAAGAGGTGGTGGAAATGGGAGAGGATGTGAAAGACGGATTTGGAGGACAATTGGGACGGGGAGGGTTAGACCGGGGCAGGGCGGCCAGGTTAGCAGGAGTCTGCAGCAAGAAACCTGTTTCTGAAAAGATAATCGGGCATAGTGTTTATCGGGCAGTTTAGGGCCTTAAGCGACGAGCGGGCCGGATGGGCGGGGCTTGGATTGGGAAAAATTGACGGCCTCAGCGTACGCGATATCGCAGATGGGCCCGGAGGCTCCTGCATATGCGTCCGGAGCCCGATGAGGCGGCGAACGGAGAACGGACTGCAGAGGTCCGGGTCGGTGAGCGCATGAACTCGCAGCAGGGCTTTCTGGTGAACCAAAAGCTTAAGCAACCAAAGGTGGCGGTATTCCAATTCCTGCCGCCTTCCAAGCCGTATTGCAACTTCAGGTGCAGCGGCTGCTACCTTCTTGAATCAGAAGGGATTGCGGGCAGGGTCAAAAAAAGCGAAGGGCAGATTATAATGGAGATGAAGCAACTGAGGACAGATGACTTTTCAGTCTTACCTAGCACCACTGAGCTTTTGATGTTCAACCGCTTCGCTGAAATGCTCGAAACATGCGAATCGAAATATCTGCTCACTAACGGCAGGATTGTTGTCGAAAAACCCGCCCTTTTGCTGGATGCGAAAGCAGCGGGAGTTGAGCAGTTAGTGGTAACCATAAACACTGGCGACAGCGGCTTGGTTCTGCCGGTAAGGGATGTTGCTCTCCAAGCAGCGAGAATTGCCCTGGGGGCTGGGCTGGATGTTGCGGGAAGAGTGAGAGTTACTCCGAGGAACTACGATAAAGTCGTGGAAATTGTGGGGGGGTGCATTGGGGCAGGTGTCAGGACAATACAGTTCATCAGGAATCTCGTGCTGAACGGGACAGGGGAGATGCTGAACGGGGAGAAGTTGCGGATTTTCTTCGAGAAGCTCGATGAAGCGAGAAAGCGATACCCCCTTGGAGGCAGCGGGGCTTACCTTTCCGCGAGCGGCTCTCTCGGCGGGGTTTACCGGAAGAAAGCATTCCGGTGCGGGGCGGGAAAGAGCCCGGTAACCATCGGGGTCGATAACAACATCTACCCGTGCATTTACCTGACGCAAGCAAAGAACGTAATTGGCAGGTTCGAGAACGGGAGAATTGAGATATTCCAGGAATTCAAAAATCCCGGGAGGGAAGACGAATGCCCTGCTTACAATTGGTTGAAAGCGAAACAAGAGAAGCTAAGGGAGTAGTTCTATCAGGGCTCTCTGCAGCATCTCGCTCGCAGTGACCCTGAGCGAGACATCATAAATCGAGAATGTTGAGCCTGGCGCGACTGTCCGCTTCCCCTCGTCGCGAATTATGTTTAAGAGGTCAGGGTCCAGGTTGGATATTAAAAATACCTTTTTTCTAGTATCGAGCTCCCCCAACCAATGCTGTATTGGGTCACCTCCGTGCAATTGCAATGGCAGTTCTATTACGGCTGAGGCATTGCTGACATCTGAGCCAGATAGCTGCTTCTCCATTCGCATAAGGTCGTCTTTGTATGCAACGACGTAATTTTGGTGGGTCTTGTTGTAGGCTCTTAGATGCGGGATGTCCCGTGAAGTGTTGACCACAACTAATCCACGAGACACGGTCTGTGTTGACCCGACAACATAATCACTTGAAGCTAGAATGTTTTTTGGAGTTTTTGGAAATTCGAAATAATCTTTCTTTGGCATTATGTCTGCAGTTTGGAGAATTGTCACTTTCAATTCACTGCCATCAAATGCCCCAGCCCACTCCGTATATTGTGGGCAGCCGCATAAAGCCTCGAGACGCGCCATCTTCCCGAATAAGCCGGGCAGGTTTTCAGTCAGGCTCAGGACGTCCGAAGCAGAGTTGATCGCCCAAGAAGGCTTGTCCAAAGTATCTTTTTTGGCCTCAATTGTTTCTCCGATAGTAAATCTGTTCTCATGATATAAGTGGCTATCTTCTAGCATTTCTATCTGGCCCGAATCATCAAGAATTATCCTGATTGCTCCGGTGGATTGCACGGCCCTTGTAGGCATCCCAGAGACTAGCTTGATGAGCCTTCCACCCCCTGGAAGCGAAGTGATCCCGAGGCCGGAATAATTAGGCGCGAAAAAATCCTTGCCAATAAAATTGCCTACTGCCTGCTCAATCATCACCGCCATACCTTCGGGGATTCCCAGCTCCTTTCTGAATGAAACAGCATTCTCAGTGAACTGGCTTGCGAGGACTTTTTTTATCCCTTCCCCAAGAGCGATGGCATTCTTCTCTCTGCTCTCTGAATTCGCAGTGAACAGGCTTTCATAGACCCCTGTCCCTTTTGCATCCCCGTGAGCCGAGGAGCGAATCGCGATGGGTTTTCCCCTGAATCGCTCGGAAATTTGGGCCAGTGTTTCCAACTCCTGAACTGTGAAGCTGGCGCTCATAATCCGCTTATGGCGTTCGTCGTAATCTTGGGTTCGTAAGATTCCATTCCTGGCGTAAAAAGCCTCAAAAAATCCCATCGCCAAAACTACTCGCTCGTTCATCGAAAAGCCTGATTCGAGAATCGCGGGGGTCTTTATTAGGAGTTCCTGGGCTTTCTCTCCAATCGAACCCACCCCGTGTATTGTCCAGTATTTCTGAGTGAGTGGGCGGGCGAGAGATTCGGCGAGGACTCGGCTCTCGAGAATCCGGACTAGCGATTGCCTTACAACAACTAGATTCGGCGCATGATTTTTGCTGGCATCGGATAGGTGCATTGGTTAATATATGAAGAAACTGCTATTTAAAAGTTCGCTTTATGTCGAATACTCAGAGCCTCTCAAATATGGTCAATTTTTTATTCTCTCAAATTCTGCATTTATGCCTATTTTGTTCGCCTTGTCAACCAGGTTGGGGCCGCCTTCACCGGATAGAGAGAGATAAACTCGAAATTCGGCCCCCGGATAGCTTATTGAGAAAGAATTCACAAACCGTTCGTCGAATTTAACTATCAATTTCCTGTCATTTTTCAAGAAATCCCCATAAATTCGGTCCCTTTCGCCCTGAGGAAGCTGGTAGTACGGGCTTGAAGCCTTGGCGGCATCAAGTATTTTTCTCAGTGAGTTCCTGATTGCCCCATTCACCCGTTCAAAAGCATCGTAATACTGCTTCACTGAGTCATTAACTGCATCTTGGGAAATGCTATCCGGATGTTTCAACCTCTTTAGGAGGGTATTGCGCTTGGAGTCAAAATCACGAAGACTGGCATCCAGCTCGATTAGAGCATTATTAGCCACGGGCTTTTGCACAGTTCCTTGCGTCATAAAACCACCAACTTTAATTATTGAGCAGTTGAACTTATTAAAGCGTTGTACCTCCAGGTCTTTCTTTTCGAATAAACTCAAGACTAGAGCCTCTCAATCTCCACTTCCCTTGCGAGCTTCTCCTTGAGGATCAGCTTTTTCACTTCCGAAAGGCTCCTCTTGCATTTCGAGATATCGACGATTGCGTTCCATTCCGCCGAGCGGCCCCTTTCCTGCGCAGTCGATTCGCTTCTAATCAAATCGATGTTCGAGGATGCGAGGATTGAGAGAATCTTGGCTAGAGTGCCGGGTGCATCCCCCATAACCAGCTCTATTTTCGCGAGTTCGTCGAAATTCGAGGCGAAAGGGAGAATCAGGAGAAGATTGTTCTTCTCGTCAATCCTCAGCAAAACATTGCTTCCTTCCTTCAGCCCGAGCGCTTCCCGAAAAGATGCAGGAATTATCACCCTGCCGCGCCCGTCGAGTTTCGCGAGTGTGCCTTTGGTCATGGAATAACGATAACCTATAACTTATTTATTCCTTGTCAGGCATAACACGAAGCTCAGTGAGAGAATGCCACAACTTAATCTGATGGTTGCATCGCCCAGGGGGATGGACCCGAGCAGGGTAGCCGGTGCTCTCGGCATCATCCAGCGCAAAAATATATCTGTCGGGGTGCACATATCCCCCCTCAGGTTCAAGGAAGAGATAACGAGGGGAGGGCTTGTACAGGGAAACGATAAAAAGATTGACAGAGGTCCAAATCCTCCGGGGGTATATTTCACTCTGATAAATCCTGAGCAGGTCGGTTATTTTATCGGAAGCGGGAGGCTCGGCGGGCTGGTGCAGAAAACACGGGCCACCTTTGCAAACCTCCTAAATATCGCAATGAGGCGGGGAGACCAGCAGTTCACCGTCTATCTTTTTGATGGGGAAGAAGCGATGCGATTGAATCCGGAGCACGAGGAGAAACGTAGGAGGCATGTGTTCCGCGAAATTAGGCTCGCCCACAGCGAGACGCAAGCTCCCTGGGTGCCGGGGGATATGCTCTTCTCCATAGATTACGGGAAAACTGAAAGATTGCTTGTCGCCCAGAGGGCGATGGAATTGAAGAAAACGATGAGAACTCCTGCTGGAAAAATAGGCCCGAAGCATCTCGGAAGCTACGCCAGATTCGAGCGCGTCGACTTCGTCATGCGCGCTGCTCTTCAGGCTATCGAGTCGGGCTGCGTACCGAAAGTACCAAAAGTTGGGTGAAGGGCAAAATATTTAAAAGGGAAGACCGATATTACCAAGCGACCAGTTTGAAAAGCGGGTGATTACGTGCTAGAGGGATTCATCAAGTGGTTCAAGTCACTCTTCGGGAAGAAGAAAACCGTCAGCCTCGGGCTTTACGGCTCGCCGAACACGGGGAAAACCACTCTTGCGAACAAGATTTCTCTTGATTGGCTCGGGGAGCCAGTCGGGACAGTCTCAGAAGTGCCGCACGAGACGAGAGAGGTAACGAAAAAAGAGAAGATCCTGATTGAGTCCGATGGGAAGAAACTGGACATGAACCTATTGGACATGCCGGGAATCGCTTCCAAGGTCGACTATAGGGATTTCGTGACTTTCGGCATGACCCCAAAGGAAGCTAAGAACAGGGCGAAGGAAGCAACGAAGGGAATCATCGAGGCGATAAAGTGGCTAGAGCACGTGGACGCGGCCCTGGTAGTGATGGATGCGAGCGAGGACCCATACACGCAGGTCAATTTGACAATTCTAGGCAACCTTGAGGCGAAGAGAATCCCGGTCATACTTGTAGCGAACAAGGTGGATAGGAAGGATGCCAAGCCGAACAGGATTCGGGAGGCTTTCCCGCAATATTCAATAGTCGAGGTATCGGCCCTGACGGGGCACAACATGGACTCCCTCTACGATACGATAACTACAAAACTCGGGTGAACTGATGACTCTCCAAATCGAATTCATCTCCTCGGTCGCCCTGAAACCGTTAGATGAGCAGGGAAAGCGGAACTACATCCTACGGAGCGTCAAGAAGAACAAGATAGTCGTCCTTGACGGGATGCTCACGCCCGAAGAAGAGAAAAACCTCATCCAGGAGACGATGAAGAGCATAGACGGGCAATTCCCCGGAATTGAGATATCCACGCTCGGGAAGAATGAGGATGATTTGAGGGTTAAGCTTATCAGGTTGCTTGGCGGAACAATCGGCGGCATGACCGTCATCGGTCCCTCGAAATTGGTGAAGGAGATCAAGAAAGACCCGAACAGGCTCAACCTGCTCGCGAACGCCGGTGACTGAATGCCCCATAAGTGTGTAAGGTGCAGCAGGGTCTATGTGGATGGGGACAACCACGCGCTCTCTAGTGGATGCGAGTGCGGGGCCAAGGTTTTCATTTTCAGCCAGGAGGGCGAGCTCGACCAAGTCGAAGATGTAAGGTGGATTGAGGAAGAGCTTGCTGGAATCGTGAAGAAAACACAAGCGCCCGTTTCTCTCGACGTTGAGAATGTCCGGATTCTCCAGAACGGCATTTTCGAAATAGACATAAGCTCACTTTCCAAGAATCCAGTCGTTGTGAAGGACAGTGAAGGGGTCTATTATTTAAGGCTCCCGAAGCCAAAAAAATAGTCATCCGAAATCGTTGAGGCAGATTCTCCTTATGTCCGCAGTAACTATCTGCTGGCATATGGAATCGTCCCTCATTTTTATCGCAATATTCCTGAGGCAGACATCCCTATCGAAAGTTTTCTCTATCTGGAGGCAGGGGGTAACATCGAGGTCCTTTGATGCGAGGTCCTTGAGGCAGATTACCCGCCTATCCATGTCCTCTATCTGGTCGCATGACCCAAAGGAGGGCGGGGGGCCACCACCGCTGCTCATGAACTTCCCCACTGCGAAAAAGAGGATTAACATAACTGCAATCAGCAACCCCAGTATTGAGACATACTTCTCCATCCTAAGCGCCTTTTATCGCCCTGTCAGCGATTTCCGGGGCCTTCCCGATATAAGACTCAACTTTGAACAGGTCGGAAAGTTTTTTCTCAGGGATAAGCTTACTGGTCCGGCCCTCTTTTTTCAGCACGTCAAACAGGTGCTCGCCGGTTGAGAAAGACCGGATGCTCGCTTCCCTGACTAGCGCGTGGGCTTCCTGCCTCCCCATCCCGGCTTCCGTGAGGGCAATCATCACTCTCTCCGCCATCACAAGGCCGTTTGTCAGGTTCAGGTTTTTCTCGATATTCCTTGGGAAAAAGTCCAGGCCCCCGAGTATACCGGCCATTTGGAGCAGCATGTAGTCCGTGAGTATGAAGCTTTGGGAGAAAATGACCCTCTCGCTTGCGGAATTCGTGAGGTCCCTTTCGTGCTCAAGGGCGATGTTCTCAAGCGCTACCTGAAGATCCGCCCTCACTACCCGGGCAAGGCCGCATATCCTCTCGCTCTTGTGGGGGTTGCGCTTCTGCGGCATTGTGGATGAGCCGACCTGCTTTTTCCCGAACGGTTCGGCGACCTCCCCTATCTCGGTCCTTTGGAGATTCCGGATTTCCTTTGCAATCTTCTCAAGCGTGCAAGCTATGAGCGAAAGCACGAACAGGGCCTCGGCGTGCCTGTCCCTCTGTATGATTTGGTTTGTCACTGGGGCAGGGGCGAGCCTTAATTCCTTCATAACAAGGTCCTGGAGCTCGAACGCATCCTCCCCGAAAGTTGCCATCGTCCCGACTGCGCCAGTCATCTTGCCAACATAAAGCCGCTTCTCAGAGTCCTTTATCCTCTCGAGGTGCCTGTCGAGTTCAGCAGAGTAAAGGGCGAACTTCAGGCCGTATGTTGTTGGGACTGCGTGCTGGCCGTGCGTCCTTCCGATGCAGACTGTTTTCCTATGCTTCTTCGCAAGAGCCCTGACAGTTTCCCTGAGTTGGCACGCATGCTCCCGAATCAATGAGAATGCATCCCTAAAGATGAGCGCTGTTGCCGTGTCCTCGATGTCATAGCTCGTGGCACCGAGGTGCACATAAGCACCCGACTCTTTCGGGCACTGCTCGGTAAGAGCTTTCACCATCGCCATAAGGTCATGGTGTATTTCCGCCTCTATCTCCTTCACCCTCGAGGCTTTCACCTTGCCCGCAGCTTTCTCGATGTCATCCGCAGCCTTTTTCGGGATGTGGCCGAGCTTCGCGTGTGCCTTCGCGAGCGCAATCTCGACATCGAGCCACTTCCTAAGCACATTGGAATCGTCGAATACGCTGTTCATCCCGGTCTTGTATCGCTCTTCAATAGGACTTACGGCCATCTGACCACCACATTTTATAATAAACCTTGCATTTCAATTATATCTCGGCAGTTTTAAAACCTTCACGTGGTGTTTGAATGGATGGACTTTCAGGGGGATTGTCGAATCAGAGGCTTTCCGAGCCCCCATACCTCCAGGTCGCTCTCGATACGACTGATTTGCTCTTCGCGACCAAGATTCTCAACAGGCTTCCTGACAGCCCGAAGCTCCTCATCGAGGTCGGGACCCCGCTCCTGAAGACCGAAGGGGCCCGGGTTGCAAACGAATTGAAGAAATACGCGAAAGCCAGGTTCATCGTTGCTGACATGAAGACGATGGATACGGGGAAGCTTGAGGCGAACATAGCTTTCAGGGGCGGGGCTGATGCTGCGACAGTTGCGGGGGCAGCGAACAAGGAGACGATTGATGCTTTTGTTTCCGAGTGCAAGGAGCTCGGAATCTATTCGGTGCTAGACTGCATGATGGTCGGGGAGCCCCCGAAGTTCCTCGCAGAACTCAAGACGATGCCCGACATCGTGAACCTGCACAGGGGAATTGACGGAGAGGACAGCAGGCACCATCTCTGGGGCAGCATTATGCAGATAAAAAAGAAATACCCCGGAGTGCTCGTTTCAGTTGCAGGCGGGATAAACAAGGAATCAACAATGGAAGCCCTCCGCTGGGGAGCTGACATCATTATTATAGGCCGGTACATTACAGACGCAGAGGACCCGGAGAAGACTGCCGAGGAATTGCTGAGGCTGCTGGAAAAATAGTTTTGGGTTCTGATGGGCTTCTCGAGCTGCGAAAAAACAGGCTAATTTTACTCAGGAATTAACTCGACTATTGCTTTCTGCTGGCGCTCGCTTGCGGTGACAAGAATTGGAGCTTCAAAAACTATTAAACCGTCATAGCCCGGCTGGATTTTTGCTTTTTGTTCAAGTTGCTCGAAGTCAACCCAATCATTGACCAAGAAGATTTTTCTCGTCAAGTCCAGCCTCCCCATAAAATGCTCTGCCGGGTCGCCCATGCGTCCAGTGGTATTCTGGAATTCAAACAGGACCGATGCATTGCTGAGGTCCTCGAACTTCAACTGTTTACTAAGGATTAATCTGCTTCCATAAAAAACCGCATAGTTTTGATGGGTCCGGTTGTACTCGGCCAACTCGCCTGTACCCTTCTCACTAATGACATGCACTAGTGAATTGCATCTTACTCTGTTGGTCCCCCGAACATATCTGGCAGTCGCGACCACGTTTTCCGGGTTCTTTGGAAATTCGAAGAAATCGATTTTCGGGCTGAAGTCGGCGATTTGCAGGATTGTTATCTCGAATTTCTTTCCTCTTTTAACCCCGCTCCACTCGAAATACTGGGGCTTCCCGCAGAGTTCCTGAAGCCTTGCAATCCCCTCGAAAAAAGGCTTGAGATGGACGGGAGAACAGCCTTTTGTTGTATCGAATTCAGTAATTCTTCTTGACCCGACCGCTTCACCTCTGTTAAGTAACAAATCAGAATTGCTTGAAGCATAGATCTTTACACCGCGGGATTGCTCAAGCATCATCCATCTAATGAGCCCAAAAAGTTCCTCCTCTTTTTCAACGTCCCGCTCAGTTATCTTGATTCCTTTCCCTTCGCCGACTGCCTTGAAAGGAAAACCACCGACTAGCTTTATGTAACCCTCTCCCCACGAGGTATCGGTATAACCGAAGCCGGAGAAATTTGGGGCAAAAGCCGTTTCTTCGTCACCCCACTCATATTTTATAATCATTTCCTTCCCGTCGGCCGGCTCTATCATTATCGCCATTCCCTCGGGCAAGCCAGCCTGCTCCCTGAAAGCGACTGCCCCCTTGCTGAACTGGCTCGCGAGGACTTTTCTTATCGCGTCCTTCAATTTCTCGAGATTCGGCTCTATCACGAGCTTGCTCTCATAAACTCCAGTTCCTCTCGCGTCACCGTGGGCCGAGGAGCGCACAAAAATATGGTTTCCCTTGAATTTCTCGAGTATGCGGGCCAATGTTTCAGTTTCTTCCCTGGAAAATTCCCCGAGCATAATCCTGCTCATCTTCTTCTTTGGGTCGCCAACTACGCTGTTGCGCGAATAAAAGCCCAAAAACCAGCCCATCGCCAGAACTTCCCGCTCGTTCATCCCGAAGCCTGAAGCGAGAATTTCGGGATTCTTCACTAGAAGGTCCTGGGCTTTCTCCCCAATAGAACCTGAACCGTGTATTGTCCAGTATCTCTGGGTGACAGAGTTCCTGAGGGACTCGGCGAGGACTCGGTTCTGGAGAGTTTGAACAATAGAGCGGACGCTCGCCTGGGTTGGAGTTGCCTGGAATTCACTTTTTCTTTCTAGAAGCATTAGTTGATATTTTATGGGAAAACTGTCTTAAAAACCTGACGGTATAATATAACAAAGTGGAATTATGGAACTTTCAACCCCGCGGGGAATGAGGGACTTCATGCCCGAGACTATGGGGGCGAGGAATCGCGTAATCTCGGTAGTGGAAACAGTTTTTAGGAAGTACGGCTACGAACCGCTTGAAACTCCTGCCCTCGAGTCGATGGATGTCCTGAACATGAAGGTCGGGGAGGACACTGGGAAACAGATTTACCGGGTCGAAGACGGGAAATTGGGAATGAGGTTCGACTTGACCGTCCCTCTCGCCCGGCTTGTTGCCGGGAACCCGTCAATTCCAAAGCCTTTCAAGCGCTACTGCATCGGGAAGGTGTGGAGAAGGGAGGAGCCGCAGAAAGGGAGGTTTCGGGAGTTTTTGCAGGCCGATGTTGATGTTGTTGGAAGCCCGAGAATGGAATGCGAAGCTGAATTGATTGCTTGTGCCTGCGAGTGCCTGAAGGAGCTTGGATTCTCGGACTTCACTGTCCGAATCAACAACCGGAAGATAATGGATGCGATTGTGAAGAAGCTCGGGGTGAAAGCCCAGCCTGAAGCTGTTTTCAGGGCGCTAGACAAGCTCGGGAAGATTGGCGAAGGCGGAGTTGAGCAGGAGCTTGAGGGCATAGGGGTTGGAAAGAAGGAAAAGGACGAACTCATCGGCTTTGTCTCGGAAAAGGGGTCTGACGAGCAGATTACCACGAAGATGGAGAAATATTCAGCCGAAGGAGCCGGCGAGCTAAAAGAGATTCTGAGGCTGTGCGGGATTTACGGAGTCGGGAATGTTTCCGTTGATATGAGCCTGATGAGGGGCCTTGATTACTACACCGGGCCGGTTTTCGAGATAAGTGCTGGAGAAGGAGTTGGAAGCATCGCAGGCGGCGGGAGATACGACAACCTAATTTCCTCTTATGGGGGAGGGGAAGTGCCTGCTGTAGGGATTTCACTTGGAATTGAAAGGATAATGGCGCTTCTTGAAGGAAAAGGCGGGAAGGGGGCATCTCTAGATGTTTATGTGGCTGCCGTGAAGCCCGAGTTCTATGGGAAATCAGTTGAGGCAGCGAAGAAGCTGAGGGGGGAGGGGCTTTCAATCCAGGTGGATGTAATGGGGAGGAATCTCCGGAAGCAGCTCGAGTATGCTAATTCGAAAGGAGTAAGGTTTGCTGCAATCATTGGGCAGAAGGAAGCAGAGGCCGGAAAAGTGACACTAAGGAACCTTGCGAACGGAGATGAGAAACTCGTTTCAATCCAGGAAGCGGCGAAAATCGTAAGAGGTTAGCTGTTGGCTGATTCAATGAAATCCTGCTCTTTCTGTATCCCCTGCAAGGCAAAGAGATTCTACTCAGTTACTTGCCTTTCAACGAAGGACGAGGAACTCAGAAGGAAAACGATGGCGGCGGTGCTAAAGTCAATAAGCAGGGCCGTTGAGAAAACGGAATGCCCGTCTTTTGCCGGAACTGTCCAGAGTGAACTCATAGCGAAATTGACAGGGAACAAGGACCCGTTCAGGAAACAGAAGCTTGATGCGATTAGGAGGGCGAAAAAGATTTACCCGGAATTCGAGAAATGGGTCTTGAGCGGAAAAAGTGATTACGGGCGATTCGAGCGGGCATTGAAATTGGCGATTGCCGGGAATGCACTCGAACTCTCCGCGCCGAATTATTCCGTCGAGATGGGGAGGCTGCGGGACGAGATGAGAAGTCTTTTGGGAATGAAGCTTTCGATTGATGATACCAGGAAAATTTACGGGCGGGTGACGAAGGCGAGCAATGTCCTCTACTTATGCGACAACTGCGGGGAAGCGGTTTTTGATGTTCCGTTGATTAGGGAGATAATAAGGCACGCGGCGTTAACGATTGCCGTTTGCAGCGAACCTATGGACGAGGACATAAGCTTTAACGAGGCGAAGCTTGTCGGGCTCGGGAAAATGGCGCCAGTTATCGGGAAGGGCCGCTCTTACGGAGTTTGGAAGAAGAAGGCCCCGAAAGAATTCTGGAAAAAACTCGGGAATGCAAGCCTCATCATCGCAAAGGGCATGGCGAATTATGAAACGCTGGACGAGTACAAGGAGGTTGCAAAAGGGAGAACAGCGTTCCTTTTGCTCGTGAAGTGCCCGGCTGTCGGAGCGAGCTTGCGGCAAAAAGAGGGCTCATTGGTCGCCAAAACAGTTTAAAATAGTGAGCAGCACATAGTCGAACAGGTGGTCTGATGTCAAAGAGTGTCGAGCAAGTCACCGAGGACACAATACGGGATGGCGGAGTTCTTTCGCTTCTCTACTTCGACGTTCACGGTAAGGACAAGGAAGGAATCAAGGCCACGATGGTGGATTTCATAAAAAGGCTCACGGGGGAGCCGGGAGTGGTTTATGCCGTCGGGCAGATTAAGGACTCGATAGAGGATGAGGACGGATTTGCGACCTCAGCCGAGGTGAAGGTTCTCTCGAAAGATTTCCAGAGCCTCCTGGCAATAGGGTTGCGATACGGCCCCATCGGCGCCGAAATTATCAAGCCCCACGAGATACGGCTCGGCCTCGGGGAAGCTCAGAACACGCTTCTCTCAGTATCGCAAACAGCCCATGAGTTCTCTACTTATGTTGTCCAGAAGCTCATGAAGGAAGAAGAGAAAATCGCACTGAACAAGAAGCTTGAGAAGAGGGCCGAACTGGGGAAAAAACTTCTAGGAGGTAAGGAACATGCTGACTCCACTCCCAAGGGTTAAGACCGGCGTGCCCGGCCTGGATGATTTGATAGAAGGAGGGCTACCGAGAGGAAGCATAACCACCCTAAGCGGGGACACTGGCTGCGGAAAAACTACTTTTGGTGTCCAATTCCTTTACGCCGGGGCATCCAAGTATGAAGAGAACGGCTTGTATATTTCATTCGACGAGAAACGGAGGCAGATGTACCGCAACATGGGGAGGTTCGATTGGGACCTCCAGAAGCTCGACAGGGACAAGAAGATTGTGTTTATCGAATACCCGCCTTTCGAGGTGGACCAGTTCCTCCAGCAAGAGAGTATAATCCGGGACCTCATCGACAAAGTCGGGATTGAGAGGCTGGTAGTGGACTCGATACTCCCCCTTGTCATGGTTTATGACACCGAGAAGGAGAGGCGGGAAGGCACGTTAAAGGTTCTCGAGAAAATGAAGAACTGGGGATGCACAACTCTCCTCATAACCGAGGGCGGTGGATCGATCACACAGGACCCGCAGAGGACTTGGGTCGAATACCTCTCAGATGGCCTGATTTACCTCTACAACATCAGGAGAAAGAACTATCGGGAGAGGGCGCTCGAAGTTGTAAAAATGCGCGGTGTTCTCCACGAGACGAAGGTGTGCCCGATGAAGATTGGGGAACATGGCATCGAGGTGTTCCCGGGCCAGCAGCTATTCGACGAGAAGTAGCACGACTTGGTGTTGTTTATGGAAATGGACCCATGGGGAAGCGAACTAGTCGATTACTCGAAGCTCTTTTCAGAATTCGGCATGCAGCGGATGGACGAAGGGGGAGTCGAGAAAGCTGTTCAGATTCTGAACAGGAGCAGGCTTTTTAGGCGTGGTATAATATTCGCCCATAGGGACTTCGGTAAATTCATCGGGGATTGGGAAAACGGGAAACCCATAGTCGCGATGTCGGGGATAAAGCCGACCGGGGAATTCCATCTTGGCAGCAAGCTTACGGCCGATGAGCTCATATTCATGCAGAAATCCTTCGGTGCTAAGATATTCTACTCAGTCGCTGACCTAGAGGCTTATGCGGACAATGGGCAGGCGCTCTCTGAAAGCAATAAGAATGCTGTTTTGAACGTGGCCGACCTGCTAGCTCTCGGCCTCGATCCGAAGAATGCCCACGTGTACAGGCAATCCGAGAAGAAAGAAGTTCTCAGGCTAGCCAACCTCTTTGCCAGAAAGACTACAATGGCTACCCTGAAAGCCATTTACGGGGAGCGGGGAATCGCGATTTATCTCTCTGTCCTCAACCAGGCAGGGGACATCCTTCTGCCGCAACTGCCGGAATTCGGCGGGCCGAAGTCCGTCGTCGTGCCTGTTGGGGCAGACCAGGACCCGCACATAAGGTTCACGAGGGATATCGCCCAGAAATTCGAAGAAGAGTTTGGGTTTAAGGTGCCCTGTGCGACATTCCACAAGTTCTTCCGGAGCCTTAATGGCGAGACGAAGATGAGCAAGCGGGACCAGATGAACGTAATGACATTGAGCGATGATGAAGGAATGCTTAAGAAGAAGATTGCAAATGCCCTAACCGGAGGAAGGGCAACTGCAGAGGAGCAAAAGAAGCTTGGCGGGGAGATAAGCAAGTGCGTGATTTACGAGCTTATGCTGTTCCACTTCTATGAGGATGACTCCGAGCTCAAGAAAATGCACGAGGACTGCACTGGAGGGAAAATCCTCTGCGGGGAGTGCAAGAAGATGAGGCTTGAAGCGATTTCTAGATGGCTAAAGGCGCACCAAGAGAAGAAAAAGAAAAACATTACGAAAGCAGAGAGCATGCTCACTGATGATTAAGCGCTGCTTCTCCATATGAAAATATGGACCGCAACAGGCTGCCTGAAAATGCCCTCGAGCACCGCAACCCTGTTCACTGCTACCACATCTATGGTGTTGGCAGGCGGAATCCCGAATTTCGTCTGCCAGCCAATGACGTTTAGCCTCTCTCCGAGCGAAGTCGGTCCTCCATTTACGGTGCCTACGAAATCTTCTACGTAATAGATTCTCCCCCTGCCGTAGCCCCAGCGGCATATGAGGCATTTTGATGGGTCAGCGGAATCCTGGACTACGTTGGTTATTTGGGAGTCGCTGGCCGTCGAATAATACCTCCAGGAAGACGTTGGGAACGTGACGGTCTCCCCCACCGTTGCATTGACGATGATGGGGTCGAGAGCGCTTATTTTGCCGCTGAACGGACCAGCCGGGCCTTCAGAATGCACTTGGAAGTTGTAATCGATGACATTATACCCTGCCGCCTGTTGTGATTTCACGAGGACCACCCCTCCGTTATTGAGGAAGTCCTGGATTCCAGTAATGTTGATGGAAGTGTTTTTTACGTTTGGCTCTTCGAGAATGAGGGTTTTATACATGCTGAGATTAAGGACCGTATAGTTGAACATCCGCTCCGGCGTAAAGCCGTATACTGACGCCAAGTAATAGTATCTCTCGCCGTGAGCTGCGCTTTCATCCGGTCCGTCAGCTTGGTACATGTCCCATACAAGCCCCGACGTATCGAGCTTGGAAGCGATGTCCCTCTGCTGGTTGCAGAAATACACAACTGGGCTTCTCAGTACCCCTGTCGAAACATTGTATCCGTTGAGGTCCGTTATATACATGAAAAGATGGTAATTCCCGAGTCTCATTATGCTCCTCGCGGAGTCATAATCCATCCCCATAAGCGATATTATTTTCTGGAGGTCCAAGACGTATTCCTCCTTCGCGAGCCCGATGCTTTGGACATTAGTGGAATTCCAGTCCAACGGGTAGCCCCCGCTCCTAACAAGTGCGTCGGAGACCGAGAGCGAAACCGAGTGCATGTCCCTGCGCGATTCCACTTCCTTGATATGGAGGTCTATAAAATACCAGGTCGATATTATCGTTATGAGCACGATTATGAATACCACTATGCTCACCATGAAGTCGATTGTAAAGATTTGGCCCTTTTTCATCTGAAAACCTTTAGCCTGCTTCGTTATAAATCTTTTTTCTTTTTCCGGGCCACGCCGTTTTCCAGGAGCCATGCCCCGGGCGTCTATTTCCCCCGCGATTATTCTTGTGCTCGATATGCGTTTTTCGTCTATCCCCCTTATAACGGGAACGAGCAGGATTTTTAGCGGAAAAAGCCCGTGTCTTTTCCGAACCGCATTTATTCTATCGGCAACCGGCTCGGTCTCCGGGCTAACGACAATGCCGTCTGCCTCTCCCGAGGTTGTTGAGTTTCCGAACTCATCCTCGAGCTTAAAGAACTTTGCCCTTTGAAGGTCTTCCCCTAAAAACAGCTCAATTGCCCGTTTTCTTTCCTTGAAAGGGCTGACAGTGCGGCCCTTTCTAACCTTAGCAAAAGAATCTGAAGAGATTCCGACCATCAGGGCCTTCCCATCCGAAAGGGCCTTCTTGAAAAGAGCTTTGTGGCCCTCGTGCAGCACGTCGAATGTCCCGGCAATTATGATGTTCTTGAGCATGGAATTACGCAAGAATAATAATGTGGTAAGTTAAAAAAGATGCATGGCCGACGAGAAGAGCGAGGAAAAGCGGATACTCGACGATATCAGGATGTTCGACGAAAACGTAAAGAGGGCAACCCAAAAGGACGAGCGGGCAGTGAGGATACTGGATTTGGCAAACAGGTATCGGATTGATGCCGAGTATTACTTGAAGAAAAAGGACTTCGTCACATCTTTCGGTTGCATCAACTATGCGCACGGTCTTCTCGACGCGCTGATAAAGTGGTAGGGGATGATTGCGGGCATATTTGTGCTGGAAATACCCGGGTGAGGGAAGGATGATTGTAAAGGAAGGGAAAGCCGAGATTCGGGTCGATGAAGGGGTTTTTTATAACCCCGAGATGGAGTTCTGCAGGGACTTCTCTAGCCTTGCATTAGGGGCTGTTTGCCAGAAGGGGCTCGTTGTGCTTGATGGGATGTGCGCTAGCGGAATAAGGGGGGTAAGATACGCGCTTGAGAACGAGAAAATTGGGGAAGTTACTTTCGTGGACCTTGATTCTAAGGCATGCAAGAATGCAAGTTATAACGCAAAAAAGAACAATCTCGGGAGCTACAAGGTCGAAAATACCGAAATAACCCGCTTCCTTTGGGAAAATCCGTTTGACTTTCTTGAGATTGACCCGTTCGGGACCCCCGTCCCCTACCTTGTGCCGGCAATTCGCTCCGCTGCAATGCAAGGCGGCGGCATACTATCGGCAACTGCAACAGACGTCGCAGTCCTTTGCGGGGCGCATTACAAGGCATGCTTGAAGAATTACCAGTCTAGGCCTGTCGATAATGAGTGCTGCCACGAGAATGGGACCAGGATTTTGATAGGGAAGGTTGCAAGAACGGCAAGCGAATACAATCTTGGGGTCCATCCCATCGCGAGCCTTTCAAGGCAGCATTTCATCAAGACGTTCATTAAGTTCGAGCGAGGGGCGGAAAAAGCAGTCTCGTCGATAAAGAAGCTCGGTTTCATCTCTTATTGCCCTAAATGCTTATGGCGAGGAACCTCAAGCCTCGTGGTAAAAGAAAAATGCGAATGCGGCGGGCAACTGCAGCACGCTGGCCCGCTCTGGCTCGGGGAACTTCATGAAAAAAAGGAACTCGAATCGATGAAAAAGGAGAATGAAAAGAGAGAATACGCGAGCATGGCGGCAATGCACTCGCTCCTCGAAAAAATGTCGGGCGAAATCGGAATGCCGGCAGGATATTTTGATTTGCATAAGGTGTCCGAAGTGCTGAAAGTTTCTGCCGAGAAAGTCGATTGCGTTCTTGAGTCTCTTTCGAAAAAAGGTTTTGCTGCAATCAGGACGCATTTCAGGGAGAATTCCATTAAGACAAACGCAGGGATAACGGAGGTTAAGGAAGCGTTCTTAAACTCTTCGAGGAAAAGATGAAGCGATGAAAACCATACTAGTTATTGCTTTGTGCATTCTTCTTTTCGGTTGCCCCGGGATTGCACCGAATAAAGGGGGCAATATTGGGACAGGCGGAGATGAAAACCCCCCGGCGATTGAGGAAGTAACCAAATGCACGGACGTCACTTATGAAATGACCAAGTGCAGCAACGTCCCCTACGATTACAGCACCACAGGGATATCCAAGCAGAACCAGTACATGCTCGGGGACTTTTGCGTGGGGGGAGCCAAGGTAACCCTCAGGAACCTTGAGAAGCAGAATGCCTTGTTTAAAGTGACATTTGTCTTCGAGACCCCGATTGAGGGGAAAATTTCAAAAACCGTTGAGAAGCAAATCGCATCAAAGGGCGCAGTGGAGTTCGAGGAGAAAGCACAATTCAGGTGCGCTCAGGAGTATACTGTTGATTTCAGGGTCACAGCTCCCACTAAGCAGTCCTGCAGAATCGTGAATGAAACCAGGCAGGAATGCGTAGTGGATAATAATTAGAGCTCCAGAGCGCTCGCATAGCTCCCGAGGTCAAGTAAGCCGTGCCCGCTCAGGTTGAAGACAATCGTCTTTTCTTCCCCGCTCTTCTTGCATTTCCTCGCGTGCTCGATTACCGATGCTATTGCGTGGGAAGACTCCGGCGCGGGTATGATGCCCTCTGTTTTCGCGAAAATCGACGCGGCATCGAAGATTTTTTCCTGTGAATACGCTTCCGCTTTTATCGCGTTGTGCTTGTAAAGGAGCGAGACCGTTGGCGCCATCCCGTGATATCTGAGGCCACCCGCGTGAATCGGCGGCGGCATGAACCCGCACCCGAGCGTGTACATTTTTATCAGGGGAGTCATGCCTGCGGTATCCCCGAAGTCATACTCGTATTTGGACTTGCCAGCCTGTGCACCCGTTAGTGAGGGGCAGGACTCCGGCTCGACCGCGATGAACTCTATGTCTTTGGACTTCCTCCTGAGCTGCTCCCCGATGAACGGGAAGGAGAATCCTGCAAAATTCGACCCTCCGCCCACGCAACCGACCATCACGTCTGGTTTCGCATCGAACTTCTCGAGCTGGATTTTTGTTTCCTGGCCAATCACCGTCTGGTGCAGCATGACGTGGTTCAGCACGCTCCCGAGAGAGTATTTCGAACGGTCATCCCCCGCCGCCACCTCAATCGCCTCGCTTATCGCAATCCCAAGGCTGCCTGAGCATTTAGGGTCTTTCTCGAGAACCATTTGCCCGTATTTCGTGACTTTGCTCGGGGAGGGATGGACCTCGGCCCCGTAGAGCTTCATTACGTATTTCCTGTAAGGCTTCTGGTCGTAGGAAACGCGGACCATGAACACGAGGCACTTGAGCCCGAACATGCTTGTTGCGAGCGAGAGCGCGCTTCCCCACTGCCCGGCCCCGGTCTCGGTCGTGAGCCGTTCGACCCCCTCCTTCATGTTGTAGTAAGCCTGCGGGATTGCCGTGTTGGGCTTGTGCGAGCCCACTAGGGAAACATCCTCCCGCTTGTAGAAAATCTTCGCCGGCGTTTTCAGGAATTTCTCGAGCCTTCTCGCCCGATAGAGCGGAGTCGGCCTTCCCAGCTGCAGGTAAGCATCGAGCACTTCTTCAGGTATCGGTATGTAACGTTCGCTGCTCACTTCCTGCCTGATGACCTCCATCGGAAATATTGCGGCGAGATCACCGGGACTCACGGGCTCCATTGTTTTTGGGTTTAAAGGAGGCGGGCAAGCCTCTGGCAAATCTGGCAGTATATTGTACCACTTCCTTGGAACCTCGTCAACTGCTAGCGTAACCTTCACTTCATTTCCTTTCATATGGACACACCTCGTTTCAATGTGCAGTATTATGGGCATGGCCCTTTATAAGCATTTCTGTTCATTAATGTATATAATTATACATTAGAAAGATTTTTTATTTTGCCCCTCGAAAGTGATTTGTGAGAACGAATTACAACCTGCCAGAAGGGATGCGGTACTCTCTTTTATTAGAGAGAAGAGAATTTTATGAAAAAGAGTTTGACATCTCCGCAGTCGAAAAATGGCTTTCGGAGCACCGAAACCCGCTAAGCACCGTATTCGCAGCAGTCATTGGCAGGCACACCGGCATTTTTCTTTCGAGATTCAAGGATTACACAAAGGCGCCAGTCGTGATAGACGACTACGAGAACTTAAAAGACGCAAAAAAGCAGATTGCGACATTCCTCCCAGAGGGAGTTTATTACGACAGGAATGTTTACGAGGACTTGGGGGCTTGCGGCAGATGCAAGAAGCCCTACGGGGAATGCTGGGGCTGCAAGGGGTTCCTGGGGCAGGAGCTCGCGTTCGACATCGACCCTGAGAACATCCCTTGCCCGAAATGCGGGACGCTCGCGGAGAAGATGAAGAGGGGGCAGGGGCTCGGGTTCTGCGAGCACGAGCTCGAGATTGCGAAATTTCAGGCGCTTGGGCTTAGCGAAGAGCTCGGGAAGAGATTTGAGAGAACCGAAGTTGTTTATTCGGGAAGAGGTTACCATGTTCATGTCTTCGACAAGAAGGCGCAAACGATGGTTAGGGCGAAACGGAGGGAGCTCGCGCTCGGGATGAAAGCGAAGGGGTATTACATCGACTCCTGGGTCACTGAGGGGGAATCGCGGTTGATACGGCTCCCATTCTCGCTGCACGCGATGGTGTCGAGGATAGTTCTTCCGGTAAAAAAAGAGAGACTGCCCGCATTCGACCCGGTGAAGGATTACGGATGCAGGCCAAAGTTCCTATAATTACTTTTTCTTCTTCGCCGGCTTCTTGGCAGTCTTCTTCATGACTGTTTTCGCTTTCTTCTCGCCCTTGCCGTAATAGTAATATCTCTTTTTCTTCAGTTCCTCAGCGGATTCCCCGCCGCAGCATGCGCAGCATTCGTGGCCCATAATCCCACCCCGTTATTTTTTTATCGCGCCAGAGGCCTTCATGTTGTCGTCCGTCTTCACTCCCATCTCGAGATGGCCGTTGTTTCTCCCGAGCAGGTAGATGCCTTCGATATTAACGCCTGAGTTTGCAAGCTTCCGCGTGAATTTCGCGAGCTCTCCCGGCTTGTCCGAAACCTTCACCACTAACAGGTCGCCCATGAGAACCTTCATCCCGATTTTCTCGAGGGCGTGCTTCGCGCTCGTCTCGTCGTTCGTGACAAGCCTTACGATGCCCATTTCATTGTAGCCGTGGGCAGAAATCGAGGAAATGTTTATGCCGTTGTTCCCCAGAGCCTCGCAGATGTCCGCGAGAGTCCCCACCCTATTGTCGGTAACAATCGTCAGCTCGCGCATTGGTCTCACCCCTGGAATTCTTTTGGGCCGACAGTTTAAAATACGTGCGGTTAACGGGGTGAAATAGAGGGAAGATGGAGGTTAGAAGACTCTTGTTACCCCGACTCCGACATACCCCGGCTTCGTTATCGCGCCCTTTCCCCTCCCGCTAGCCTGGATGTCGAGTATCATGTTCCCCGTCTTAATCCTGCCGTGGAGCGTCATGTCCCTCCAGCCAGGCCCACCCCTTCCTGCTGAGAGCAGCACCGGTCCCTTTTTCACCTGTATTCCGATTCCCTTGCCAGTAACTTTCCCGCTATCAACCGCAACTTTCCCGGAAACAGTCCCCTCGAACCCCAGAATCGCCCTCCTGTACTCGGCCGACCAGCTCATTGAGTTGGTTATTAAGTCCAGAGCAGCTCCGGCCCGCACCATGTAACCGTTTCCAGTAAATACTCCGACCGCCCCGAGCGAACCCGAGGTCTTTGTTTTTCCATCAGTTCCCGATGTTGCAGCCGCATTCGCTCCGACAAGCAGGTTTTTCCCAGCCTGCATTGAGATTGTGGCGCCGATAGTTCCGCTGTTCGGCCCGCTTGTCGATGTGCTGGCGAAAGGCGCGACCACCGCCCCCTCCCCAACCTTCTTGCTCACCATCAGGTCGGCTCCTTTTAAGCCGTCAGGATACCTGCTCGCCCCGACGTAGGCCCACTCGCCAAGCTGGAAGAGCATCCCCGGGTTCCCCTGGACCCCGTAATTCGAGAAGTTCGGATAAACCCCCACCTCGACAGCCTGGGCCTTCGGCCCTGTCGTCGTGGAATCGATGTTCTGCGCAATCGCTGGTCCTGAAGCCGCAATTGCAGCTGCAACAGCTAACCCAGTAATCGTGTACCTGATAGCGCTTCCGCTCACCATAATCAACACCTCCCTCTCCCGGTTCCCCGGGCTGCCATTCTATTCGCTTTTTGTTAATATAAACCTGTGTGGTATCCTAACGGAACCATTAATTTCTTAGGAGCCTGACTTGCTATTGAGAAACATTATATGGCTTTTTTTGTATTTAAGCATTGTGTTCCCCCTAGTGGGACACAAAATGAAAGTATTAAATAAACGCGGTTCGAAAACTTCGGTATGGAGACGAGGATACTCGAGGAAATAGGGCTCACTCCGGGCGAGATAAAGACATATCTGGCGCTGCTCGAACTGGGCCCTAGCTCCACCGGGCCGATTGCGAAGGCATCCGGGGTCTCAAGGTCTAAGCTCTACATCATTCTCGACAAGCTGGAGAAGAAGGGCCTTGTCTCCCACGTCGAGCAGAACGGGGTGGTCTATTTCCAGGCATCAGAGCCCTCGAAAATCAACGACTACATCAGGAAAAGGAAGGAGGAACTCGAGGGGATAGCAACGGATTTTGAGAGATTCCTCCCGCAACTGACCAAGCTCCACAAGCAGGCCGGGAAGATACAGACCGTTGCGGTCTATCAGGGAATAAACGGGCTCAAGACTGCCCACGAGCACACTTACCTGAAAATGAGGCGGGGTGAGACGTATTGTTACATCGGGGTCCCGGCATTCCAGCCAGAAAAGCAGCACCAATACTGGAAAAAGGACCACGCCAGGAGAGAGAAGGAGGGGATAAAGTGCAACATCCTATTCAACCGGGACACGCCCAGGAAGATAATGGAGAACAGGAATTCTTACAGGGGCAGCGACGCGAGGTACATGCCCACCGACATCAAGACGCCGGCCTATTTCCTCATCTACAAGGACACCGTGATGATAACGGTCCCGAGCGAGAACCCGGTATCCGTCGAGATAACGAGCCAGGAGATTGCGGATGCGTTCAAGGCCTATTTCGACGAGTTCTGGAAGAGAAGCGTTCCGTTTAAATAAGAGAAAGCGAGAGAGATGACTATGAATCTCGAGATTTTGAGAAAGGTCGGCCTGACCGAGAACGCGATTAAGGTGTACGCCCTGCTTCTGGACGAGGGCTCGCTCGGGATTGACAAAATCCACTCGAACACCGGAATCGAAAGAAGGCACCTCTACGACATCCTCGGGAAGCTGCAGAATGCCGGGCTCGCGGGGTTTGCGATAGAGGGAAAAAGGAAGCAATACTCGGCAACCCACCCAAGCAGGCTCGTGAACTTTGTTGAAGAGAAAGAAGACGAGTTAGGCGAGATGAAGGCCGGCGTGGTTGATATTCTTCCTGATTTGGTGAAGAGGTTCGAGAAAAGGAAGGACGAGACGAAAGTGGACATTTACCGAGGGATAAACGGGGTGAAGTCGATTTTCGAGGAAACGTTACAGCACAAGGAGAATTATTTCATCGCAGGGAACTGGGGGGTAATAAGATTCATGCCGAAAGGCTTCTGGGACAGGTATAACGCTAAGAGAATCCGGAACAAGGTAACGTGGTGGGACCTCGTCGACCAGGGGCATACGTGGAAAGAATTCGGGGTCAGGGGAATGAGCGCAAAAGAGCCTTATTACAATTACCGGGTGATGCCGTTCAAGGTATCGAGCCCGCACGTGATTTTGGTTTATGGCGATGTGAACGTTCAAGTCATTTGGCAAGAAAACCCGATAGCGGTTAGAACGCAAAGCAAAACCCTTGCCGAATCGTATAAGAAATACTTCTGGTACCTCTGGGAACTGGCGGGCGGAAAGGAGAAAGGCCGATGAGCCCTAATGGGCCGGCGTAAAACAGCAATACCCGATTTTGTCGCATTCCACCTTCAATTGAGCCCACGCCTTCCCGGGAATCGCCTGCACCGCCATCGGGTAAAGGATGTTGTCCTCCTTGTAGATGTGCTTGGGCAATTCCTCGCAGATGTAAGATGAGATTGGCTCGAGCTTCTTGACAAAGTCCGCGTATTTGAGCTTCTTATGGTTCCTCGCGAGCTTGTAAAGGGCGGCTTTATTAGCCTTCAAATCAACGTGCTCCTCCCTCATTATCTCGGGCGGTTCGGTCACCCCCTGCTTCTCAAGAGCCGGAAACAGCACATCCTCTTCCCTCTGGTGGTGCTTGTCCGCCTCGACCAAGTGCTCCGAGATGTGCTTCAAGAGCTCGAGCTCCTCCTTCACTTCATCGTAGCTTTTTGCACACTTGAAGGAGGTGGTGATTAGCCTCAGCTTGTCTACGAACCCGAGTATCATCTTGTGCTCCTCCATGAGCGTATGGACTGGGTGACCCGGCTTGAGGTCTAGCTCGGCTGTCAGGCTGTCTTTCATCGCCTCCAGATGGACATCGCAGAGCTTCCGCATCTCCTTTCTTGTGACTCCCTCTTCGATTATCTCCTGTTCGAGAATTGCCAATTCGGAGGGTGAAATTCCGGAAAGCAGCTTTTTCCCCTTTTCAACGAGTTCCTTGCTGCTGGAACCGGCCTTCAGTTTCTTGAGCAGCTTCTTTATCTCCTCTTTGTTGTTCTTCATTTTTTCACCTTTTCATTTTGCCGCAGCTCTTGCAGTGCTGCTTTACGTGTTTTTCTACGAGTGAAAGAAGTGGGGCGATAGTCCTCTTGTTCAGCGAATAGACCCTGGTTTTCCCTTTCCTTTCCGCCTCAACGAAACCGCACTCGGAGAGGGAGAGCAAGGCGTGCGAGACCTTGCTCCGCTCCTGCCCGAGAGACTTCGAGAGCTCGCCAACCGGCTTCGGCCCCCTCCTGAGTTCCTCGATTATGTCAATCTTGAGCTCAGTCGCGAGCGTCTCGAAGAAGAGGTGGCAAGGCGACCTTTTCATGTGAAATATAATTCACGCGAAGGAATATAAATGGGACGGTTAACACAGTGAAGAGAAAGAAGAAAGCGCCGGGAGAGAAACGCAAGCGGACGGCTTGCGGCAAACATCAATAGGTTTATTTACCCGCGAACCAATTAGATTGGGTGGTCTTATGAATAAGACGTTCTTCATAATTGCTGTTTTTGTCTGTCTGTCATTGTTTTTTGCAGGTTGCTCGCAGCAACAACCGGCTATCCAACCGCCCCAGACTGTTCCTCCTGTTGCAGAGCAGAACGTGACGCAGCTTCCGCCCGATACCCAGAAACCGAATGTTACCCAGCAACCTCCCCCATACAAACCCATCCACCTCAACTACCAGATTTCAGTTCCGAACGGCCCGAACGGCGGAACGCAGCAGCTGAATTTCGATTACTATTTCACGGAAAAAACGGATTGCAACGGGAGACCTGCGTTGAACGGGTTCGTGAAAATGGCTGAAGCCGCCTTCCCGGACCGTGCGAGTTACACCAAGATAACGGCTTATCTTGATTCCGGAGAAGCGGTTTATTCTGACAGGCTCGGCGAATCGGATTTGGCTTTCGACACGGCAAAGCCGCTGATGGCGGATTTTGACCCTGCCTTCTGGCCGCAGACGGTAATCGCACGCGGAAAGAAGAACCTCCTTTCCGAAGAAATCTGGAGCGGAACAAAACCCGTGCTCCTCCGCAATGTCGCTGTTTTCGGAGGCAACGGCGACTACTCGGTAACTGCGGGCCCGGAGGGCAAAGTTGCCGGGCTCGATTGCAAGAACATAACCGTATCAGTGAAGGCAAGCACCATGGACGGGCAGATAATAACGTGCATCCACAAACTCACTGACCCGAACTTTTCATTCATTGCCAGCGCATATGCATTCGGCGGACCGGGCTTCCAATGGAGCATAAAGAGCTTTTCGCGGGAAGCTGCGCCAACGGCCTACTACCCCCAGTGCCTCACCCCGGTTTCTTGCCCGTCTGTGAGCAAGCCCACCCAGCAGGAACGAGACTCGTGTGGCGCGCAGGGGAATAGCATCGAGAGCACAAAGGATGACAAGGGATGCGTAACGGAATATGCGTGCATAACTAACGAGGAGCGCGCCCGCAGGAACATCGGGGGCAACCAGCGCCCCGGCTGCCCGGTTGATGAAAAACTCGTTAAGGAAAACGCCGACTGCTGGTCAAAGCAGGGAAACGTTGATTACCAAAGAAACGAACAGACCGGATGCATAACGGGCATCACGTGCAACCTTCCGCCAGAGGGGCAGGGCATGCCGCCTAGGAACTAACCGGTATGGACAAGTAGGGAGACAGGTCATCATGGAATACGCGTTTCCGTTGGTCATGTGCGCGCTTCTGCTTCTCGCTATGGGATGCACTGGCCCGGTTCCGCCTTCAGAAAACGTGACTGGCGGAAACCAGAACGCAATTGCCCCTGGCAACAATCCGACAGTGAAATACACCGAGTATAAAGACGCAAAGTCCTTCAAGACTTTTACCGACCCGCGCGAGGAGGCGTTCAGCCTCGAGGTTCCCAGCGACTGGACCGTGAGCGAAGGTTCAGGGATTATACGGCCATACCTAGACGCCGGGGTGGGATTCGAGGCAAAATCCCCCTCAGGGCAGGGATTCTTCATTCAGGAGCCTTACGGTTACGTTTATGCAACTCCGAACGCAGTACTGAGCTATGCCGGATTCACCGAGGGTTCACTATACGACCCCTCTGGGGGCATTTCAAAGCCCATGATGGTGAAAAAATACACGCTCGCTTCGGATTTCATAAGGGAGATTGTTGAAAAAAGCGGCTTGAACGTGGGCAAATTGAAAGTGATTGACCGGCCGGACCTCCTGGTGAGCGGCAACCCGCTGATTTCGAAGCAGTCCGCGGCAGAAGCGGACTTTGAGTACGAACGGGATGGGCAGAGGGTAAAATCCGTTGTCGCGTTACGGACGGCTCTGGTGGAACTGCCTGGAACCGGCATATGGTCCGTTGGTGTGATGGAGTATTATGCGCCGCCGGAGCTTCTTGGCGAGACCGAGCTGCTCGCGCTCCACATGCAGCGCTCGTTCAAAGTCAACCAGACGTGGGCCAAGAAGGAGCAGGAAGAAGTGCAGAAGCGCCTCGGGGCCATCGGCAAGAGCGGGGGCGACATCAGTGAAATCATCTCTTCCACAATCGAGATGCGGAGCAAGACGATGGACGACCTGAACGCCAAATGGGACGATTATATACGCGGAGTTCAGGACACGTACGACCCGGGCACAGGCGAGCATTACGTCGTGGACATCGGCTCGAAATACTACTGGGTGGACGACCAAAACAGAATCTACGGCACCGACACCGCGGAGAGCCCCAGACCTAGGGAGAACCTCCGGATGCTCAAGTGCCCGGGATGCTGAATCTTTTCAATCTATTTTGAGCGTTAGTATAAAGAGAAAACGCGCCGGGGGAGAATGGCAAGCGGATGGCTTGATGCGGTCAGAACACTAAAGCGAACCTGTGCCCCCTAAAAACCGTGCATGGTCAATTCGGTGATAACTTTTGCACCAAGTTCTTTGAGATCGTAGTGGTGAAGAAAGTGTAGTCACCTAATGACAAAGTTTAAATACTTGTAGTCACCTAAATCCCTCATGCATTCGGAGATTCGGGAAAAGGACGGACAGAAAAAGTATTACCTGGCTCACTCGTTCAGGGAAGACGGGAAAGTCAGGAAGATTAGAGTGTACCTTGGCGCTAACTTATCCCCGGGAGAATTGGAATCGAAAAGAAAAATCGCTGAGAGAAAACTGGAGGATAGAGTGAAGAAAAAAGAAGTCATACGAGACCCGTATATCTCCGCGCTTACTCCTCCGGAATTGAAAGAACTTGAAACGCTCGAGGCGAGGGGAGAACTGAGGGTTTTCCATCTTTCTGAACAGGACTGGACCCGGTTCAAGGAAGCGTTCACATATGATACTAACGCAATCGAGGGTTCGCGGGTTGAAGCCAAGGAAGTAGTTGAAATTCTTGAGAAGCAGAAATGGCCCAGAGAAAGGACGAAAGAGGACATTTCTGAGACATATGGGGTCGCCGAGGCTGTTGATTACCTCCGGAAGACCAAGGAGGACGTTTCACTTGAATTTATCCGAGAGCTTCACCGTATAGTTTTCAAGAACTCGAAACCGTTCGCGGGAGAATTTAGGGCAAAGGGAGTTGAGGTGGTTGTCCAAGATGCATATGGCAACGTAGTGCATCGGGGGGCGCCGTCGATTCAAGTCGAAAAACTGCTTAAGCAGCTTGTCAGGTGGTACAAGCGAAATAAGAAAAAATACACTCCAATTGTCTTGGCTGCGGTTGTCCATAACCAATTCGAGAGCATCCATCCGTTCCAAGACGGAAATGGGAGAGTTGGAAGGTTGCTCCTGAACAACGTTCTTCTCAAACAGGGATTACCGCCTGTGAATATCGAGCTTAGGAACAGGTCGGAGTATTACGCAGCACTGCAAGCCGACGAGAAGAGAGGAGACATACGCCCGATGCTTGAGCTTATTTTAAAAGAATACCGAGCCTTGAGAAAGATGCTGAGGAAGAGGTGACTACGGATTGCATTTTTGTAGTCACCTCCCTCGACTAGGGCGCTAGTATAAAGAGAAAAAGCGCCGGGAGAGCAGGTCCGACGACGAAGCGCGAGCGTCTTATTTTGAGTACAGAAATGCCGAATTCGGCATAAAAACATAAATTCACTTGTGGCGGAGAATTGAGACCATGAGAGATGGAAAAAGCCACGACGAAAATGTGGATGGGAATCTGAAGAGGGTGAGAGAGGACCCGGAGATCTGCGAGGAGAACAAGAAGCTCATCTCCGATTTCGCAGACAAGAATTTTGCGGATGGATTGTCGAAAACGAGAATCTGCAAAGTTACCTATACCCTGAGATACCTCGCACGGTACCTGGGGAAGCCTTTCCCGACTGCGACGAAAATGGACATTCAGAACGTTGTTGCGAAGATAGAACGCAACGAGAGGTATTCCGAGTGGACCAAATACGACTTCAAGATAATTATGAGGAAATTCTACAAGTGGGTCGGCGGGAACGACGAGGTTTATCCAGAAATGGTGAAGTGGGTCAAGCCGAAGCTGAAGAATGGCAAGAAGATACTCCCAGAGAACATCCTGACTGAGGAAGAAGTCAAGAAGATGGCGGAGTTCGCCGAACACCCGCGGGACAAGGCGTTTGTGATAGCCCTCTATGAAAGCGGATGCAGGATAGGAGAAATCATTCCCCTGAAGCTCGGAAACGTGCAGTTCGACCAATACGGCGCTGTTTTGAGAGTCTCGGGCAAAACTGGTGACAGGAGGGTCCGAGTCGTAGCTTCATCCCCACTCCTGGCTAGCTGGATGGATATACACCCGGACAGGAGCAACCCAGAAGCGCCTTTGTGGGCGGGCCGCACTAAACGATTTTCAAGGGATAATTTCGGGTATCAGGCTGCCATGAAGAAGGTCAAGAGAATGGCCGTTCAAGCTGGAATCAAGCGGAGAATTTATCCCCACCTGTTCCGGCACTCCCGAGCAACGGCGCTGGCGACGAAATTGACAGAAGCCCAGATGAAGGAGCACTTTGGATGGGTGCAGAGTTCAGATATGGCTTCCGTGTATGTGCATCTCTCTGGAAGGGATGTAGATGAGGCACTCTTGAGAACCTACGGGATAAAGATAGGTGAAGAAAAGAAGGAAGAGACATTGAAACCGAAGACCTGCCCTAGATGCAACGCGATAAGCTCGCCAATCTCAAAGTTCTGCAATAAGTGCGGTTTTGTCCTTGGCGCGGAAGTTGCTTATGAGATAGAAGACGAGCGCAAGAAATCCGATACCTTGATGAACAGGTTAATGGAGGACCCCGATTTCAAGAAGTTAATGCTTGAGAAGATTGCAGGGTTGGGGCTTGAAGACAAGCTGTAAGTATTCGTTTTTTGTTTTTTTCGCAGATGTTTTACGCAGCTCAAAAAGCTGCGTAGTGAAAACACGAGCTGCGTAAGCTCACGTCGAAGAGAAAATCGCAGCTTTTTCTTCAGTTTTCGCAGGAATTAGCGCCTAATTCTTCATTTTTGACGCAGCTTTCAGCACTGGAATATAGTTATTATCTGACTGAAGATGTTTGACTGATTCATTTATTCTTTTGGTATTTTCTTTTACGTGGGTCATTCCTTCCAAAGCTCATCCAAATCTTCTTTTCTGGGTCGGCCCTGTAATATGCCGGGTTATAACCTGTTATTTTCAACGCAAAATCAATCGCTTTTCGGTAATCGCGCATTTCCCCAATGCTTTCCATTTCCCAATCCAGCATCGGGCAAACGAGGCTTAGGATGGCTCTGCAAAGGGAACGTCTTTTCTCGTCTTTCTGTTCATGGATGGCGATTTCGTAAAAATCGAAAAAAAGGCCGGAAGTGTTGTGGATTTTTCTGGCCTGCACGCAGTTGACGGCGGCATTCCTCACCCTTCCGTCTTCATCCCTAAGAGCATCAAGCAAGAATGAATCCGCTTTTTCAAGATTGCTTTTATCCACGGCCATATCTAGGATTATATGGTTAGCCATCCTCACGGCCATGTATCGTTCTTCCCAACTTGTTCCTTGGTAGTACGCATCGCACAACATTGAGAGTATTTTTACCTCTGTCTTTGGAGCGGATTCTAGAACCGCTTCCCTGAAGCCCTTGAGAAAAATCTCCCTTTCGTTTTTGGGAACGGCATGTATCTTCGCGAAGTATTCTTGACTTGGGTGCTTTCCCAGGGCAAGAAGCCCCCCATCGCGCAATCCCTTGATTTCGATTGATTCCGGGTAAGCTTCGAGCAGTTTATCGATTGCCGAGAGACCCTCCTCGAACTGACCTTCGCCCAACAACGCCTCAGCCTCCTTAATCGCGTTCCCGAGTGGGCGCCCGAGCTTGGCAGTCACTTCCACGATTCTTTTGGTGTATCTCTCAATTGCTTTGTTGGCGGCTTTCTCGACGTCAATTTCCTCCTCATTGGATTCACGCATGACATCTTGGAAGAATCTTTTGAGATCAGGTCTTTCGTCCAGTCCTCTCACTTCCCCAGTAAACGAGTTAATTTCAATAGTGTAGCCCGTAATCCCCTTCCGGGCTGGCGCTGGCTCTTTTCCAATGCAGCATTTCTTGTATTTTTTTCCGCTTCCGCACGGACATGGGTCGTTTCTGCCTACGTCCATAAAATCACTAACAATCTTCAAAACAATCAATCCTGCCAATCAGTAAGGCGAGTTTGCGGAGCATCAGCAATTGGTTTACTCCGGGTTTTTCCGTGGTAAACGAGCCAAGCCCCGTATGCATCGCTCTTATTTCCTCTCTTAGAGGTGATAAAAGCATACGAGTTTCTTAAATAATTCCTTTCCTGCCTGAAAGGGACTTGCTGCTTCAAGCTGAGAAAGCGAATTATCTCTTCATCATCTGCACGATTATCCCGCATCTCGCGCGTTATGCGGATTATCTCGTTCTGCGGGTATCTTGAACTCTTGTAAAGGTCAACTATCCCTAGCACCGCGCAACCATAGCCCGAGTGCTTCACCAAATTGCACATCTGGCAGACCACTTGCAGATTGCTATCCGAGTGGTTTTCCGGGTTTCCATCTATGTGGTCGATTATCTGGTATTTGTCAGAGCGATAGCCGCAATAGGCGCATGTGAAATCGTCCCGCGCAAGAATCTTCTGCCTTATCCGTTTCCATTCCTCGCTGTTGAGCCACTTTGCCTGCTTTTCTCCCCTCCATTTTTCAGGAGGCGCGAACGAAGGGTAAAGTTTTTTCATGAGCCAACCAGTAGTCTCTTCTTTAGCATATTATCAGGAAATACCAGAGCGGGATGTAAATTACCCTATCTTTGTAATCGAGCTTGTTCTTCGTGACGATGATTCCGAACGGACTGGAGTTCTCTTTCATGAATTCCAGGCAACTGGTTGCGTCTTCGGATTTGATGTCGTTTTGGTATTTTACCTCTACTGGAACCGTCTTTTTCGCATAAACGATCACGTTGTCCACTTCGGTTCCATTCTTCCAGTAGTAGCATTTCGAATTATACGTATCAAGATGGAACACCAGCCTAAGAAGATGGTTGCGAACGACGGTCTCGGCTATCCGCCCGACGTCCGTGTTGTCGGCAAGCGCCCGCGGTGAATATGTCCCGTTTAGCATGTTGCGGATACCGCAATCAGAGATATAGACCTTTTTGGGGTTTCGCAACTGCTTTGCGCGGTTGTTCGCGTAAATCATGCAGGTGCTTATCAGGAAAACCTCCTCCAGGTAGTCAAGGTATTCCCCTATTGTTTCAGTCTTCATCTTCAACTTCTTCGACATGCTGTTTTCGGACAGCTGCTCAGCTGAATGGTTGCCGAGGTAGAGCAAAAGGTCCTCCATGTTCTTCGGGTTCCTAATACCGAAGACTTTCACGATGTCCTTGTAAATGACCAGTTGGATGAGGTCCCGCAGGTATTGGAGACATTTCCCATAGTCTTCCTCTTCGATAAGTTCGATGTAGCCTCCTTTTATCATGTACTCGGAGAGAATTGTTTCGATTTTGCGCTGTTTCGGGATTAACGCTGCATAAAACGTCTTCAGGTCAGAGAAGAACGACTCGGGGTCCTTTTCGTCAATCGCGTCTTTCAGTTTTTCGCGGAGCGTCAAGCTTGCATTTTCAACTTCGTTGTTCTCATCCTTGAATTTAAGGAAATCGACGAACTTGAGCGTCATTACTGGATTCAGCAATATACGGCCTGCCAGGGATTCCGAGCTTCCGTGCTTAATGCCAGCGGAGGAAGAGCCGCTCACGACGAATTTTAACTTGTAATTCTTGTCGTAGTAGGATTTCAGCGCCTCGCTCCATTTTTCCACATGCTGGACTTCATCAAGAAAAACGTAAACTTTAGTTGGAACATCATCCAAACTCTTCCCAAGAATGAATTTGGAGTATGTTTCGATTATCCGGCTTATCAGAACCCCTGTTTCCGCATCAAAAAGCGGCTCATCCAGTTGGGCAAAGAGTATGTTCTTGCTGGGAGTCCCTTTTTGGAGTAGGGCTTGTATCAACTGCTGCATCAGGACGGACTTCCCGACTCTTCTTGGGCCGATTATTGCGGTTATCTGCTTGTCGCTAAGGTCTTTCTGAAGCATGTAGTAATCTCTCCTCTTCTTCTCCGGGACTTTGACGGCCTTTTCCTCCCACCAGGGGTTTTGGTTGTAGAGGATTTTCAGGAGTTCTGTCTCTTCCATGGTCTTATGTTAGAACATAGATGTTTATAAATGTTACCTTATAGAGGGTAAAAAATGCCAAGTTTTATACCTTTATAAAGGGACAAAGATTATTGAGAAGAACTGGTTTCAGCTTGCATCTGAACGCTCAAAACCCGGAGATTTTGGGCATACAATGACGGATTATCGACGAGGCTCACTGGAAAGTCGCATTGTTAATTGTAGAGTGCACACACATTTGTCCTAAAATAGTGCACGAACTTATGTCCGCTTTCACCCACCCGTTTGGGTGGGAAAATGGTGAAAGCGGCTATGGAAATCAGGCTCAAGTCGGTTGTTCTC
>JAKAKT010000093.1:0-21486 GCA_021813385.1 Microcaldota archaeon
TACCGGGGAGAACAAGCTTTTCGGCGAGTACCTCGTGAATGCCCAGGGCGAGGACGTAGTTGCAGGAATCAGGACTCCTGCCCAAATAACCGAACTCAAGAAGTCAATGCCAAAGATTTACGCCCAAATTAATAAATTCTCCAAGACTCTCGAAAGTCACTACCGCGACATGCAAGATATGGAGTTCACGATACAGCACGGGAAGCTCTGGATGCTCCAGACAAGAAACGGCAAGAGGACGGCAGCCGCTGCGGTGAGGATTGCAGTTGAGATGGCGCACGAGGGGCTTATCACAAAGGAGGAGGCGCTCCTGAAGGTGAACCCAGACCACATAGATGCCCTGCTCCACAGGCAGCTCGACCCAAAGACCGAATACAAGGAGATAGCTGCAGGGCTTCCGGCTTCTCCAGGGGCTGCTTCAGGGAAAATCGTCTTTGGCTCCGATGAAGCAGCCGAGAGAGGTAAGGCCGAGGACATCATACTTGTGAGCGTTGAGACCACCCCCGAGGACATCGGGGGGATGGCCGCCTCTAAAGGCATACTAACGTCAAGAGGCGGGATGACGAGCCATGCGGCGGTCGTAGCGAGAGGGATGGGGGTTCCCTGCGTAGCAGGGTGTTCAGGGGCGAAAGTCGACGTTGTGAACAAGCGTTTGATTATTGGCGATAAGACCTTTTCAGAGAACGACGTCATCACGATTGACGGTTCAACCGGGAAAGTCATTCCCGGGGTTGTTCCCACAATAGAGCCGCAGCTTACCAAGGAGTTCAAGACCCTCCTGTCATGGGCTGATGCAACGAGCAGGATGCTCGTTCGGGCGAATGCAGATACCCCGGATGGCGCAAGGAGCTCGAGGGAATTCGGAGCGAAAGGGATAGGCCTCTGCAGGACAGAGAGAATGTTCAACTCAAAAGACAGGCTCCCGATAGTTCGGAAAATGATAATGGCAAGAAACGAAAAGGAGCGAAGGGCTGCGCTCGCGAAGCTCCAGCCGATACAGCGCAGGGACTTCATTGAAATTTTGAAGGCGATGGAGGGGTTCCCAGTAAACGTAAGGTTGCTCGACCCGCCGCTCCACGAGTTCCTGCCGACGAGCGAAGAACTAATAGCTGAGATTACCGAGCTCGACGCAAAGGGCGGGCGCAGGGAGGAGATAGCGGAGAAAGAGCGGATTCTCAACAAGGTCAGGTCCCTGAAGGAAGCAAACCCGATGCTCGGCCATCGTGGCTGCAGGCTTGCAATCAGTTATCCGGAAATCTATGAGATGCAGGTGAGCGCCCTCATAGAAGCAGCCTGCCACCTCGTGAAGGAAGGGGTCGACGTGGAGCTTGAGGTAATGATTCCGCTTGTAGGGGGCTACAGGGAACTCAAACTTACTAGGGAAGCAGCGGATAACACCGCCCGGGAGATTTTGGCGAGGGAGAGGGTGAAATTGCGCTACACGGTTGGCACGATGATTGAGATACCGAGGGCGGCACTTACTGCCGAGAAGGTCGCAAGATATGCCGACTTCTTCTCGTTTGGCACAAACGACCTCACCCAGACTACCCTCGGATTCTCGCGCGACGATGCGGAAAACAAGTTCCTCAACATGTATCTCGAGAGGGGGATACTCGAGTCAAACCCGTTCCAACAGCTTGACTTCGACGGAGTCGGGAGGCTCGTCAGCACCGGGATAAAGCTTGGGAGGAGCACGAAACCAAAGCTCAAAATAGGCGTTTGCGGCGAGACAGGCGGGGACCCGAAGTCCATCGAGTTCTACCACAAGGAGGGGGTTGACTACGTGAGCTGCTCGCGCTACAGGGTGCCAATTGCTAGGCTTGCGTGCGCGCAGGCGGCGATAAAGTCTAGGAGGAAGAGCAAGAGGCCGAGGGGCAACAGTTCCACGGATTGAACCCCCGAGAGAATTTTTATAAGGGAGCCCGTTCTATCCTACATTATGAGAAAGTTACCCCTGTTTTTCGTTCTTGCGCTCCTCGCGCTCGCTGTTTTCTCGCAGCCGGCAATCAACGACCCAGTGCTCACAACCTCAGTGACATCAGTGGTCACGAAGAGCGGGGCAGTCAGGGCAATAGGCGGATCCCTAAAGCATCTTGAGATGAACCTATCTGTGCCGGAGAAGACCGACTGGCAGCTCCCAACATACCCCATGGCAACAGTGAAGGACTCGGAGGGCAATGCGCTTCTCGCGATAAAAGAGGGCAACCCCCCAACTCCTTTCGCATACTCCTACTCCATAGACGTTCTGACAAAGGCGAGAATGACGGACTACCTGCCGCCCTCCTATACGATACCAGACGGCATACGGGTTTATTCTCTCCCATCGCCAGGAATTCAGTCTGATGACAAAGAAATAATCGAGCTAGCGAAGAGATTAACTGAAAATTCGACAAGCGATTTCGAAAAAGTAGCGCGGCTTGCGATATGGGCGCATAAGAATATCGTTTACGACGAGGCGATGACCGGCAGGGAAGAGAGCGCGACCTGGGTGCTCGCCAATAAGCGAGGAGTGTGCACGGAGTTTGCGACACTATTTATCGCTCTCGCGAGAGCTTCAGGAATCCCCGCGAGATACCTCACTGGCTATTCTTACACTAGCGAGAAAGGCTGGCTTGGGCACGCCTGGGCAGAGGTCTATATCGGGGTCTGGGTCCCGGTGGACCCCACCTGGATGGAGGCCGGCCACTTGGATGCTACCCATATCCAGGTCACAATGTCGGCATCGCAAAAGGTCGATAGCAACGTGTTCGTGTACATGACCCCTGGTGCAAGGCTCGAATGGTCCGGGAGCGGGATGCTCGGCTCGAAAATAAGCGAGGTAGAAGTGAAAGACTCGCGGAGTATGCCTGAAAGCAGCGATTACGAATTAGCACTCGGGGCCCAAAAAATCCGGTTCGGCGAAAAGACCGTGGTTTATGCGAAACTGACCTCAAAAGACTACCATGTGGTCGACCTTACCATTGTCCCATGCTCAGGCGAAAACTCACTGGCTGTTGTGGGCGAAAAGGAAAAGTTTGCCCTTCTCGAGCCGGGAAAGGAGAAAGTGGTCGCCTGGGAGGTGACTGCCCCGGCCTCACTCGACCCGAGCTACTTCTATACCTGCCCCGTCATCCTCAACTCAGCATATCTCGCTGAAAAAAAGGCGTCTATTGAGATGCACGAGAACACCAAAAGCGTGCAGTTTGACGCTTGGGCGGAAAAGAGCCAACTAAACCTCGGTGATGGCCAAACGATATCCTTCTCATCACAGAGCTACCCAACTGGTGCGAAAATTACGGTAATTGCCGAGGATAACATATACCAATTCCCCGCGTCGAAGGCTTCCCAGGAAATCTCTTTCACTCCCGAGTCGCCTGGTGCCAAAGAAGCCTGGGTTTTCTCGAACTTCGGGGGCGTTGTGAGAATTCCTTACTCAGTAACAGTATCCCGCTCGCTCTCGCTTGGCAAAACATCAATCCCGCAGAGGCTAGTGGAATCGGGCTCCATGGCAGTATCGATTCCGATTCTCTCGAATAGCAGCACCCCCCATGGGGTCAGGGTCACTGCAAGCTATGGTGGCAGCTCACGCTCAGCGTTTGCCACTTTCTCAGGAAAATACGTGTTCAATTTCACATTCTCGAATCTTGAGGCAGGCCAAGGGCTCCTTTCTGTGAGGGCCGATGGCCAGGGCGAGAGCATTGAAGGGAAAATCCCGATAGAGGTGATGCCCAAACCCTCGGTGAGCATCCAGACAAGTTTCTCAAACGGTGGCGACCTCACCAACGTGACTTTCACTGCCTCGAAAACAGGCGATGCCAGGAACATCCGACTCTACATAGATGGAAAAATCGCTCCGCTCTCTGGAGGAAGCGGGACAATCGGCCTCTCCACCGGGTCACATTCGATGAAAGTTGTTTGGTATGACGCTTACGGGCAGGAGTTCTCTTTCGAGAAGGAGCTTCTTGTTCCAAAAAAGGGAACGATATTCGAGTTCCCGGGAGCCGGCTCGCCTTGCCCGAGCCTGCTGATAGTGCTGGTGCTATTTCTGTTCGCTTCCGGGAAAGCGATAAATAACACAAAGAATATAAATTAAACACACAAAATATACACATTGGTGGTGCAAATGACGACAGTTAATTTTCGCCTTCAGGGAGAATTGGAGAAAAAGGTCGAGCGATACATCAAATCGGGCTATGCGACATCGAAAGCAGAAGTGATAAGAGCGGCGCTCACTAATCTCGGAGAGCCTGAGCGATATGAAGACATTTCCGATGACCCAGAGCTTATGCAATACTTGAGGGATCTAAGACGAGGCAAAATAAAATCGAAAATAGTCGGTTCAGATACGGACATACAGAAGCTGCTCAGATGATTCAATGCGCAAGCTCCATTATCACGATAAATTTATCGAGGACTTGAGAACGCTTGATAAATCGGAACAGGAACGAGTCATACACTCTCTCGAAAAAATTCGCCTGAACCCAGAACTCGGCAAACCACTCCGCCCTCCTCTAGCCGGATTCTTTTCAGAGAGGGTTGGTCGCCTTAGGATTATCTACGAATATGATTCTGAAAACATCCATCTCCGCAGGTGCAGGGAGAGGAAGAAGGCATACTAAGCAGTTTAGAACGGCGAATGAACGATTTTCTTGCATCGGAAAAATTTCTTCGTGAAACTTACTGCTTTCTTGGAATCAAACCCCTTGCACGTGTAAATTACAACAGAAAAGAATCCTGCGTTTCCCCAAACATACAGGGCGATGCCGGAGTCAATCAGCGGGACGAATGCGTCATAACCCCGATTTATCGCTTTCCCCCGTTTTCCAGTCGCATATATTATCGGCTTCCTGTAAGTCCTCAAACCGAGGGTTTTCGTAATATCCTCAAAAAAACTGTTTATCGTTCGCCTATCAACTTCGATTTCGAAAAAACCCTCTATGAGCAAACGTTGTCGAGTTATGTCCGGGGCAAGGTTCTTCATGAAATAGCCTGGGTGCTTAAGTAATAAAAAATATGCGGACCTATCTGCCTTGTCGGCAAATGTTCCGACATTTTTTGTATGCAAAAAATGCGGCGATGTTTTGCCTATTGGCAAAAACGCCTCATTTTTTCATGGAAAAAATGCGGGGGATGGGATTTTTGGGCAGCTTTTTGGAAGGAAAGAGCCGTTCTTTCTTTTTTCCAAGGTTTTTTCTTTCTTCCTAAGAAAGAAAAAAGCTTGAACCCACGCAGCCGCTAGGGCACAGGGTCCTAAGCCCTGCGCATTTGACCAGGCTCTGCCACCCCCGCATGAGGGATAATTGAGGCGGAAAGGATTTAAAAACGCTTTATGGCAAATATCCTGCGCTGGGCCCGTAGTCGAATGGTAAGACGTCACCCTGACACGGTGAAGACTCGGAGTTCGATATTGTTCGAAAGGGAACAACGAAAGCCTCCGCGGGCCCACTAGCTTTTTTCTCAATTGGGAGTTTCGATTAACGATATGGCTAAACGTTTCGAGTTTTAAGGTCTTCTTTTCGGCATTAAAGCTTTAAATAGCGGAACTATGAAACCCTATTGGTGCGACGATGTTCTGCTCGGGAAGACGGGGCCAGCTCCTCACAACTGACTTCATACTAAGCCTCGCCATCTTCCTCGCCATCCTTTTAGCCTCGATGAACATCTGGGCGAATGTCGACACGCAGATAAAGGACGCGGAAGCCCGCAGGGACATGCAGGCGATAACAACGGACGTCTCGGAAAATCTTGTCAGGAATCCGGGTTATCCGAAGGATTGGACGAACGAGACCGTTAGGGTGATAGGCCTCGCGAAGGACGAGCATGTAATCGAAATCGGCAAGATTCTCCAGCTCAAGCACACCGATTACGACAAGGTGCGCGACCTCCTTCGGCTCGGGAACTACAACTACCGCATCTGGATTACAGACGCAGCAGGCTACGATTTGACAAGCGGAATCGTGAGGGGCCCGGTCGCCGTGATAGTCCACAAGAAGAGCGGGATGGAATATGCGAAAATGCTCGATAAATCGGTTGTCACATGGGACCTTTATTATGACGATAGCGCAATAGGGGTTGAGAAAATAGATGCCCCGGCAGCAAATGGTTTTTCTGCTCGTTACAAATATCCGACTACTCTCCCGTTAACCACAAAAGACTCTTTAAACACTTTGATGAGCAACCAGAGCTCCTACAGAACCGTCATCATCGAAGACATAGGATTGCAGAACGATTCAGTTGCTGACATCAGCCAACTCGTCGACTTCGTCAACAGGGGCGGGGTTTTAATCTACACCGATACCGACGTACCCCAACCAAAAAAGCCTTTGATAGAAAACTGGTCCAGGATGAGTTTTGAGGCAAACTCGAACCCCGTTATCTCTTACGTCAACAATTCGGCCCCTCTCCTTGCGAATTCCTCCTTAAAAGACAATATCACTTTCAGCTCTCACCAGAGGGACGTCTTTCGCGACAAATTTAACACAGATATCCCATTGAATTTTATCTCCAACTCGACCTCGACCCGGTGCCAGATATGCTGGTGGGACTACGGGTTCGGGAGAATCTATTATATCGAAAATAACCAGGGATGGATTTACAACGCTTCAGACGCCCAAACTTACTCCCTTACCCCGTTCCTGAATATCGTCGGAGAGAACATGACGATGGGCATATCGCCAAATAATGGGACCGACCTCGTGAGCATAAGGAGGATGGCAATACTTTCCGGGTTCGAGAGGGAAGTGGTAAACGTCAACCTGGTCGTCTGGAGATGAGAGCATGAAAAACCCGTTCCTAGTAGCCTGCATCGTGCTTTGCGTCGGCGCAATCATCGCGTTCCTAGTCCTCGGAAGGCCGCCCAGTGAAGAGAATCGTGCTGCAGTGAAATTCTTTTCAGCTATAAACGGCAACGCCTCAACGGCTATCCCGATATGTCAGAGTGAAACCCCCTTCAAGGCAGGAGAGAAGACCTATTACGGGAGAACATGCATCCTGGAGGCCGCATGCAAAATAAAGTCTTCGAGCAAAAAGGATGCAGTCGAAGCCTGCAGGGCCATCGATTCTATCGCAATAGTCCCCGGAGACCAGAATATAACGAGCGATACGTGCATCGCATACGTGGATAAGAACTGTTGAGCCTATCTTTTGACGAACGGGTAAACGAGCTTCAGGAACAGGTTGAGGGCCCCCATGTTATTCAGGTGCTCAACGAACTCGTTCTTTGGGTAGAACTCATACACTCCCTTTTTCAGGATTGATGGAAGATGGACCGGGGAAATCGCCTGCGAGAGGACATCCGGGTCGGCCTTCATCCCAAGGTGCACGAACCCCCTCTTAAGCGAGATATCAAGCCACGCTTGCTTGAGCTCGCCCTTCGCTTCAACCCGCTCTATCCCGTATATCACTCCATTCCGGAACTCGAGGAGATAAGACTCCCGCCCGACCATAAGCAGAATGAATAGCGGGTCGGCGAACATCGACAGCATGAACCTCATCTTCCCCCCCACCCGCTTTGCATCGTGCTCGACAATGCTCTCAAGGCCCTTCCATATGAAAGAACCCGGCTCCACCCTCACTGAATCGGACTTGAACCCGTCTGCAAGCCATACGAGAAAAGCGTCCAGCAGTCCGGACAGGCTCTCTGTGCCCTCGACCTTCCCGATGAGCGAGAAGAGATGCTCTTTCTTCACTGATATCCTTATCGGGGTCCCCAGGTCGAGGAAGAGCGAGCGCCTTCCGGATGTCATCTCCACTGACGCAAGGTAATCCCTTACTCCCATCAGGAGATTCAAGTCGATGTTTATCCTGCGGATGATTTTTTGGAGCGCCTTGAGGACCTTGGGGGGAGGGTCGAAAGAGAGCTCTTCTTTCTTTAGCGCATTAGCGAGGACAACCGAGAGCTCGAGCAGGTAAGTCCGCTTGTCCTTCGTTCCCCCATACCTCTCCTGGAGCGCGAATACTTCCTCGAGAACCGAGCGCTCGACTGACTTCGTTATGGTGACGCCGTGCTCCTTTTTCAAGGATTCAACATCCCCTCCCGCTTCGATGATTTTCACCGAGGTGAACGCTCCCTTCTCAATCTTCTCAACAAGCATGAAAAGCGGCTTGCCCTTTTCCGTGATGACTGAGAGCATCGTGAAATCCGGCCCTATTGTCTTAGTGACCAGCTCGGCTACGAATTCAGTGAACGTAGCCCTGTCAAATGCGGTTACGGGGAAGAACGGGACCTCTACCTTGTCGCTCTTTTTGCTGACGAACACAAGCCATTTCGCATACTCGCCAGCGACTCTCTTCTTGAACGTCTCCCCATCCATCAAATCACTCTGCCCTCTCCGGTTGCGCAAGACCTTACTTCTTGTGATGCTCTGACGCGCTCCACAGGGAGCTAATGAAATAATCCAATACGTCAAGCCCGCATTCCGAAGTAATCCACCCCAATAACGTTATCCAATTGGTGGGCGGGTGGCCTTTCATCCTTAGGATTCGCCTTGCCTTGACCTTTGTCCTTAAGGCCTCGTCCCCATATAGCACGACCTTGTCGTCCACGACTCCGCCTTCAACATAGCCGTACACGACACTCAGCCCGTTCACCTTCGCGAACTCATCCTTGAAAGCTTCCGAATAGCCGAAAAAGAGCCCGAGCCCGAGCTTGAGCATGCCGACATAGCCGGCATCGGTTTTTCCGCGTATGAATCTCGCCCCTCCAATCTTTTCCGGAATCTCGAAAGTCCCGGGCTTGAATTTACTCGCGGTATCCTTCACCTGGAGGCCAAGAACAATGGGATTCCCTTCCCCGAGCTTCTGCTCAGCCCCGAGCCGGGTAGTCCCTATCGAAAGGGGCTCGTACCCCATTATCGATGACGCGACCGAATCAATAGAGACGACGTTGTCTGAAGCCAGTGCGAGGCCCATTCTCTTGACCTCTCCGAACGTCGGGCCGAAACCCTCCATTGCAAGGAAAGCGTCCATGATGACGAGGTTCGGGGGCCGAGCTTTGTTTATGTCGACGAGCTTTTGCTCGAGCTCCTCGCAGTGGTGCTGCGCTTTGTCCTCATCGAGAAGGAGCCCGTGCGCGTTCTTTATCCCAAGGGTCACCGTGGTTATGCAGTGCGTTTTCATTTTCGGTATTGAAATATAGACATTTGCCTCTTTAAGGGCCTTCGGGAGCCGAATAGTCTTGAGAACAACGCCCCCCGGGACTTCGAATTCCGCATACTCCTTCTCGTCAAGCAAAAGCACTTTCGCGCCGCACGCCTCATAATATTCCTTCAAGCCGGTTGTATCGAACACCTCATGCGAAGTTATCTGGCACATGGGGTTCTCTCCGACATAAACCGTCTTCGCCCCTGCCTCGAGGCACATCGTTATTGCTGAGCGGACAACTTCCGGCTGGGTCATCGCCGGGAAGAACTGGGCGACCATGTTCGGCTTGATGAAAACTACGTCGTCTTGTTTCACGAACTGCTGCATCCCTCCGAGCAGTCCGACAGCCTCCCTAACGGTCTTGTCGATGTCCTCGCCCTTTGCGATAGCCACTCGCGTCATGAGGAGATATCCCGGCATAAACTTTTAAGCCTAGAGCGTTGGCTATAGAAAGATAAATTTTCGAAAATTCCAATACAAGAACAAGCAGATTAGTTGTATACCGCCATTCTTGGCCTCTCGGCTTTTACGAAGCGGTTCAAGACCTCGTCACGATTGCCGGCATCCTCGCTCAGGCAATCGTACACTTCCTCGAAATCCGCCTCGCGCGAAAGCAGGCATATGACGATAGCGGATTTCATCCGTTCGTCCATGTCTCCCCCATAACGACGATAAATCTCATAGAGGTAGTGAAGCATGGACTCGTGCCGCGAGGAGAGCTCGTCAAGCTGGTTGTCAGAAAGGGAGAAGAATCTCCGTAGGCGAATCTTCCTTATCTCGGTGACAACCTCTTCGAGGGACGGTTCGTCCCCCGCGGCATTGCCCATCAGCCACACCGCTCTATATTATGTGGGTGAACACGCCAAGAACTTTCTTGCAGTGCGGGCAGTAGGCCATTTCGGTGTTCCTGAGCACGAAAGTTGATTTTGGTTTGTTGACTTTCATCGTCTCGACTGATACTTCTTTTTCGCAGTGCGGGCAAATCGGTGCCATATACTTTCACCTCAGACTAGCTTTAGTCCTAATATGTTTTTAAGGCTTATTGTCGGGATTCGGGGGAAATGGCATTTTGTTGGAAAAATTGGCAAAAAGAGCGGAATTAGGGGGGCCCGGCATTTGGAAAAACGGGCTTTCTTAACCGTCCTGGGGCGATTAACCAACCCCTTTACGCCCCCCTTTCAAGGTTCGGGAATCTTTATAAATTGTTTATTCCATTAATACCCTGCTTTTGCTTATCTAGAGGTGTAGCAGATGGGATTGAGACCGGCAAAAACTTGCAGGGATGTCGGAAAGCCGTCCTGGAGCAGGTTTTCAAAGAAAACTCCGAGAAAGTCTTTCGTAAAAGCTCTTCCGCACAACAGCCTTATGGTGTTCTCCATGGGCGTTGGCGGGGAATACAATCTTCGCATGGACCTGGTCGCAGACCACGCGGTTCAGGCTAGGGACAACTCGCTCGAGTCAGCAAGGCAGGCAGCGAACAAGTACCTGGAGAAATCCGTCCCAGGAGCCTACAGCCTAAAGATACTGATTTTCCCGCATAACGTCATCAGGGAAAACAAAATGGTATCCGGGGCTGGTGCTGACAGGATTCAGAAGGGAATGAGGCTGTCCTTTGGCAGGCCGACAGACAGGGCTGCGGTAATCTCAAAAGGCCAGACGATATTCTCAGCATTCATTAATGAGAAGAATGTTACTTTCGTGAAGGAGGCCTACAGGAGGGCAAAAGGCAAGCTCCCCGGCTCATTCTCAATAGTAACCTCTAAGAATGTGACATCCTGACCCCCCTTTCTTTCACTCCTCTCCAAGATTAACGGTCAGTCCATCCATTTTTTAGGTCGTAGGTATAAAAGTTTGGACCTTCATCATGAGAACTATCACTATCAGAAGTTCCGGAAGGACGACTGGAAGCATTGTCCTGGCGAAGCCCAGTTTCCTCTCGATTGCATAGCAAACCCAGAAATATGAAGCTATGACGAGGAAGGACATCATGACGAATAGGTTGGACTTGAAATCAAAAACAATCGCGGGAATGCCCTCCGCATTAACCCCCCGTGATGTGACAAAAAACACATAGACGACTGCCGTTACTACGAGCACCAAAACGAACATCGCCAGCTTCTCAGGGTTTGGAATCAAGAAACCGCTCCAGTTGAACTCAGTTGGCTGTTCCTCAGCCCCACTGTCCGGTTCCAGTTCGCGGTTCTTGGATTTTTCAAGTTCGGGCTTTGGCCCCCCCTTTCCCCTAAGAATAGATTTCACGGGCTTTGCCATGAAAGTTTTTCGCCAGGGGTATTTAAAAACTATCCCATGGAAATTCAATTCATGAGACTCGCAGGGGTGTTCCTCGTACTGTCCTTCTTATTGTTAGCAGGATGCTCTTCAAAGCAGTGCAGCGAATCGCAGCCATACGAGGAAACCGAATACTATAACACGACCGTTCCATCTGTAAAATGCTTAAACGTTACGCACCTGTTCAACAAGACCGACTACTCGTGCACCAACTACACTATTAGCGAGCCATACAACGAGACCGTATGCGAAGAGAAACAGATGAAGTACACGGCGTATTCAATAATCGAAGGAAAAGCCTGTGATTCCACATACACCCCGGACGTGAACTGGGACCCAGTGTGCTTGCGGAGCCACTATGAGTGCGCTTTCAGGGTTGCAAACTCCGACAATATGGCAGGCATTTGGGGATTTGGCATGAGCGCAAAGTTTTCGAATGGTTCAGTGGCCGACCTGGGGGTTATAACCAAGGAAATCGCAGCCAGGGACTCATACCTTTTCAATTGGTCCGTCGGCCTCGACTCCCTCAAGGACGATGCCGTTTGCGTCCAGAGGCTCGAGTCGATTCCAAGAAAGACTGAGTGCAGGGAAGTCCTTGCCAACAAGACCGTTACGAAGCAGGATTGCGAGCCGATAAGCAGAATCGAGAACATCACCACGCTCGAATGCTCGGCCACTGAAGATGTCAGGACTATTGAGGATAACCGGGTCGTCGTGAAATACAGGAACGTCACAAAACCGTGCTAGGCGGTTAAGGATTCGTGTAGATGAACCTCATCTCTTTCTTACTATCGAGCTTGCAGAACCCGTATCTCTCGAATTGTATCACCTGCCCTTCGGGAAGGTTCGCGCACTCGCGCTCGCAATAGCCCTTATCAATCCGAAGGCTGTTCTCAATCGGGTTCCCCTCGCCATCAACAAGCTCCCCGGGAACCAAAACGCTCGCCTCGAGCATCCCCGGCTCAGCGACAACCCACTGTATTTTCGGACCTGGCTTAACTTCGGTCCCATCAAACACTCCTTCAAGTTCGGGTCCCTTCCAGGTTATCCTCACGTTATAAAGGTCCTTGAGCCTGAATGAGGAACCTACCTCTAGATTCGAGGCATCTTTACCTGAGATGAAGAACTCGCCATTAGTCTCAATCTCCCTAAATCCCAAATCCTTCTCCGGGTGTTTCTTCAGTTTTGCCTTTGTTTTCGGGGCCGAATTGACTGCGAGCTTCACAGGAGAACTCACGAAGAAATACCTCTCGCTAACCGGGTCCAGTATTTTTTTATTTTCGACAAGAAGCGCTTCGACAGTCGGGTTGCTCTCGGTTTTCCCAAGCCCGAACCCGAGAACGAAGTTCTTAATCGCCTCCTTCGTTATGCCCCTTCTCCGCAAAGCAGAGATGGTCGGGAGCCTCGGGTCGTCCCAGCCGCTGACAACTTTTTTCTGAATCAACGGTTTTAAGAGCCTCTTGCTCACAGGCATCCCCCTTATCGAGAGCCGCGAGAACTCAACGAGCCTCGGCCTCCTAAGGCCGAGCGCCTCGATTATCGCAAAATACAGTTCATCCCTGAGTTCATACTCCTTGGTTCTCATCGCGTGCGTGACTCCCTCTAGGGAATCGAGTATCGGCGCCCCGAAATCATAAGAGGGCCATACCCGGTACTTAGTCCCCTGCCTGTAATGGGGGGTCTCGATTATCCTAAGCAGGGTTGGGTCCCTCATGGCCGTATTATCCGAAGCCATGTCCCCCCTGAAGCGGACTACGGATTCACCCTTTCCAGTGCTCCCGCCCAGCATTCCTTTCCATCTCGCGAGCTGTTCTTCCTTCCCCAAGTCCCTGCAAACGCAGCCTTTCCCGCTCGAGCGGTTGTGTTTTATCTCGTCAGGCTTGCAGTTGCAGACATAAGCGCTCCCACTCCCAATCATTCTCTCAGCGTATCCGTAAAGCTCCTGAATTCTGTCCGAGCTGTAGCTCTCCTTGTCCCAATCGATTCCGAGCCACAGAAGCGCCTCCTTTATCGCTTCAACGTATTCCTGGGACTCGGCTTCGGGATTAGTGTCATCGAATCTGAGCAGGAATTTCCCCCCATATTTCCGGGCCGCGGACCAATCGAGGTAAGCTGCTTTCGCATGGCCTATGTGCGGGTAGCCGCTCGGCTCAGGCGGGAAGCGGGTGACGACTTCCCCCATCTCAGCCCCCTCTAGCTCAAGGCCCCTTTCTTCTTTTTTCTTCTCAGCAAATGAGTATTTTGATATCTCGGCCTCCAGTTCTTCCTTAGAGAGTGCGTTCACTTCCCCAACAATCTTCACAATCTCGCCCATTGTTCCCTTCATGTCCTTTTTCGCTTCAGGGAATTCAGCAATGACCCTTCCTACCACTGCCTTCGGGTCTGCCTTCCCATGGTCCAGCGCATTCCTAAGGGCATGCTTCCTTATCGATTCCGTTATCATTTTTTCACCAGCATTCTAGCAACCACTCTTGCGTCCTGAAGGTTTATAACCGGTTTGCCCGCGAGTTCAGTGTCGTCGGAAATCCTGGGGCAGGCGGTATTGACAAAGCAATCGAAAGAGCCAAAATTGGCCAGGCCATTGAACTCGAGTTTGTTCGCAACAAGAAGCAGGCAAATTTTGCCGACTTCTTCAAGCTCTTTCTTAATGACGAGAGCTCCCCGAGTGTTTTTTTGCCCAATTTTCGTACTCACCAGAATCCCGACTTTCTTCGCAACCGCGAGCGCGTTCATGGCGCCCTTCCTTCTGCTTCTCGCCTTTGCAAGCTCCTCGTCCATCCATCCAACTTTCCCGGAAAACGGGTCGGCCCGCAGGAGGGGTTTCCCGACATCTGCCAGGGCGTGGAACAGCCCTCCCCCAAAGTAGACGAAACAATCGACCTTCGCCTCGATGCTTTTCGCAGCCCCGAAGTCGCACCCGAGAACCTGCCCAGGGTATCTCGTCCTTACCCCTTTCCCCACGAGAACAGTCTTCCCGGCCCGTTCGAGCTCCTGCCTAAGCTCATCCAGCTGCCCGACGTGCTGCACAGTGGTCAACAGCCCGATTTTCTTGAATTTGGAGAGCTTCGGGAGAACCATTGCCGAGATTTTTTCTGCATCGATTTGGATTGGATATTCCCTGTATTCGACCGGAATTCTCGACTTGACCCCGAAATCCGAATGGCCCCAGTGGATTATTTTTTTCGCCCCGACTGCCTTCGCCTCCTCAAGCGCGAGGTCGCAGGCCCCGAAGCACTCGGCAGAGGAAACAAAGACCTCGTGGCCCTCCTTCTCGAGCCTCCCGGCCTCCTCGAAAGCGAGCTTTTTCAGCCCCTCCGGGAACTGAAGCAGAATCTTCATAATCTCTTTTCGCACTCTCAGGTTTAAGGATTTTGCTGAGAACGCGTTCATAACAAAACACGAAGTTTTATATACCTCTTTTGGCATATAATAGTGCTACTTCTCGCGAGTTCGCAGGAGGCTAAATGATGTTCAAAGCGCGCAAAGAATCCAACGGGCGGCCCTTTTCAGGTTCCCCCTACGGGACCCCGAGGATAGTGCAACTGCCGAGGACCGAGGGCATTTGGGGAACTTTTGACTCGGCAAAGAAAATGGCAGTGAACGAGGTCGGGAAAAGGGGGCTTGTGTCTTCTTCCGGCGATGAGGCAATAATCATCGTGCTGCCGGCTGACCCGGATTTCCAACAGAGCCTCAGGATAATACGCGGCCTGAAAAGCCGCGAGGACATCGAAAGGCTTCTCGAGTCCGGCACCACGATGCAGAAACGAACTGCCATTAACGTTCTCGGGAGGATTCGGGACCCCCGTTCTCTCCAGCCCATCTCAAATCTGATGATACAAACAAGTGACCCGGTAGTTAAAAGGGAGTGCTTACATGCAATTCTCAACTATGACTGGGTGAAACTCGATGCGCAGGCAAAGGGCGTTGTCTTTAGGGCGTTCATTCATGCACTCGCATCAAACAACTTTGGCCTGAGACCTATAGCGGTTCGCTCAATCCAGAAATACCCGGAAATGGGCCATATACTTCCCTCCGCCGATTCGAGGCACGAGGCAGTCAAGGGCGCGGAGGGAATCGCCGGGCGCCTGCTTTTCGACGCAGATTCTGCCGCCGTCACAAACGCAATCATCGCTCTCGACTTCCTTTACACTGTATCCGGAGCTGCATATGCCAGAATGTTCGCGGGGAGCATTGAAGATGGCCCCGGCGGGGACAAGACTATCACTGCAAGCACCGAGCTTGACTTGGTAAAGACGATGGCCCATTTCCTTCAGAACGCTGACATAAGGTTGAGGCAGAAAGTCAAGCTTCTGGCCATATACTGCATGGCAAAGCAGGCGGCCATAAATGGCGACCTGGATACGCTGAAACAGGCGTTCAAGCAGGAATACTCCGAAGGCGGGGAAACGACAAAGAGGGAAATCAGCAGAATCAGCAAGCTTCCCTTCTTCAGCGGGAACGGGGTAATGGACTTCGTCCTTGGCAAGCCTGAAGGTTCGACCGCCACGCGGCCTGTCCCGGGCCAGAGCGAATCCGACAAGGAAGCAGCAATAAAGGACCTAAACGAGTCTATACTCGGCTGGGCAAGTCGTTAGTGCTTTCAACGGGGCACGCACTCCTGCTTTTCAATCAGAGCACAAGCCTAGTTCTAGCGCTTATGGAACTACGCATACCCGAAACTCCCAAGGCGATTGGCGCAACAACCTTTTCATTACTGCTTGTGCAGGTGCTCGTATTCGAAGCCGCCGTATTCTCCCTCTTCCGTCTTCTCGTAAAGGGTTGCGAGCCTCTTCAGCAATATCTTCTGCTCGGCGCTTGCAACGATTTTCCTCGTCCTCTCAATCGCATCCGGGTTCACGCTCATGCTCGTGACTCCAAACTCGACGAGCCTCTCCGCGAATTCCGGATAGACCGAGGGCGCCTGCCCGCACAAGGAGACAGTGACTCCGTGTGCCCTGCACCTCTTCACGACGTGCTTTATCGCAGTCAGGACAGCCGGGTTCCTCTCCTCGAAATGAGCAGCAAGCGTCTCGTTGTCCCTGTCGATTCCAAGGGTAAGCTGCGTCAGGTCGTTGGAGCCAATTGAGACTCCGTCAATCCCAAGCTCGCAGAACTTATCTATCAAAAAGACCGTGCTCGGGACCTCCACCATTATCCAGAGCTTGAAGCTGTTGGACTGGTAAAGCCCCCCTTCGTTGATGAGGTCCTTGACTGCCTTGAACTCAGTTATCGACCTCACGAACGGTATCATGAGCCAGAGGTTCTCTAGCTTGTATTCCTCCCTCACCTTCTTTATGGCTGCGAGTTCCAGGTTGAAGACATCCGGCTCAGCCACGTATCTGGCGCATCCCCTGTATCCCATCATCGGGTTCGCTTCATGCGGCTCGAACTCCTCGCCCCCTTTCAGGTTGCGGTATTCGTTCGTCTTGAAGTCAGTCGCCCGATAGACCACCGGCCTCGGGTAGAACGCGATGCAGATGCGCCTCATCCCCTCGGCGAGCTTGTCGGTAAATTCCTGCCCGCGTCCCTCCTTGAGGAGCTTGCGCGGGTGCTCTCCGATGTTCGCAATCATGAACTCCGCCCTGAGCAATCCCACTCCATCGCACGGGTGCTTTGCCACTTTCTCGGAAAGCTCGATTTCCGCGAGGTTCACATAAACTTTTGTCCCTGTGACGGGCGTGTATTCAACCATCGGGCGCTGGGCGTGGTCCTCATCGTCGTGCATGGCCTCCTCCTCGCCGAAATCAACATCCCCCTCATAAACGATTCCGCGGGTCGCGTCCACGGTGATTATCATCCCGTCCTTGAGAATGCTCGTCGCCTTCTTCGTCCCGACGATGCACGGCACCCCGAGCTCCCTCGAGACGATGGCAGCGTGGCAGGTGGCTCCCCCGGCATTTGTCACGATTGCGGCGGCCCTCTTCATCGCTGGGACGAAGTCAGGAGTGGTCATGTCGGTAACAAGAATTTCCCCCTTCTGCATGATGTCAATCTTGTCGGGAGTCGGGACGAACCGAACAGGCCCTGATGCTATCCCCGGGCTGGCGCTCAATCCCTTCACCAAAATCGTCGCCTTGTCCGGCGAAATCTTGTTCCCCATGTTTCCACCTCCTTTCGCAGCGGCTTTCCCGCCGCCGTTTTCCTTCTTCTCAATCTTCAGTTCCTTCTTCTTAAGGGTAGTTATCGGCCTGCTCTGCACGAGGAAAAGCTCGCCCTCTGAATAAGCCCACTCCATATCCTGGGGCTTCCCGTAGTGCTCCTCCACCTTCGCTCCGAGCCTTGCGAGTTCGACAACCTCGTCGTCAGTCAGCTTCTGCTTCTCCTTGAACTCCTCCTTTATGTTGACCTTTTCATTGCTCTTGTCGAGCTTTATGAGCATCCAGTCCTGCCTTGCGATGCTCTTCTCAAGTATGGAAAAGTCGCTCTTGCGAACGACATACCTGTCAGGAGTCACCGAGCCCGAGACCACGACTTCCCCGAGCCCATAAGCTGCTTCAATCACCAGCTTCGAGGAATCCTGGCTCACCGGGTCGACGCTGAACATCACGCCTGACCTTTCGGACTGCACCATCTTCTGGACAACTGCGGCGAGACCGACTTTTAAGTGGTCGTAGCCCTGCTCTTGCCTGTAGTATATCGCCCTGGCCCCGAAGAGGGATGCCCAGCACTTTCTCACTGCGAGCACGACTTCATCCGGACCCTTGACATTGAGGTACGTTTCCTGCTGTCCCGCGAAGCTTGCCTCCGGAAGGTCCTCTGCAGTCGCAGAGCTTCTCACAGCGACATAAATCTCTTGCGAAGCAGTGGGAATTGTTGTGCCGCATAGCTCGCTGTAAGCCCTTACGATGTCGTCGGATATTTCGCGCGGTATCGGTGCGTCTATTATCGCCTTCTTTATCTGCTCCGCGACCTCGTTCAGTTTCTTGTTGTCCTGCACATTGAGCCCGGCTGTCGCGTTCTTGATAAACTCGTCGAGCTTGTTCGCCCTCACGAATATGAAATAAGCCTCGCTTGTCGTCACGAATCCCGGGGGCACCGGCAGGCCTGCTTTCGTCATCTCGCCGAGGTTCGCCCCTTTCCCACCGACAATCGCAACTGAATTTCTATCAACTTCCTTAAATGTGACTACATTTTTCATGGAATCCCCCCGAAAGCGTTAGTGCTAATAAGGTTTATGATGGTGCTTTTTAACCCTTTCGATGAGAAAAAGTAGCCCTAACTTGCCTTAATGTAAATGTTTCCAATGAGCCTTCTCTTCATGCTCAAGCCTTCGCCCTGGAAATAATACTCGATGTTGATTTTTCCCGAGAACACATCCCCGCTGGCGAAATCCATCGGCTTTCCATTTTCGTCATTGCAGCTCATAACGAAAGAAGCGGATTGGCCGAGCAGCATTTTTGTTTTTTGGATTGGCTCGAACGGGCCCGGTCTTTTTTTCCGAAAAGTCGAACAGCAGCCAGAAACAATTAAAAATCCCGAGTTAGAAAAAGAAATTGGGATCGAAATGGAAACTGCTAACCTTAACCTTGGAAAAAAATTCGACAGGCTCGAAAAGAAGGTCGACAGGCTCATAACAATGTTCGAGGACTTGACGCTTACCCCCCAGCAATACTCAAAGCTTGCAAAAGTGGATGAAGCAGTGAAGCGCGGAAAGCATAAAAAATGGAAGACTATCGACCAGGCGCTTCGCGGGTAATCCGATGTTCATCGTCCTCATCGAGCCTGGCTCGCTTAAGAAAATAAACAGGCTCGAGCCGTTGCTGAAGCTAAGGATTCTGGAAAAGGTAAAGGCACTTGGTTATTTCCCAGAAACGAGGGCCGACATAAAGCGGATGCGCGGAATTGATGCTGTTTATAGGTTGCGGGTCGGTGAATGGCGGATTCTGTTCAAGGTTTATTGGGAAACAAAGGAAATCGTTGTATTCGATCTCGACACTCGGGGCAGGATATACTGACCGCTTATTCCTCGTAAATCGTGTAGTTCAGCAATTTATTCCCGAGGATTGTCGCCCTTATTTGGACAAGCTTCGTCACTCCTGTCTCGTTGACATAAGGTATCAGTTCTGTGTAATCCCTGTTTTTGACGTTGTACTTCCTGCCCGCGTCATCAAGGACTGAAGTCCCGAGGCTCAACGTCACTTTCCTGTAGATGAACATGCCGGCTGCGTCCATCGAGGAGTTCAGGAAATCCCGCGAGAAGTTCTCAGTCGTGAAGTCAATCCTGGCATAAGACAGCGGATATGTGAGTGTTATGTTCTCGGAAGCGATTATCGGTCCAATGTCTTTCTCGAGCGTGCTGTTGTCCGTGAAGTTCGTTGGGAAAAGTAATGTCCTAGTGCTTGCGTTCCGGAGATAAGTCAAGTTCATAAGAAAGATTGAGCTGATGCCCTTCATGCTTATGGGCTTGCTGAACGCAACGGTGTTGTTGACTATCATCACCATGCCCACATTCGAAAACCTCCGGGAGAGATAAGCGATGGTCGCGTTCTTGTCTACGTTCCTGTCCGGCCAAGCGAGAATCGCGATTGCGCTGTGCTCTGGATAGAGCTTTGCCACGTCGGCAATTGTCAGGATATCCTTCTCAATCGGGATTATTTCATAGATGCTCTCGACAATCCCCGTATCAGTTAGGCTTGCGGATATCTTCAGGCCTATATCACAGCCCACAGGAATGGAAGGGTCGATGTTTATCCGCAGGTTCTTGTTGGGAAGCTTCAGGGGGCCTTTCTCAGTGTAAAATACCAGCTCGCTCTTCAGATTGACATCCGCCTTCGCGGTCAGGGTTGCATTGAGCGCAGTGAGCCTCTCGACCACTTTGCTCATGTTTGCCCCTCTCGGGAGGTTGAAGACAAGCCCGCCCTGCGCATTGGAGGTATAGGAGATTAGCCCTTCGCTCTTCAGCTTAGCGGCTTCCGAAGCGAGAAGGCCACTGTCTCCTTCAGCAAAGATTGTCAGGCCCATCGAGTCTCCGTATGACCCGACGGTCGCGTTTACGACTGCAACGCCGAAAACTGGCTGCGGCCCAGAGGGCTGGTCAGTGCCCTGGCTCTGGTCAGTCGGCAAGTTCCTGTTGCCGCCGAATGCAAACATCTCAGTTAAGAACCCGACAACTAGGAGAATCGCAAAAAGCTTGAGCGCGGTATCCTTGTTGAAGATTGACATGGTGGAAAATTGGGGGGGCTAAGTTTTAAATTTGTTTGGAAAAGGTTCGGCGAAAAAGAAAGCAAACAGAAAAACGATGCCCGCACCCCCAGATTAGCGCGCTCATTGTTTTTTCATCGGTCTGCCGCAGTCCTCTTTCCTCGAAACAGCATCTTTTTATATTAGATTTCATAAAGGGGAACTATGAACGACAGGCAGCTCATAATTGTCGGGCTCGTGGTAGCCGGCATAGTCCTGCTGTGGTATGCTGCAAATAAGCCAGCCCAGACAACTGAATACGACGCCAGAAACTTCGTGCTCAAGGACGCCCAGGGGAAGTACCCGGAGGCCGACATCTCGGTTCTCATGACAAACTTCAGCGGCAACAGCTGGAAGATAAAAGTCAGGGCGACACTGAATGCCACGTCACCGTGCCCGGAGAGGATTCACCTCTATTACGATTATCCGGCCCAGCAATTCGAGGCGAGGCTTCCTGAATACATAACAAAGGACTGCAGGATATGCATCAACGTTCCCGAGTGCGTCATACTGTTCCCGGAAGAGGCCCTAATCGCCTCGCACACTTTCCCCGGGACCCAAGAGGTCAAGGATTTCCTGAACGCGAACCCGAAGGCGACTGGGAACGCCAAAAAGGAGGAAGTCGGGAAGTTCGCCGGGAAATGGATAGTTGTTTGGGATTCCAATTCCCAAATTGGGAAAATGGAAGTAATGATGGACGATTACGGGAGAGAGATAAGCAAGTCGCTCATACTCCCTGGGAACAACCAATAAAATGTTTGCCCCTTCTTGGATTCAATTGCCTAGCCCTTAGAACGCGTCCCAGCCTCCTTATTCGCCAATCGTCGAACCTGGCTTCGCAAGATTTAAAAGGGTTAGTACTCATAAACGAACGAATCGTAGGGGGTCAGGAGGACC
>JAKAKT010000093.1:21586-37981 GCA_021813385.1 Microcaldota archaeon
GGATTCAATTGCCTAGCCCTTAGAACGCGTCCCAGCCTCCTTATTCGCCAATCGTCGAACCTGGCTTCGCAAGATTTAAAAGGGTTAGTACTCATAAACGAACGAATCGTAGGGGGTCAGGAGGACCCTGAAACCTAGGGGGATGTGCCCCCTGGGTTCGGAAGGTGTGGTTGTGGAACGACTGAAGCTCAAGATGGCAGGGGAGATAACCCTTTCCGAGAACCCAGGTGCCACGATGAAGAAGTGGCGGGAGATATTCGGGATTACCCAGGCAGAGCTCGGGAGATACCTGAAAATAGGCACTTCAACAATCAGCGACTATGAGGGCGAAAGGAGGAAGTCCCCTGGAACAGTTGTAATAAAGAGGTTTGTTGATGCCCTCATTTCGATTGATGTTAAGACTGGCGGGACAACTGTCAGGAGATTCTCAGAGGACGAGCCAAAGGAAGCATTCTACGAGCTCCGCGAATTCTCATCAAGCATAAGCGGGGCGGACTTCTCGAAGCTCATCGATGGCAGGGCCGTTGTAAATGGCTCGCTCCTCGCTGAGAAGAAAGTTTACGGCTACACGCTCTTGGACAGCATAAAGGTCATTCTCGATATGCCTTACGAAGAGTTCCCGAAACTCTACGGCTCGGTTGGCGAGAGGGCGTTCATATTCACGAAAGTGAGCACCGGGCGGTCACCGATGGTTGTGATAAGGGTTACCCCGATGAAGCCGAGCGTTGTCGTTTTGCACGGCCTCACGAGCGTCGATAGGCTTGGAATCAAGATTGCCCAGAAAGAAAGGATACCGGTCATAACTACTAAAATGGATATTGCTGAAATAAAGGAGAAACTTTCAAAAACATGAGGGGCCGTAGGAAAGCATGCAAAGAGCTACTGCAGATATGAGGGGATAAAATGGTTGGAATCGCAGGATACGGGGTTTATGTTCCGAGGTACAGGATAAAGGTCGAGGAGATAGCCCGGGTCTGGGGCGAGGACGCGGACAAGATAACGGGCGGGCTTGGCGTGCAGGAGAAGAGCGTGCCGCACCTCGACGAGGATGCTGCAACAATGGCGGTGGAGGCTGCGCGAAGGGCGATGCACCACTCAGGAATCGACCCCGCCCACATCGGCGCAGTCTTCGTAGGCTCGGAGTCGCACCCTTATGCCGTCAAGCCAACAGCCACGATAGTCGCAGAGGCAATCGGAGTGACCCCGCACATCATGGCCGTCGACATGGAGTTCGCCTGCAAGGCGGGGACAGCTGGGATACAATGCTGCATGGGCCTTTGCACTAGCAAGATGAACGAGGCAGGGATTGCAATAGGGACCGACACGTCGCAGTCCAAGCCGGGCGATGCGCTCGAATACACTGCAGGCGCAGGGGCCGCGGCCTACATCATCTCAAGGGAAGACGTAATCGCCCAAATCGAGGGAACCTACTCCTACACGACAGACACCCCTGACTTCTGGAGGAGGCAGCATGCCGAGTTCCCGAGCCACGGGGGGAGATTCACCGGCGAGCCGGCTTATTTCAAGCATGTCCTGAGCGCTTCGAAGCAATTGATGAAAACAATGGGCCTCGAGCCCAAGGATTTCGATTACGCGGTGTTCCACCAGCCTAATGGGAAATTCCCGATGATGGTTGCGAAGATGCTCGGGTTCGAGAAAGAGAAGGTGGCGCAGGGCTTGATGACGCCCGTCATTGGGAACACATATTCTGGCGCTTCCCTAATCGGGCTTGCCTCCATCCTTGATGTCGCAAGGCCAGGCGAGCGAATCCTGCTCACCTCATTCGGGAGCGGGGCAGGCAGCGATTCGTTCTCGATAAAAGTGACTGATGAAATCGAAAAGAAAAGGAAGCGCTCATTCCTCTTGAGCGAGCAAATTAAGGATAAGGAATACCTCGAGTACTCGTTCTACGTGAAGCACAGGCGGAAATTGAAGAGCATGTAAGTGGATGTGATTTGATGAGAAGAGTCGCGATTGTCGGGGTCGGGATGACGAAATTCGGGGAGGATTGGGACAGGGGATTCCGGGACCTCATACTCGAAGCCGGCATAAGGGCGCTCGAGGATGCCCATATGAGGGGCGAGGAGTTGGATGCCCTCTACGGCGGGACCATGGCTGCAGGGAGTTTGATTGGGCAGGAGCACATCACAGCGCTAATCGCAGACAACATGGGCCTGAACCCGATTCCAGCAACCAGGGTCGAGGCAGCATGCGCGTCAGGCGGCGTCGCGCTCAGGGCAGGCTACATGGCTGTTGCCTCAGGGATCCACGACCGGGGGGTAGTAGGCGGAGTGGAAAAGATGACTGATGTTTCTGTTGAAGCGGTAACGAGCGCCCTCGGCGGCGCAGGCGACCAGGAATGGGAGCTCTTCATGGGGGCGACATTCCCGAGCGTATATGCAATTATGGCAAGAAGGCACATGTTCGAATACGGGACGAAGGAAGAAGAGCTCGCGCAAGTGGCCGTGAAGAACCACGCGCACGCTGCGCAGAACCCGTTCGCCCAGTTCCAGAAGGAGATATGCATCGAGGACGTGATGAAATCGAAAGTCGTTGCATCCCCATTGAAAGTCTTCGACTGCAGCCCGATTACTGACGGCGCTGCGTGCGTCGTGCTTGCCCCGCTCGAGAAAGCAAGGCAATACACGGACACCCCGATTGAAATAGTCGCGAGCTGCCAGGCGAGCGACACTCTTGCCCTTGCGGAGAGAAAAACACTCACCGCTCTCGATGCTACAACCGCTGCAGCAAGGAACGCATTCAAGATGGCCAAGCTAGGGCCCAAGGACATCGATTTCGCGGAGGTCCATGACTGCTTCACGATTGCCGAGATAATGGCGATTGAGGATTTGGGGTTCTTCAAGAAAGGCGAGGGAGGGAAGGCGACCGCGGACGGGAGAACAGCGCTCAACTCGGACATCACAATCAACCCAAGCGGAGGGCTGAAAGGCTGCGGCCACCCCGTCGGGGCGACAGGAGTGAAGCAGGCGGTCGAGGTCACCTGGCAATTGAGGGGCCAATCCAAGGGAAGGCAGGTGGATGGCGCTGAGATAGGATTGACGCACAACGTCGGCGGGAGCGGCGCGACCTGCGTCGTTCACATAATGAAGAGGGCGAATTGAGGAGGTAATAATTATGCAAACCAAAGCGAACCTCGAGGAATTCGAGACCCGAGGCCCGGAATTCGTTTGCTTCGAGCCTCGGAACTGCGAGCTCGAGATTTTGAGGTGTTATTGATGCCAGCGAGTACTTGGAGACGGATTCGCGAGAGATATGGGCTCATCGGCAGCAAGTGCGAGAACTGCGGCACTTACTATTTCCCAACAAAGCATATCTGCAAGAAATGCAGGAGGAAGGGAAAAATCGTTCGGCACAAGTTCAAGGGAAAGGGAAAAATCATCTCGTTCAGCCTGGTAACATCGCCCCCCGAGGGCTTCAAGCATGAGGCACCCTACATGATGGCGATTGTCGAGCTCGAGGAAGGCGCCCGGCTCATGACCCAAATCGTCGATTGGCAGGGGAAGAAGGAGCTTAGCATCGGGGACCCGGTCGAGATGGTGTTCCGGAGAATCAGCGAAGACAGCCCTGAGGGAATAATCCAGTATGCGTTCAAGTTCAAACCCGTAGAGGGTTGAAGGAATGACGCGCAAAGAGCCCGTTAAACCTCCCGAGGATTCGGATGATTGGCCCGAGGGGGACACCATAAGCGATTTTTCTGCACAACCGAAAAAGGAGCCAAAAGAAATAGTTTTGGACGAGGATTCGGTTCGAAAGCTTCCCCGCTATATGCTTATTGTGGCAGTCCTGGCCATATCGTTCCTGGCGATAATCGCTTTCCACCTCTCTAACCCATGGTCCTTCATCGGCAATCTCAAATCCCTCGTCCCCACATTTGCTTTTTCCTACGCCCTGGTCGGGGTTATCGTTATCGGGGCAGGCATTTTTTCAAAGAACAACAAGCTCAATGTTGAGATTGCGAGGGTTTTATTCATCGTCGCGGGAATCCTGCTAATCATTGCAATTGCGTTGGAATTTTACACAAGGATAATCCTGCAAGCATCCGGCGGGCCTTTATGAGCAACTCAGACTCTCACGCAAAAAGTAGTCCGATAAATCCTAACCGATAATTTTTCTTCGATACCACCGCTCGTATTCTTTGTGGTCGCCGATGAAGAAGACTTCCTTCCTGTTGTCATCGATGATGTAAATTATTCTGTACTGCCCGACCTGTTCGACAAAATAATCAAGACCGAGCCTTAAATGTCTGCCTGGCGGTTCGTTTCGCATTCTCGCGATACGTTTGATTATCCTCTCGCGTATCGTTTTATCCATCCCCATCAAAGCTTTCTTAGGGTCTTCTTGGACGATAACCTCAAAAATCATATGTCAACGCCAGCTTCCTTTGCAATTTCCTCTATCGAATACATTTTTTTCTTTCCGGACTTCACCTGCGCCTTCATTTGACGTATTTTTTTCGAGACCAGATATGCTTCTTCATCCCCAACCAGGGCGTACTCCCTTCCAAGCTCGAGAATCCCAGCCCTTATCGCTTCTGCCTTAGTTTTGTAATACCCTTCACTCAGCAGTCGCTCGAGAACCAGTTCGACAGCACCCTCAATCCTAACCACGGTTTCCACTTAAACCACCAGTAAAGTTGTATCAAAATGGTATATTTAATCCTTTTGTTATACTCTCACGCAAAAAGTAGTCCGATAAATCCTCTGTCCGTCTCTGACTCCGAACAATTTGTTCGAGGTGGTAAAACCAAGCCCGAGTTCCGAGAGCGCCAAACCCGTCGCCTTCTTTGAACTCACATAGAGGTCAACGCCCTCCCTCAGCTCCTCAACCCTCGTAATCGCCGCTCCCCCGCCGAGTTTCCTCTCCAGTTTTCCCTGGGCTCTCGCAATCTTCTCGAAATCCCCGCGAAGCTGTATTATTGCCTCGAAATACCCGCCGGCCTTCCTCCCGCAGTCCGTGCAAGTCCCCCCGTCCCTCCTCAATTCGAAATTTCTCGCAATCTCAACAAAAGAATCGCCAATATCGACGAGAAAAATGATTTTGGGGGCCGGCTCGAGCTCGACCCTCGCGTTTGAGAATTTTCCCTTCACCTTCGCGAGAACAAATTTCTCAATATTCCTCTCATTCCCTGCAACCCACGCATTCCCCTCCTTTATCCTCCCGCAACTTCGGCACTGGGTGATGGTTGCGACACGAGGAACTTCGAGCTTAACCCGCGCGGAAAAGCAATCAATGCAAAACTCCCCTGCGAACTTCTTCTTCGAGCTCTCAACACCGCAGCCCGGGCAAACCTTGTCCATGGCTTTAAACGGAACACAGAAAATTTATATTCATTGTCAATCAAACCAGTTTCATGTACGAAGACGAGACCGTATCTGTGAACTCAGAAGTACGGTACATCTCCCTGGAACTGATGAAAATTGCTGCCAAGGAGAAGCGGAACTTCAAGGAAGTAGCCGGCGAGTTCGTGGACAACGTGTACTACATGCACCAGCTGATACAGCATGGAAGTGACACGACCGCGAGCGTCGTAGAGGCGAAAAGGGCGACCAGAAGATAACATCGTACGACGATGAACTGAGTTCGTGGTTAGCATTGCCTAGCCGCGGGTCGCCCTAGTTAGCTTTATATTCAATCTCCCCCACTAACCACTCCAGGTGATGGCCATCGGTTCAGAAGAGAAGGCAGTGAAACTCACTACTTACCTCGGGACGCTTCCGTCAAGAAGGAGGACAATCATGGTCCTAGTGTCGATGGGCTTTTTATTCGGGCTTCTCACCCACTTCATCTCCCCCGTAGAAGCAATTGGGCCGGCAGAATTCGCGATAGGCCTTATCACGCGGGGCGCCTATGGGTTGTCCCTCATATCGATGCCAGCGATTTTGTCCGCTTTCACGGCTACCCTCATAAAGCGGCAGCTTTCGCTCCAAAAGTCGCTGTTCATCGCGATGATTTGCTCGCTCATATACATACTGTTCTATTCTCTTTCGCTTGCAAGCGAGGGAACGGGCATAAGCCCAGACGTTCTTTTCATCGGGTTTGGTTTTGTTTTCGTAGTGTGGTATGTCGTCGCCAGGGTGTTCCTGAACCTCCACTGGTACACCTCTTTCTCCATTGCGGTCATCCAGCTGTTCTTCAACGCAGCCACGATGCTTATCACGAATACGGTCTTTGTCAGCAACGACAGTTCAGCTGTAATACTAAGGATCGCATTCTCAGCAGTGGCTTTCCTCGCAGCCCTTTATGCAGTATTCTGGCTCATCGATGCGCCCATGAAGCGCAATTTCGGAGTTTCCGGCGTCGATGCAGCGAGCCTGTTCATGGCCCAGTGGTCTGCCAAATCAAAGGGCCTCGAGGTGATGTTCGACAGCGTTGGAGAAGATGTGGAGACATACGTGAATGTTTTCGCTTTCAGGAGGAAGGATGGTGGAAAGGGAAAGGAGATACTCTTCGTGACTCCGTGCGTTCACTACGGGCCTTTCGGGAACCTCGGAGGAAGCGAGTTCCCGCATCTCATCGCGGAGAGGCTCGGGGGGGAGAGGGGCGCCGACGTGTTCGTGTTCCACGGGACAGCCACACACGACTTCAACCCTGTGGCGAGCAGCGAGATAGAGCCGATTCTTGCTGGTTGCAGGAGCGCGCTTGGAGCAATGAAGTTCGAGAAGGCGCGAGGCTCAATTACTATCGGCAAGGTCGGCACATGCAAGGCAACCTGCATAATTGCAAACGATAATTGTTTCATAGGGCTCACGAGGGCGCCAAGGACGACTGAGGACATCGAATTCTCGCTCGGCATAAGCATACGCTACCTCGCGCTCTCGAAGGGGATGAGGGAGGCGGGGGTAGTCGATGCCCACAATTCCGAGACCGGGGAAATAACGCGGGTCCATATGGGTGACCCGATAGGCTTCGAGTATATGGATTCCGTCGAGAGCGCCCTTTCCGAAAAGCGCAAGCCCGCTGCATTAAAGTTGGGGACCCACTGCGACGACATGGCCGACCTCAGGGGTACCTCCTTGGGGAGGGCCGGGCTCAAGACTGCTGTTTTTGAAGTGGGCTCGAAATTCCACGCGATTCTTCTTTTCGATGCTAACGGCGTAACGCCCGGCTTTCGTAGACGCCTGATAGACGCAATCAAAGAGCTAGGTGTCGATGCAGAGATATACACAACCGACACCCATAGCATCAATGCCGTGAGCGGAGTCCTCAATCCCCTCGGCGCAAGGGAAGACGAGGAGTTCATACGGCGCGTTATCGAATCTGTTGAGACCGCGAAATCAGGGCTATCCGATTTCGAAGCCGGGATGAGTACGGAGAGGGTAACGGTAAAGGTGTTCGGCACCCAGCAGTCTTCCGAACTGCTCGGGACAATCAATTCGATTGTCGCAGTGGCCCGGGTCGCTGTCCCGATACTTTTCATCGTGACAGCCTTTTTTGTGCTCTGGGGAATAACCAAGCTCCCGCTCGGAAGATAAGGGATAAATTCACAGAGGGGTTCATGCTCCCGCAGAATATTTTTTAAGGAAAAAATGGCGGGCGAATGGTTTATTATTCTTAATTAACAGAGTCAAGTCATGAAGATCGCGTTTTTCACAGACACCTATCTCCCAAACAAGGATGGGGTCGTCACTTCAATGCTCACGACCCGCGAGTATCTCGAAAATAACGGCCATACTGTTTACATATTCACATCGGGGAGCAGGAAGGCCAAGGCCGACAACAAGGACCCGAACGTTTTCTATCACTCTTCCGTCCCCTTCAGGCCATACCCCGACTACCGCATTGCCCTTTTTCCGTTCTTATCCGAGAAAAAGGTCCAGTCCCTTGGAATAGATTTGATTCACTGCCACGGGATCGCTACAATGGGGCTCGCAGCCGCCTGGACGGCAAGGCGGCTAAAGCTCCCCCTTGCAACCACATTCCATACGCTCATACCTGAAGCAGTCCATTACATCGCCAGGGGAAAAACCATGAAAAAACTCACGAAGAACGTGGCGTGGGGCTATCTCCATTGGTTCCTCTCCCAGTCGGACTTAGTGGTGAGCCCGAGCGGGGTCATACGCGACGTCCTTGCAGAGCACGGGATAAAGAGCGAGGTCGTTCCAACCGGCATAGACACGAACAGGTTCAACCCGCAGATTGATGGAAGCGTCGTGAAGGAAAAACTCGGCTTGAAGGGCAAGAAGGTCATCCTTCACATAGGCCGCCTCGTGAGGGAGAAGAACCTCGATGTGATGATAAAGTCGTCCCTGATGGTTGCCGAGGAGATTCCCGAGGCGAGGTTTTTGGTCGCTGGCATGGGCCCGGCATCCAGCTATTACAAATCTTTAGTCAAGAGCAATGATGTCGAAGACCTTTTCCAATTCAGGGGATACCTGAGCAAGGACCAGTTGCCTTCCTATTACGCCGCATCCGACATATTCGCGTTCCCTTCGAAATTCGAGACGCAAGGCCTCGTCGCACTCGAGGCCATGGCTTGCGGAAAGCCAGTCGCTGGCGCAAACTACCTCGCGATAAAGGAACTCGTGAAAGACGGAATTAACGGGTACCTCTTTAACCCGGACAGCCCGGATGATTGCGCAGACAAGATAGTGAAGGCTCTCCGGATGGGGCCGAAAGCAAAGGATGCCTGCCGAAAGACCGCCGAGCAGTACTCAACCGAGAAATGCGCAGCTAGGCTCATTAATGAATATGAAAAAATAATGCGATAGTCCTTCCTATACGTGCTATTTCACTATCTTGTCTATCCCAGCCGGGGTAGCCACATTTAAGCTCTCGTTATCAATGTAGAGCTTTGCGGCTATCATCGAGCGGCTTGTGGAAGAGAGGCCGCGAATGAACGCATCGGCCGCATCCTGGTCCTTGAAAGCGATTATTGTCTTCCCCTTCGGAAGCGTCGCGAGCGCCTTTATGACTGTGTCCTCTCCCTCATATATGTGGACATAATACCTTTCGTGCGCGCTAACCACGATGTCGCAATCGACTCTCTCCCCCAGTTCGCTGAAATGCACCGACATGTTCAGGAACGCATCCCGTAGAGACCTGAACACCGCAAGATACTCTATCGACCGGCCAGAGCTGCTCTCCCATGAGGCAAGCCCGTAGAATTCCATCGATTTCTTCACGAGCTTTTCCTGGGTCAGCTGGTCGAGCACCCTCTCGAGATTGTAATCGCTGACCAGAATCGGCCTCCCCTTATAACTGAGTTTCCGGAAGCCGTTCTTAATCTCGCCGTGCTTGAGCGGCATGTATCTCCACCTGTAATCGGAATTTACGAGCTCAAAAATCTGGCATGCCTGCTCACGCGATATTGGCACTTTTGTCTTTGAAAGTGGCGGGAAGTCAGGGACGTCGATTTGATACACCGCTGTTTCGGGCCTCCTTATAAGCATCCCTATCGCGAACATCACTGCTACGAGGACAAGCGCACCCTGGTAAAGCGGGTTCTCCCAGAATTCCCTTCGTTTTGAAAAGTTTCGGTTTATTTTCTGCGCGTATTCCCCGGCATTAATTGTGAACTGGTGGTCCCCTTCTGGTATCACTCCTGAGAACTGATAGAACAGCCTGTGCTGCCCGTCCCTGTCCAGATATGAGTCCAGGCTCTTGTTCTGCTGGCCGTCGAGCGAAATGTAAACGTTCTTCACGTCAAAGTTGTCCGGGAGCCGTTGGCCATCAGCCAAGACCACGAACCAGAACCTTCCGTTGACGAAATCAAACCCCCGGTCCCAGAACTCTATCTTCGGGACATGCAGGAAAGATTGAGCATATACATACCCTGTTTCGCTTTCTATCTTTAGCACATAGTCTCCCCCAGGCAAGTCCACACCAAACGAGAGTTTCTCCCCTACGAGCTGCGTCTTCTTCACCCCTATCAGCTTCTCGTAAACCTTGATGCCGTCTCGATAGGCAGCTATGAGCATCCTTTCATCCTTGGATGTTGGCTCGTTGAAATCAACGGTCATATAGAGGTTGCAATTGTCCCCGTCATTCTTCTTGCACAATGACGTGGGGAGCGTCCAATCTGCGTGGTCGAGGTTACCCCTAGCCACAATCGGGAAGTAGACGAAGTCAATCTTAGTCTCGTTATTCTTTTCGAAACCATCCACTTCTGTCACGAATTCGGCAGTTAGGTTTATCCTTTGGCCATATGGCTTGGAGAAGATGGTCGCAACCTCGCTCACTGGCTTATCCTTGTCCGGGTTTCCGATGTAATACGGGGGAGCCGAGGTATACGGCTCCAGCCACGTGAGATTGCGGATTAACGAATAGACATCGTGCGCGGCATCATATCCATTCACCCACCCGCCCCCGTCTTTGAGGGTGTTCGGGAAAGTGACTAAATACCCCCCCTTTTTCCCTTTCAGCACAGATATCGCCCTGTGGTATACGGTTGTCCCGAAGCTCGCTATCGTATAATCTGCCCTGCTCATCCGAAAACCGTCAGTCAGCTTCGGCTGGTCGGGCAAGGAGTTGAACGTTAAGTCGAGCTTTCTAAGTGCCGAAACGACCTCATCACCGACTATCACGTCGCCATTTTCACTTATCGCCCCGGAACTGAACTTATACCCTAGGTATATTATCACAACCCCGTTGTCCATGAGTTTCCTGAAATCGAATTTTGGGTCGTCCAGCCCAAGGAACGAGGATGGAACTCTCCCAGTCGGGACCACGAGTATCATCGGAGCGCCGTCCGGCAGATGCATGAGCTGGTCTATGTCCATCTCGGTAATCCTGAGCCCAGAAGCGCTAATCATGGAACTTAAATTTGCCTTGAAATCCTCGAGCTTGTCGGTTTCGTAGTTGCGCGCCCTGAGAAGAACGACGTTTCTCGGGATGGGCTCCTGATAAAATCGTATCAGTATCCTGGTGGAGTTGACTCCGGTGCCGTTGAAGTTGATGGTAGCATAAGACCTGAGGGAAGTCCTGAACGAGATGACCTCAGTATTAACAAAACGGTAAGAGTAGTTCAGTGAGTATTCCGGAGGTATGGGTGGGTTATAAGGTTCGCGGGGTATCATCATGAACCAAAGCGCAAACAATATCAGGAGAAAAAGAAAAATGGGTATGACTATTTTGAGGGCACCGAATGCGAGGGCTTTGTAGTTTACCGGGGGCCGGGCATGCTGGGGTTTTTTTCCCTTGGGCGCTAGCGCATCCGCGAGTATAACTTTTATGTTCTGGATTGACAAGCCGTCAGTATACGTGACCTTGTACTTCCTCACATTGTTGAACGAACGCTTTGAGTCAAAGACATAGGACTTCTTGCTAATCGACTGCCCTGGTTCTATGAGCTGGCTCAGGCGCCTCTGTTCCTTCCCATCCATCATATCACGCCTGCTATTTTCTGACTTCCAGGATGCCTTCGTTGACCATCTTGTTAAGCACCTGTTCAATCCTGGCTTCAGAGACCTTGAAGATCCTCGAGAACTCGAAGACATTTATCTCGTTCTTGTGCTCCCTGAGCCACTGCTGTATCTTCCCCATGAGCACCTCATCTGAATATGCTTCGGCTTCCCTGACCCGAAGTGTTAGCTCATCGATTTTTGACTTCAGCTCAATATTCTCCTTGCCCAGCTTGTCGTTCGTGTTCCTCAGGTCGATTATTTTCTTGTTGAGGAGCTTGTTCTCATTGAATACAGCGTCATATTTTGCGTATACCTCATCGTAAGAGGATGAAATGTAATCCGATATCTCCTTCAGGGTCTCCTCTATCAGCTGGTAAACTTGCCCATAGTCCACATTGTACGCTCCCTCCAGGAGAGTAGTTATGTTCAGGAAGAACCTAATCACATCGATTTTCCTCTTCTTGGGGCTCATCCCCGGGGTATAAGTATACATGACCTCGATGCCGTCCCGTCGAACATACATCACTGAGAAAAGATATGGGTTTTTCTGGATGTCCCTGCTCTCAATGTTAAGCACTGCGAGAGCGTCCCCCTGGGGGATGACCGAAAGGAACTTGACAGAAGCCATAACTCCCGCAATCTCGTCCAAGCCCTTCAGCATCTCTCCCCTTACGCGGAATCCGTCCGCCCTCGGCTGCCTTATCTCGTCAGAGGCTTCCTTCCCCTTGAATGTGGTTTTCCCGAGAACATCCATCAAATCACTTCTTCGTTTTTTTGCCCTTTCCAGCTCCTTTAGCTACCTCTGCGGTCATCGTTTGATTGAGGGATGGGTGGTAGTACGGGAGGGCAAACAGCAGCATCACCAGAAAAATCACGAACCCAAAGAACGCAAGTGCGAGAGTCCTGCCGAACAGGACCAAGAGCGCCCACATGATAAACCCGAGAGCCCCGAATCGGACTAGATTTTTCTCGAAGTCTCCCCTCCTTTTTTTGTGCTCTTCCATGCAGTCCTTGCAGACAACGAGCGTGTTGTTCTGGGGCACGAAATGCTCAGGCAAGAAACGCATCAGGGCGGGTGCATATCGGGTTGTGATTCCAGCGATTCCCTTCTTAATCCGCCGTATCGACCTTATCACTAAGTCATCATTAACTGGCGCCCCCCTCTTCTCTTGGTGGCACACAACGCAAACGATAGCCATACGAACACCGCTAATATCTGGAAGCCATCTATTTAAATGATTTCTTATGTCAAAACGTCGAAATAAATCCAAATCCGAAAAACTTAGAAAAACGAGAACTGGTCAAGTGATGACAACCTGGGTTATCTCTTTATCTTCCATTCCGAGCTTCACGAAGTCGGCCTTTGTAAATATATTTATTATCGAGGAATCGTCAACCCCGATGTCCTTCATGAATGAGATGATGTTGGTTCTCGAGAGGCCGTAGCGCTCGAGCATTATCGTGAAGCTGATGGCATCCATATGCTTGTTATTCTTGTCGAACAGGTGGGCTATCTCCTCGATGTGGGTGTCCGAAAGCCCGAAGTTCCGGAGCTTCTGCTTCATGTCCTGGTTCTCGAAACTGTAACTCTTCGCCATGCTATAGCCTCCCCTTGTCCGACTTCGCCCTGTTGAAGATGTTGATTATCGTGGAGTCGTCTATCCCGATATCCTTCAGGAATGAAACAATGTTCATCTTCGCCAATCCATACCTGAACAAGAGGTCGACGAAAACTACCACGTCCATATGCTTCTTGTTCTTGTCAAAGCCATCCGTTATCGTGGCAACGTTGTCGTCGGAAACCCCGAACATGCGAAGCTTGCGCACGAGCTCGTTCTTCTCGAACGAATAGGTTCTCGCGAGATCCCTCTTGCTCCCTTCGTAAAGCGAAGCGAGGTCTATGAAGTACTCGAGCAGCGGCTCCTCGCCGTCTATCCTCTCGAGGAGGAATGTCTCCGAGAACTTGACGGTGGTCTGGAACGCCATGTTCACTGCGCACTGCCCCACCCCGAACTTGCTTATCTCCTGCCTCATGAAATCACTGAAGTTGAGCGTGGACTGCAGGTATGACAGGTAAGTCTCGAATTTAACCCTCAATATGAACGTGGTCCCGACGTTCGAGAATATGGCTTCGCTTATGTCCGTCGGGTTCTGGGAGGCGACGATCAGGCCGAACTGGTATTTTCTCCCTTCCCTCACAATCATTACCGCATCGCTGTGCTCGTCTTTGGCTATCTTCCATGCCTCATCGAGAACGACGAATAGCTTGAGCCCCTTCTCGGCTGCCCAGCCCTCCTCCCTCATTTTCTCCTTTAGGAACTGGAGCATTGAGAGCCCGGCAAGGCCCCTGAACACCTCGTCTGGAAGCCCGGAGAGGTCGAGATCGACGAGGCCCGCCTTTGTGAGGCTGTCGAGGTCCACAGTGCTCTGCTCCGAGAAGAAATTCTCTCCCTCCCTTGTGAACTGCTTTACCCTGTAAATGGCGTTCTCGAGCTCAGCAGGGAACTCATAAGTCCCGTGCTTGAGCTTCTCTTCAAGTATCCTCTGCACGTCCTTAAGCGTTGGAGGCACAAGCGGGTTTCCCAGCGGGTCCCGTTGAAGCTTCTCGGACATGTGGAAGCCAGCCTGCACATACGCCTCCTCGATTGACTGCTCAGTGAGCCTGCGCTGCTCCGGGTACTGGCTTATGTCGGTGAGAATCTCCAGGCTTCTTATGACCTGCTTCACCCTTTCGATAGGCCTCATTCCCCCAAGGTCAAGCAGGTTTATGTAGGAGCCCTTGCCGAGCGCGATGACCTTCCCGCCGGTTTGTTTTACCCATTCCCGGTACTCCCCGGCCCAGTCGATTATGAACGCATTGGTGCCCCAGACAAAGGATGCCCTGGTGAGAAGCGTTTTTACGAAATAGCTTTTTCCCGAGCCAGTTATTCCCACTATGCATATGTGCGGGTTGGTCACGTTCTTGAACGTCCAGCTGAAAGGCACATGGAATATCTTTGTTTTGCCAACGTATATCGAATCAGCCGGGTCATTTATCAGGAACTCCTCGGGCGGTTCAGGAGGGCGGACAAACAGGTTCCTTCTGGCCAGGTCCCTGTTGTAAATGCTCTTCGGCAGGACAATTTTGACCCCGGTGACCATCAGCCCACCGCCTCTTCAGTCTCCTTCTCCGTAGTCGGGAGGAAGAATTCCCACTCGAAGCACTTGCGCATCTCCTCGCCAGTCACGATATTTACCTCGCAGTTCAGGGCATTTGAGACAGTCGCCCTAAGCTCGCTTGCCTGGTTAAGCGCAGCTGCTATCGCCGCTTCCTTGGAGACCCCCTGCGCAGTCGTCATCATGTATGTGACTGCGCCCATCGGCTTTATCCCGGTGGATATCCTCGAGAGCTGGCCGTCCCACATCGCGACCTCGCGCTCGAACTTGTCGATCCTCAGGACATCGGGCTCGCCCTTCTCTTTCTCGCGAGCAAGGCGAAGCTGGGCTTCAGCCCTCTTGGTCTCAATGTTCTCGCGGTATTTCGTGAGGTCCTTGACATAAACCATCATCGAGAACTTCACGACGAACTTGACCGATGATATGGCCCTCTCGAAATACTCGGTGTAGACCTGGTTCTCGTCCATGGTCTTGTCCGTCACACTCTCGTATATGCGCACGAAAAGGAACACCGATGCGTAATAGGTGCCGCCAACCTTCTTGACTATCGCTTCCTGGCCGGGCGGCAGCTCATAGCTGTCCCTTATTTCTATTATCCTGAGTTGTTTAGTGATAAGCGGAACCAGGATATACCCGTATTTGAATACCGCGAACGACATGAACACGAAGAACGCTGCTAGCGGGGCGGTTATTATATTGAACTGGTTCCCCATCGCAAGAAGGATGCAGAATATGCCCAATCCCAAAGTCCCGTATGCATAATATTTTGTGCTTATCTCAGCCAAGCGAATCACCAGTCCTGTCGCTAGCTATTTATGCTAGGCTATTTAAAAAACTACTGGGGCGTCTGTTTTCTCGCCAATCCATTTTGGCTCGAGAGGGGCGGATGGTGCTTCGCCTCGCTAAGTGTTCATCTTTTATTGTTTGAAGAGAAAGAAGCAACAAACCAGAGTTATGGGTTCAGCTAGGGAAGTGAAAATAAAAACAGGAAGAAAAGAAAAAGTCTAGCAGGCCACTGAGCCAGTGTTTAAGGATACTGTTGTGCCACCAGTGCCGAGCGACTGCGCGAACATCTGCAGGAAGAACCCAGCTGATGCAGCAATGACGAGTCCGATGACCCCTCCAACCAGCATCGCCGTAGCCCAAACTGATGCCCTCGCTCTTGTCTCAGCTCCAAGCACCTGGCCGATTGCATATATGCCTCCTGCCATGATGAACATCAGCAGCGCGACAACCGGAACAATGCCCTTTATGGTATTGCACAGGCTGCTAAGCGACGAAGACATATCCGCAAAGACCACATTGCTTACAAGGACTAGCGCCACAAGCAGGGCCGCCCTGTTCAGAACTCCAAACCGTCTCGTCATCCTATCTACCTCCGATTGGGTTAACTAGCCACTAATAGCACTTAACTTATATATAAACCTTCCACTGGGGTAGACGGCTTAAATTTTGGATAAAAAGTGCTCATGGATTCGCGTATCATCAGTGAGCTCCGGATGGAAAGCTGTGGCGAACAGGTTTTTCTGCTCAGCTGCGACGACGACCCCCTCAAATTCCGCGAGGGCCTTGCATTTTCCCCAAACCCTCTTAATTGCCGGAGCCCGGATAAACACGCAGGGAAATAAGGGGACAGGGCCTACATCCAGTGTTTTCTCGAATGACTCCCGCTGCCCCCCGAAAGCATTCCGGTTTATCTCCATGTCCATGAGCCCGAGGAGCTTCTGCCCTGTTTTCACAACCTGCGAATCCCCCTTCTTCGCAAGCAAAATGAGTCCCGCGCACGTCCCGAAAATCGGAAATCCCCCAGAACCCATTTCCAGAACCCGCTCGAACAAACCCGTTTTCACCATGAGCTTGCTTATAGTTGTGGATT
>JAKAKT010000023.1 GCA_021813385.1 Microcaldota archaeon
GATTAATTTTGGCGTCAAGCTTCTCCCTAATCAGTTTTTTCGTGTCTCTTACCTCGCTCTCCTCATCGACCGGGTTGGCAGAAATGTTGCACAACTGCCCGAAATTAGGAAGGAGGGTCAGGACAACATCCAGTCCAAGGACTTTCAGCAAAACGCCCAAATGCTTAGCGAAAATGTCCGGGCTTATGTCCAGTTCCGGCAGTATGGGATTCTCCGTGGCATAGACAACTGCCGGAATCCTGGCAACCGTGCTTCTCCTTGCAAAAGAGCAGTATCCCTCCATCGCGCCTTCACCACAGTTGTTCTCAATGGCCCTAATTGGTCGAATGTCCTCGAGCCAGCCGAACGAGCCAAGGAACACCACCGCGTCGCCTGGCCAGTGGGTCTGGTTATGGGCGACGGTACCGTTTATCCTGAACGCCTCAAAACCCCCTACATCCAGTCCGATATACTCACAAGCGTCTGAAACGACCCAGGCTCTCGAAAGAACAACGGTGTCCTGGATTATCGTGTTGATTTTCTCCCTCGGGAAATAAATTTCAAAGGAGTAGCTCGGTCCCTGCCTCCCTTCTCCGAAATCTGAAAAACGAACGCCCAGCAAACGGTTTCTCAGCATCAAGAGATAAACCTCCACAATTAAGTCGAAGATTTTTCTTGAGTCCATAAGCTTGCCTTCCCGCAGCTTCTCGACCCCGCCGGCTTGGGCAGCCAGAAGAAGTTCCGCGAGTTTCTTTTCATTTTGGACGAGCCAAGACTTCTCGCCGATAGACAGAATTTGTAACGAGTAATGGGCGTCAATGCGTCTTTTCGCAATCCTTAAAGCCTTAAGTACGTCCATTTGGTCTTTGGACATAGGTCTTTCGAGAATCGGTAAGCGGGAGCGCAGCGCATCCTCGCTCGTCAAGGCCTTAATCTGGGCTCTCGCGCGTTCGGCAGCGATTCCCATTATCCTGTGGTCTTGCTGATCGAAAGTTCGGGACGATTGCATGAACCTATTTATATGCGCATTCTGTTTTTTATAGCTTTAGCCGAGTTAAACCGCCATTTTGCGCTAGTAATGGGCGGTTATGTTCACTCAGTTGAACAGTGGGTGATATCAAAAAAGCCCATGCTACTCACTTGTTGCGTTTCGTTCTTGTCATATAAGCAAAAGTATTTTGTTCCACTCGCCAAGTGTGCATTTATTTTGCATGTATTCCCTGCGTCGGTTATATCGTACCTTATCCCACCGACGGGAAAATCAATCTCTATCTTATAATCCTTACAATTTTTTATAATCTCATCCGCCTGTTCAATGCAACTTGCGTTTGCTAAGGATTTACATATCAAATTCGGCTTGTTGGGGGAACTGCACCCAAAAAAACCAAAAAAGGCAACGAAGATAACTGCAAGATGCCACGCATTCATGTACCTGCGCCCTCCAGTGGTTCTACTTCTTCCCAATCATTATCGCGAGTTCGACACTCCTGTTCGAGTAGCCCCATTCATTATCATACCAGGCGACAGTCTTCACGAGGTTGTTCTTGTTCCCAATCACGTAAGTGAGCGCAGGGTCGAATATCGAGGAATATGGATTCCCGACAATATCCGCTGAGACAATCGGGTCCTCGAGATACTGCAGGATTCCCTTGAGCGGGCCTGCAGCAGCCTTCTTGAACGCCTCGTTTATCTCTTCCTTAGTCGTCTCTTTCTTCAGGAGGCAGGTTAGGTCGGTCATCGACCCATCCGGAACAGGCACCCTTGTTGAAAGCCCGTCCAGCTTGCCTTTCAATTCAGGCATCACTTCGCCAATCGCCTTCGCAGCCCCGGTTGTGGTCGGGATAATCGAGAGCGCAGCGCTCCTCGCCCTCCTCAGGTCCTTATGGGGCAAATCCAGAATCCTCTGGTCATTCGTATATGCGTGAATGGTGTTCATGTAGCCCTTCTCAATCCCGAAGCTTTCATGGAGCACCTTCGCCATCGGGGCAAGGCAGTTCGTCGTGCAGGAAGCATTAGAAACAATATTGTGCTTGCTCGGGTCGTATATCTTGTCGTTCACCCCGAGGACTATCGTGGCATCCGGCTCCTTCGCAGGCGCGGATATGAGCACTTTCCTCGCTCCGGCAGTCAGGTGTTTTGAGGCTCCTGCCCTGTCGGTGAAGAGCCCGGTAGATTCAACGACCACTTCAACTCCCATGTCCTTCCAGGGGAGCAAAGCCGGGTCCTTCTGCGCGAGCACTTTTATTTTCTTTCCCCCGACAATTATCGAGTCGCCCTCGGCCTTCACGTCCTCCTCAATCACCCCGTGGACCGAGTCATACTTGAGCAAATAAGCAAGAGTCTTCGCATCCGTCACGTCATTCACCGCGACGACTTCGAACCTTTCGCCGAAAACGCCTTTCTTGATTGCAGCCCGCAGAACGAGCCTGCCTATCCTCCCGAAACCATTTATCCCTACTTTCATCAAAATCACCTCAAATCAAGCGCAATTCTAGCAATCACTTCAGGTCGTCGCATCCTGAAGTTTCTTGATTCCTCCAGATATGACGATTGAAGCGAAACCCACGTTCTCCCGTGGCTTGAGCGAGCAGAGAAGATAAAACCCTTTTCCCAGGTCGCTGATTACTGCCTTATACTCTTCGGTCCCGACCACGTACTGCCCGGATTTCCCGAGACCTGCTGCCTTCGCAAGTGCAGCCCCGTGTTCCGCTGCATCCGCAGCAGGAGTGCCTAAAGACATCGGGTCCTTGAAGTCAGGGAAAATTGAGGCTACGACAACTCCCCTGTCGTCAAACAGGGCGCACCCGCGAACCTTTCCCGAGCCGAGTATCTCGTTGAGTATCTCTTCATAACGGCGCTTCTTTTCAGCCGACATTGTCTTTACGAGCTTATTCTCAAAGAGGGCGAACGCATCCCCCGGGTTCGATTCGATGTACCGCTCTGCAGCCCATCCCCTCCAATCCTTTGGGATGTTACGAAGCGAGTCAAGGCTCACCATATCCGCATTCCTCATCGCTGAGCGAATTGCCTCGGCCCACTTCGGCGCGTCCTCAACATTTGCGAGCTTGTCGCTCAGGCTCGCTATGCACCATTGTGCGGTGTCGAGCGAAGTGTCAAGCTCTCTCTTTAGAGCGGAAATATCATCGCAGGATTTCAGCATTTCCTTTATCCTGTCCATTTTTATTGTGTAGAACTTCTCGTGCTCCTCCTTTATGTCGAGCTTGAGCGCCACTCCTTTGCTCACGAGAGCCCGGAGCTCGCCAACCTTCTCCTCAAGGGCAGACGCCATCCCATCGAGCCTGCTAAACATCTCGACTTTCTTGCCTACTGACCCCCTTACTCTATTAACGCTCTCAATGGCTTCATTTATCTCCGCCTCGGATTCCTTTGATAGCGTTCTTGCCTTGTTCGCCAGCGAATCAATATTTATGGACTTGAGGTCCCTCTCCTCTATCGAGACATCGAGCCTCTTCGCCCCTGCCTGTTCAGCCATGGCAGCGGTATCCTTGTAAAGCTTCTCAAGGTCAGCCAAAAGCGCCGAAAGGCCCTTGTACCGGTCGGTCTTTCTTGCCAGCACGGACGCAATCCTGTCCAGTTCGGATATTGACTTTTCAAGGCGCGCCCCGGCATCAGAAAATGCGCCGCTCTTGCAGAGCCCCTCGATTATTTCAGGGGAGGCACTGCCGGCTGTCTTCGCATAAGCAGCCTCCTCTTCCCTCACGTCAATGCTATTGCGTTTGTTCTGGTCAAGCGCCTGCGTAATCTCCATTGACTTCTTCTTGAGCCCCGTAACTTTAGATGATAGCTTCTCGTAGAGCTCGAGCTTCTCCTTCATCTCAGATACGAGGGCTTCCTCGGATGCCTTGGTTGATGTTAGGAGGCTTGTAGCCCTGTCCAACTCCCCTTTTTCGACTTGCTTCGTTATGTTGACGAGGGCGATTTGTATCTCCTCAAGCCCGCTCTCCTCTGAATCGAAATTCATAAGCCATTTGGCTTCCGCAAGCTTCTTCTCCTCTTCTTCGAGGGTGCTCACCAGTTCATTGGTCACAAGCAGCATAGTCTCGGAAGGATTGGCCCCGCACGCAGGGCAGGTGCTGTTCGCTAGATTCATGGTCTTGCCGCACTTCAGGCAAGGGAATTTTCTGCCGAGCAGCTCGTTGTAGCCGTCCCCCTTTTTCCTGAGGCTTTCGCTAATGGTGGCGTAATCCCCCTTCAGCCTCTCGAGCTCAGTCAGCGCCTCCTTGAAATTATCATCTCCCCAGAAGCTCTGTGATGCGAGGAGAGTCCTGTTGATATCCAGCTTCCTGTAGCATTCATCCTCAACGTTTGTATCGAGCCGGTTCCTTGCGCAGCTCTTCAGCATATCGTCAATGCTCTTTGACAAGCGCTTTAGCTCCTTCATCGTTTCCTTGACACGGCCATACGCCCGCAGCTTGTTAGCTATCCTGGGCCTCAGGGCGTCGTATTTTTTCCTTGCTGTGTTTAGTTCTGCGTCGGCCTCTTTTATTGCGTCCGCCTTGCAATATTTCTCTGCCCGCCTGAATATCGCAGATATCTCCCCGAGTTCCTTCTCCTCGCGGCGGAAATCGAACTTCAATGCGTCGGCTTCTGTGAACTGGTCGGTCATCGATTTGACGTCCAGTTTGAAAAGATTTATCGCGTCCATCGTCCTGCCCTGCTTGAACGCACTCATCATCTCGGACTTCATCTTCTTGACTTCCGGCTCCTCATAATAAATCGTCCCGAAAATCGACTTCTTCAGTATGCCTTTCAGGCCCCAGTAAGTGAGCGCAAGCCCTATCCCAAACGCCAGGCCACCTGTGACCCCCATCGGGTTCTGGGATATCATGTCCCCTATCCCGCCAATCCCCTCGGGTTTTGGAGAGAAAAACACCAGCACCACTCCAACGACTGAAAGTATGAGCCCAAATGCGAACAATCCCTTTGTTTCCTCCCCATGCCCTATCTCGTAGGAGAACGCATCGAAGAAATTCGTTCCCTCCGGCTTTTTAGTCATCGCTACCTTGAGTACCGTGAAAGCCAGCTTCAACGCATCAAACGCCAAGGCAGCCAATATCAAGAAGAACGATATCGCGAAATAGGGGCCCAGTATCTGGGCAAACGGCAAGAACAACGAGAGAGCGAGGGCGAGTACAGCATCGGACCCTGATGCCGCAGCCGGGTTCCACTCAGCTCTTTCCTCCTTCATGTAATTAGATTGTAACGGTACTTATAAATACATTGTCTTTGCCATTCTTAGGAGGGTGCGCTTATGGCAGAATGCGAGATTTGCGGGAGGGAAGACCAGCTTTATACTGTCGAGATAGACCGAGCAAAACTCCGCGTCTGTTTCGACTGCTCGAAAAGCGGAAAACTCCTCGAAGCACCCCGCCCTCAGGCTAAAATCAGGGCAGGCCCCCAGTTCCAGGAACGCACCGCAAGGCGCGAGAAAACTGAGGTTGACATCGTTTCTGACTACGGCCCCAAAATAAAAGCAGCCCGCGAGAAGATGCACATAAGCCGTGATGTCCTGGCAGAGATGATTAATGAGAAAGAGTCGTTCCTTGACAGAGTGGAGTCCGAAAGGACACTTCCCCCTGAAGCCCTTGGAAGAAAACTTGAGAAGGCTCTTGGCATAATGCTTTACGAGGAGGTCGGGGTAAGCTCTTCCCCAGTCTCGAAAGGCGAGAAGAAGGGCCTCACACTTGGCGATGTAATACGGGTAAAAAGGAAAGAAGATGCGGATGAAAAAGAGCAGGATTAGTGGGGTAGTTGCATGGGCGTTGATTTTTCTGGGGTCATCGAGTCAGCGCCAATCGCCCTGGACCAGCTGGCTGGGAAAAAAGTTGCTGTCGACGCTTATAACGCGCTTTACCAATTCCTCTCCATAATCAGGCAGAGGGACGGCACCCCTCTTATGGATTACAACGGAAAAGTCACCAGCCATATCTCCGGCCTCTTCTACCGCACAGCGCGCCTTCTCGAACTGGGCATCCGCCCAGTTTATGTGTTCGATGGCCCTCCTCCCGTCCTCAAGCGCAAAACCCTCGCTCTGCGCCAGACAATCAAGGAAGAGGCGAGGAAGGAATGGAAGGAAGCGATTGAGAGGGGCGATTACGAGACAGCCCGCTCTAAAGCGCAGGCCACTTCAAGGCTTACGCGGGAAATGGTCGAGGAGTCAAAGCAGCTCCTTTCCCTCATGGGGGTTCCGCATATCCAGGCACCGAGCGAGGGCGAGGCGCAGGCATCGGCTCTCGTCCTTTCTGGGCAGGCATACGCCTGCGCATCCCAGGATTATGACTCACTCCTTTTTGGCGCTCCTCTCCTTGTAAAGAACTTCACGATGAGCGGCAGGAGGAAGCTCCCGAAAAAGGACATTTATGTCGAAGTCGAGCCGGAGCTGATAGATTTGGGGAAGAATCTCTCCTCCCTCGGCATAACCCGCCAAAAACTCATTTGGATGGGCTTATTGGTCGGGACGGATTTCAACGAGGGCGTGCACGGGATAGGGCCTAAGAAGGCTTACAAGCTGGTGAAGGAGTGCTCAACCCTCGAGGAAGTAATAGCCAAGTCTAGTGCGGTTTTCGAAGTTGAGCCTATGGAGCTAGAGAACCTATTCCTCCACCCGGACGTCAAGGAATTCGAGATTCCGAACATGATTCCGGACCAAAAAGGCCTCGAACAATACCTCGCCTCCCGCGCTTTTTCCCCGGAGCGGGTCAAGAACACGATTGCTTCGATTTCAAAGTCGCAGAGCGAGAAGGGAATCCAGTCGAAGCTCGATGCGTTCGAGTAATACGCCGCTTGAGCCCAATCCCGCCTAAAACCAACCTAACAACATCGCGACTTTTATAAGCTTTATCTGCCGAACCTATCTATCTCATTCAAGAGGCTAAACGATGGAAGGGAAAAAACTCGGGGCACTGCTCGTCATACTGCTAACCTGCCTGCTTTTCTACGCGATGCTCATCTCGAGCGCAAGCGGCGTCATCAAATTCATCGTAATCCTGATAACGATGGCAGGTTGCGGCATCTCGCTCCAATCGCTCCTGAAAATAGACGGCCAATTCGGCGTTCTTTTGCTCAGGACCCAGAAGGGCCTTCGCTACATCGATTACATCGCGAACGCAGCCCCGCGCCTTTGGCAGGCATGCGCTGACTTCGGGACTGTTCTCGGGTTCGGGCTTTCGTCATTTTTCATTTTCAAGAGATACAGGGAAGGGGTCCCGCTAAAGACATTCCTGTTCTCGATGGCGGCGCTCGTGGTAGTCTCGCAGACGATGACGTTGAAAGTTTTCCAGATGATAATCCTTCTCATAAGCGTGCCGATGGACGTGAGCTCGCTCTCGCAGCAGATGGGCTCGGTCGCCTCTTACGTGCCCTGGGTGACGCTCCTTGCGATGCTCTTCTTCGGTTTCTGCGGGGTCACGGTGGTCGGCCTAATCCTGAATACCTACTCGATTATCGTGAGCATCCTCTCGGTTTTGCTTTCGGTTCCTGGCTCAAGCCTTAACGATGCGATGCCAGGCGCTTCCCCGGTGATTCCAGGGATTAACATGCCGCTCCTTGAAGGGATTATCGCGCTCGGAGTGCTTCTCTTCGTGCATGAGATGTCCCACGGAATCCTTTCGATTATCGGGAAGGTCAGGCTCGAGTCAGCGGGCCTACTCCTCTTCGGAGTAATACCTGTTGGCGCCTTCATCGACCCCGATGAGAAGAGTCTCGAGAAGAAAGGCATCGACGTCCAGACAAGGGTATTCGCAGCAGGCTCGGCCTCGAACCTCATAATGTTCATTTTGTTTTTCTTCCTTCTGTTGGGTTTTGAGCACTTCACCGCGCCCTTCCTGGACCCAAGCATCCACCTGGTTTCAGTAGACCCCGGCTCTCCGGCTTTTGAAGCAGGATTAAGGCCAGGGGACAGGCTGATTTCAGTTGAGGGCATCGGGATTACCTGGGAAAATTTCGGCCAATTCGGCACGTTCCTGGCCCAGCGGGATACGGTCATGGTAAAGACGGACAAAGGGGAATACCTGATACAGCCGAAGCTTTCCGGAGACCGGAAGATTATCGGCATTCGGGTTCCTTCATACCCGCCTTACATGCAGGGCTACGAATGGCTCGGCTTCTTGAAGAATACGATAGGCCTGATATTCGTCCTGAATTTCCTGGTCGGAGTGATAAACCTGATTCCGCTGTTCATGGCATTCGACGGTTATAGGATTCTCGCGATGCACATGAAGAATCAGCTTGTCATAAACATAATCTCATATTCACTCCTCTTGATGTTCCTTCTTAATTTCGTGCCATGGCTGTGGAGATGAGCAAAAAGAAAAAGAACGAGCGCTTTCTCCTTTAAGGTAAAAACCGACCCTAGAATCAGAATCCCAGGTCGCTCAGGCTTCTGTCCCCTCCACTGTCCGAGTCCCCTGAGTCCGAGCCGGAATCATCGCCGCTGCGGCTCCTCTTCCCGAGGTTGTACTGGCCCTTTATGCCGGTGAATATCGTGATGGCCTCAATCTTGTCCTCGAAGGATGCGTCCATCCTCGCGCCCCAAATTACGTTCGCATTCGGGTCCACCTGTTCAGTGAGCGCCTCTCCAACCCCGTTTGCCTCTCCGAGCGTGAGGTTTGCCCCCCCCGTCAGGTGAAGGAGGACTCCCCTCGCACCGCTGAAGTCAATATCAAGCAGCCTGTTCTTGAGCGTGTTGTTGACGACATCGCGGGCCCTGTTCGAGCCCTTCGCCTCGCCGACAGCAATCATCGAGACCCCGCCTCCGCCCATGACCGCCCTTACGTCGGCAAAATCAAGGTTGATGAGGCTCGGAGTGGTGATTGTTTCGGTAATCCCCCGTACGGCCCTAGCAACAATCTCATCAGCGATATTGAATGCCTGGTCAATCGGAAGGTTCGGCACGAATTCCACGAGCCTGTTGTTGTCTATTATCACGAGCGTATCAGCTGATTTCTTCAGCCTCTCGATTCCCTCATCCGCCTTCTTCAGCCTTGCCCTCTCGAGAACGAATGGATAAGTGACCATTGCAACTACTATCGCTCCCTCCTCTTTCGCGATGTCGGCAATCACGGGGGCGCTTCCAGTCCCGGTTCCTCCCCCCATTCCAGCAGTGAGGAACATCAGGTCAGTCTTTTTCAGAACGTTCCTTATCGCTTCCTTCGAGACTTCGGCTGCCTTCATCCCGATTTCCGGATACCCGCCGGCCCCAAGGCCCTTCGTCAGCTGCGCCCCAATAAGCATCCTCGTCGCCTTCTCGGAAATCGTCACCAGGTGTTTCCTGTCTGTATTAAAGGCAATGAGTTCGGCCCCGGCAACCCCCGCCCTCGAAAGCCGGTTAATAGTGTTGCATCCCGCGCCCCCTGTTCCCGCAACGACAATCCTCGGGGTCTCGAAAAAACTGCCAGTCGATAGTTCTTCGGTACTTTTCCTTGCAGCTGCAATAATAGAGTCCATGAAATACACCCCACTAGCATTTCTCGAGTTCATTTTTTAAATCCTACCCTGGGGGTTTCAGTTACTCCCAGAAAAAGCATGGTGATTGGACACTGCGAAGTCGACTCCGGGGTATTTCTCCCAAATCTTCATCGCGATGGCCAGCGGCTCAACAACGGGCGTGGTGTATGTTGGCACTCCGTGCATCCCAAGCATCAGCCTGCAGTAATCCAGATACTCGCCGTCCCCCCTGGGCGAGATGATTAACGGCTTGTTCATCTCCCCATACGCGACCCCGAGGTCCCTAAAAACGTCATTCGCCGTCTCAGTGGTTCTAATCCTCCTTCCCAGCTCATTGAGCCGCCCAAGGACATCATCGGTTATTTGGCCTCGTTCTATCCTGCGGACCAGCTCGAACATCATGCTTAAGTCCTCGTCGGCAATGCGGCCCCTCAGCCCGGGGACCTGGAAATACGGGGTGAAATAAACGACGCCCACCTCGGGGGCTTCATTCAGTATCCGAATCACTTCCAAGAGCCTTTCGTTGTTGGCGCTCCCGAGAATGTCGAGCGGGTTCCCTATGTAGGCGCCTTCCAAACCCTTTACCTTCCTCAACCGGTCAATAGTATCTTGGCTAATCTTTCCCGTGTATCCCGCGGCCGCTCCCCTCCCTTCTCCTTCGGAAGCGTTTCTCAAAACAGCCAAGCCGGCCTCTTCCGCCAAGTCGGAAATGACTATCCCAATCCCCCCGCCAACAGTGACAATCATGACGTTGTTCCTTTCGGGGCGTTTCTGGGTCGCCAGTATGGAAAGCACGTTGGCCATTTCCTTGACCCTCCTGACCCTGAAAGCGCCCGCCTGCTCGCAGAGGGAATCGAAGACCTCAATGTTTTTTGTGACTGCCCCGGTGTGCGTGGCCGTGGCCTCGGCCCCGACTTCGCTCCTTCCGCCCTTCATCACCACGACCGGTTTCTTCCTGCAGGTTTCCTTGAGAATCTCATAAAACGCCACCCCGTTCGGCACGCTTTCGACATACAGCGCAATCGCCTTTACCCGGTCATCAGAGCCGAGCACCTCAAGCCAATCTGTCGGCGAGACATTGGCCCCGTTGCCGCACGAGACCCACGAGTTCACCGGCACGCCGTCAATGCCGAGCTCCTCGAGAACCTCAAGCCCGTTGCCGCCGCTCTGGGTGATGATTGATACAGTGCTTCTTTCGCTGCCAGTCAGCACGATTGTCCTGTTCCTCGGGATGAATATCGTGTTCACTTTGTTGTTCAATATCCCGAGGCAGTTCGGCCCGTCGATGCATATCCGGTGCATGTTTGCCATCTGAACGAGCGCATCCTGCAAGTCCTTCCGGCCGGCCTCGGCAAATCCGTCGCTTATTATTATCGCTCCCTTCCCCTTCTGGAATGCAAATTTCTGAAATTCCGGAATCACATATTCAGCTTTGGTCATGAAAATTCCAAGGTCAATTCCCTCAGGAAGGTTTTTCGTGTCGTTGTGCAGCACTACCCGGTTAGTCTTTCCCAGCTTCTCCATGAACCTAATGAGCTGAAGCGCATAGTCGTCAGTGATTTGTTCCGCGCCAGGAGAATTTAGCTGAATCACAACCCCTTCCTCGAACTTTGGGTTCACGAGGTGGATGTCCCCGTCAGACCTCTCGAGCATGCTTTTGACAGTGCTGTCGGGAACGCTGCCTGGTGCCGTCGAGGCCCCTATGAGAGCGCACGATTTCGGATTTAAAATCGCATCCAGGCTCTCCCGCTTCCATGCAGGCATCCGCCCGGGCTTGACTTTCGGTTTCACCTCTCCGGCCATCAGCCTCGGGTCGATGACATGGAACTTCCTGTCCTTGCCCCAGGCAACCGGATTCAGGTCCATGCTTTCGATTGCAGGGTTTTCCCGCATGAGCCTTGAGACAGCGACTATCATCTCCGCGAGTTTGTCAACTTCGACTGCGGGCATTCCCCTGAATCCTTTCAACAGGGCCTGGGATTTCATCCTGCTTATCATCCCCCTTGCGTCTTCCAGCGTTATCTCGGAAACTCCGTGAACGACATCCTTCACGACCTCGACATACACCCCTCCAAAGCCAACCGTGACAATCTCCCCGAAAGTCGGGTCCCGCGAAGCCCCGACAAGAAATTGCACGTGCGAATCAATCATCGGCTGCACCAGAATCCCGCCGACCCCTTTCTGGCTGAACCTTTCCATAAGCCCATCAAAAGTTTCCCCTACTTCGTTCTGCCTCACTCCGAGAGAGAGCGCCCGCTCGTCTGTTTTGTGCACTACCTGGCCCGAGATGATTTTCATGGCGACACTGCCGCCATAGTCCGCTGCGATTTTCTCAGCTTCGCCCCTGGTTCTTGCCAACTTGCCTTCGACGCCTATCCCATACCTTCCCAGCAGCTTCTCCGCGGCTGCAAAACCAAGCATCCCCCTGTTCATTTCGCCGAGCCGTGGCCTTAGTGGTGTGTGTTTGTCTGCAACTCCCGAGCCTTCCTCGGCCCTCCTCACAAGCATAATCCCTTCTCCCACGGGCCTTTGTCTTCCTTAACGCCGTTTAGAACAAGCAAACTATTCTACCGGAACAGATTATTAAATCTATTTTCAAACTATCAGTTGGTAATGTTTTGCCCTTCACTCCATTCCACTTCGGCCCCGCAGTCCTAATTTTTTCGCTATTCCTCTTCCTTGACCCGCTCGCCCTCCTTCTAGCTTCAGTCGCAATCGACATCGAGGGAATCCTGGGATTATTCTTTGGCAGGGACATTCTCCTTTCGAACTGCGCCCCCTCCTGCAATCTCCACGGCCCGCTCCACTCGTTTCTCGGGGGAACGATTGTCGCAGTCCTGCTCGCAACCGTTTTAATCGCCGCAAGCAAAAAGCTCCCGGAAAAAATAAGGCTCTCGCTTCGAATCAAAAATGAAAAAACAATCCTCCTCTCCTCGCTTATCGGCGCTTATTCCCATCTGTTCCTCGACTCGTTTATTTACCCGGAAATGAATCTCGCCTGGCCTTTTGGAAGTTGGAATCCCTTTTTCGGGGCAATCGGAAGCCTCGAACTCTACTTTTTCTGCGCGCTCTCGTTCCTCTTGGGCGCAGGGCTGCTGCTAATCAGGCTAAAGAAGAAAAAATAGAAAAACAACGAACTCACATTGTGCTCGGGGTCGGGTCCCTGGTCTTGTTTGCAAGATAATACGCTAGGGCGTCCTTTGCTTTAAGCACACGTTCGCTGCTCCGCCTCTCCTCCTTTGTGACGTTCTGATGGGTGAAGTACCTTTCGAGAATCGCAAGACAGTGGCCCTGGTCCGGGTCGTTCACTCCGCTCATCTGAGCAAGGACTTTCAAGAAATCATCCGGCTTCTCGAATTTCAGTCTAACGGGCGCGATGTGCTTGTTCGCTTCCAGATTCCGTAACGCATACGCAAGGTCAGCCAAGTTCTCGCCCTCATTCATCCCTCCTCTTATGAAAAAGTTGTAAAGCAGAGCAGTCGCTTTCCCAGCGTACTCGTTATACTCCAGTATCTTCGTAGGATTCGAAAAATCTTCCGTTGTCTCGAAAATCCGGCCCCTCATGAGCCGCATCATATTTAAAAGCGGGAGAGGAGAGTGCAGGTCCTCGCTGTAAGGAACGTCCGGCTTTGCGTACTGAGCCGCATCGAACTTCTTTTTCGGGTCAACTTCAGTATCCGGTTGCAAGTACGCGATTACACCAGGATGAGTCATAAGGCACCCGCTTCTTGCAAAAAATTCCATCCTGCCCCAAGTGGACACTATATCGCTTTCCTTAGCGCCCATGAACTCGACTTCGCCAATCATGCCCATGAATTTTCTCCCGTTCACCTCTTGGAACTTGGCGCCAATTCCCCCGTCCTTTTCGCTTTTTTCTGCTTCTTTCGCATATTTATCGCATAAGCTGTAAGCAGCAACCAGAAGCATCGTGGCTATCTTCGACCGCTGGCTTTCGTCAGTAATTGCAAGGTGCGAGCCATACAGCACGTTCATCTCCTTATTCGCCAAGAATGAGCCGTCGAATGCCCCGACAATCTCTCCCCTGTTGTTCTTGATATAAATACTGATGAATCGGTTATATTCCAAATCATTTGTCCTGACCACTTGCCCACTTTGAGAATCGTACTTCCAAGCTCCAGAGTATACTTTTCCAGCCGCCATCTCTTTTATTGCGTCCATGGTCATCGTATAACCATCGAGCTCGTTGGTGGCAAATGTTCTTGTAAGAAGCGAGTATGCCCTGAAGAAATCCGGTTCAGCCGGACTTTCCACGGCGTAAACCCTAAGAGACTTATTATTAATCAAAACCTGTTTCCCGTCAACTCCGTCCGGGAAGAATTGCTCCACCACACCAACAGTTTTATTCCGAACCCACGCATCCAACTGCCTTTTGCCTTCAATTATCCTTCCAGCCTTCATAGTTGTCTCATCGAGAATTCCCTCTATCCTCTCGGTTCTAACAGCATTATCCGTTATCCTTACTGCGTCTGTTAATCTTCTTTCAACATCCTTTATCTGAAGCGAAACAACCTCCCAATAAGCAGCAGCATGGTCTCTTGAATATGCTGACAGAGTTTCTATCCTCTCTTTCTTCATCGCAACGATAGCTTCCAACATTGCAGCGGCTTTGTCTTTCAAACTTTTTTCACTTTGAATGACGGCAGGTTTGAGCAGTTCCTCAAGATTCGTAGTTGAAAGCCGTCCGTCTTCAAACTGGCGAGAACGGAATTTTCTCGTTGTCTCTAAAACTGGCGTCGAAGTTCTGTCCCTGCGTTGCATCGTAGCAACCCCGGCTGCAGCCATAATCACTCCCTCCAATTCTGCGTCGACTTGCTTTTTCTTCACTTGCATCTTGTAAACCTGGAAAATTGCGAGCAGCGGGTTGTCAAGCGATGCGGCAATCTCCGGGTAATCGTCCAAGGTTCTCTTCACGAGTTCAAGGTTTTCTTTCGGAAGGCTTTCAATCGAAACCTCGCCCAGGATTTTACCTATCTTTGCAAGATTTTTCATAGCCTTTATTTTGTGTTTTAAGGTATTTATCCCTATCGACAGAATAAGCAAAATATTATCAATCTTCTAATATATAAACATTCGCTTTTAGAGTATTTCAGCGAGTTGCCCCTATTTCGCCTTCGCGTTCATTTTTTTCTTGAGCATCTTGAGCGTGAAGAACCCTTCCCTCTCCATCTCGTCGAGCCTCATCGAGATGTAACCGGCCTGGCCCTTGAGCCTCGGCACCACGACATACTCGAGGGCGTTGACCCTTCTTTTCGTGGTCTCAATTTCTCTCAGCAAATTCCTGATTGCGTTCTCGGTCTTTGCTATCTCCATTATCGTCGTGAGCGAGGCCTCGAAAGAGCTTGCGGTCTCGTCTATTTTCGCGGAGCTCCCCGCGAAGCTGTACCCCCTGTCCTGCGCGCCCCTCTTGTCATAGTCCCCCTCGATGTCGGCAATCCTTACGCCCATCACGTTCTTCACGCTGGTCCTCACATTCGGGACCTTCTTCACCGCGAGCGCCGACTGCTCAATCTCGAAGATGCTGTGGTACGCCTGCGCAACCCCGAGGGAGCCGAAGGCCGACTTCATCTGCGGGTTGAGCACCGAGCGCAGGTCCTTCGCCCTTTTCAGGATTGAGAAGAACTCGAGCACGAGCACGTCCCTCTTCTGCTTGAGGAGCTTGTGCCCCTTGCCAGCTAGCCTTATGCGGCCCTTTATGTTGATGAGCTCCATTCGCGTCGGCTTTACAGGTTCTTCGACCATTAGCAATCCCTCGAAATTTTCTCCCTCTACATCCGCTTAGCAGCGCCACAGGCCGCGCGCAGACTGGCTCGCCCGAGCGCCGTCAGTCTGCGGTCTGCCTCCGAAGGCAGACCAGGCACCCGAGTGCCTGCGCCATTGGCTTTGGCGCTGCTCGTTTGTCAACTATTCTTTCCTGTACTTCTTCCCATATTTCTCGATGAACTCCTTCTTTATCCTCTTCAGTTCAGTCTCAGGCAGGGCGGAAAGCAACCTCCATCCAGTCTCGAGCGTTGTCTCGATGCTCCTGTCCTCGTACTTGCCCTGGGCAATGAACTCCTTTTCGAAAGAGTCGGCGAATTTAAGGTATTTCTTGTCAGTCGGGGTCAGCGCCTCTTCTCCCACCACGGCGGACAGCGCTCTCAAGTCCCTCCCTTCTGCATACGCGGCATAGAGCTGGTCAGCGACTCCCCTGTGGTCCTCCCTGGTCTTTCCCTTCCCAATACCCAGGTTCATAAGCCTCGAAAGGCACGGCAGCACATCAATTGGCGGATAAATCCCCTTCCTGTGGAGCTCCCTGGAAACCACAATCTGCCCTTCGGTGATATAACCGGTCAAGTCAGGAATCGGGTGGGTGATATCGTCACCAGGCATCGAGAGAATCGAGAACTGCGTAATCGTTCCTTTCTTCCCCTTTATGCAGCCGGCCCGCTCGTAAATAGAAGCAAGGTCAGTGTACATGTAACCCGGGTACCCTCTTCTCCCGGGAATCTCCTCCCTCGCGCTCGCCACTTCACGAAGCGCCTCGCAATAATTAGTCATATCAGTCAGAATCACAAGCACATGCATGTCTTTTTCGAATGCCAAATACTCGGCAGTGGTGAGCGCCATCCTCGGGGTAATCAATCGCTCGACAGATGGGTCGTTCGCAAGGTTCAGGAACAGAACAGCCCTCCCAAGAGCCCCGGTCTTCTCGAAGTCCCTCATGAAGAAGCCTGCCTCCTCGTGGGTGATTCCCATGGCAGCGAACACGACAGCGAAGTTCTCCGAGCTTCCGAGCACTTTCGCCTGCCTCGCAATCTGCACCGCAATATCGTTGTGAGGCAATCCCGAGCCCGAGAAAATCGGGAGCTTCTGCCCCCGAACAAGGGTGTTCATGCAGTCAATGGCAGATATCCCAGTCTGGACGAAGTCGCTCGGCTTCTGCCTCGAATACGGGTTAATCGAGCCTCCATTAACGTCGAGTCTCTGCTCGCCGACAATCGGCGGGCCGTTGTCCCTGGGCTCGCCTAGCCCGGTAAATACCCTCCCGAGCATCTCCTCGGAAACCCCGAGCTTGATTGTCTCGCCAAGGAAGCGGACGCTCGTCTCGTGCGCATCAAGGCCGGCAGTAGCCCCGAATATCTGGATGACCGCCTTTCCCTTCGAAGTATCGAGCACCTGCCCCTTCGTCTTCTCACCCGAAGGGAGCGTAATCTCAACCAATTCATTGTAAGCAACGTTGCCGACGTTCTCCACGAAGAGTAGAGGCCCGGCGACCTCGGTTACGGTCTTGTATTCCTTAATGCCCATCACACCACCTACTTTATAGCGTTAAACTGCTCGTCGACATTCTTCATTATCGAGCCGATTCCCTTCTCGGAGTCCTCCTCCTTGATTTCCTTCATCCTCGCAATCTCGTGGATGACCGGCAGGTCCGAGAACCTCTTCAATTGAATCCCGCTGTCCACGGCCATGCTCATCCGCTCGTGGAACTTGAGAATCGTCTTCAGCATCAAATACTGCTTCTTCATGCTCGCGAACCCGTCGACTTCGTGGTATGCGCTCTGCTGGAGGAAGTCCTCCCTTATCATTCTCGATACCAGAAGAACTGCCCTCTCCTTCTCGGGGAGCGCGTCAGGCCCGACGAGCTGGACGATTTCCTGGAGTTCCGCCTCCTTCTGCAGGAGCGCGAGCGCCCTTTCCCTCAGTTCCATGTAGTCCGAGCCTATGTTGTTCGTGAACCAGTTCGCAAGGCTCGCGTTGTAGAGCGAGTAGCTCCGGAGCCAGTGTATTGCCGGGAAGTGCCTCCTGTGCGCCAGGCTTGCGTCAAGCGCCCAGAAAACTTTCGTAACTCTTAGCGTGTTCTGCGAAACAGGCTCTGAAATGTCCCCTCCTGGCGGGGATACTGCCCCGATGACTGAGACTGAGCCGTTCCTCTTGTCGCTTCCCAGGCACACGACTCTTCCGGCCCGCTCATAGAATTCGGCGAGCCTCCTCCCGAGGTAAGCCGGATATCCCTCCTCACCCGGCATCTCCTCGAGTCTTCCCCCGATTTCCCTCATCGCCTCGGCCCACCTCGAGGTGGAATCGGCCATCAGCGCGACATCGTAACCCATGTCCCTGAAATACTCCGCAATCGTCATCCCGGTATAGACCGAGGCTTCCCTCGCAGCGACTGGCATGTTCGAGGTGTTCGCAATCAAGACAGTCCTTTCCATAAGCGGCTTCCCGCTCCTCGGGTCGACTAGCTCGGGGAACTCGGTGAGCACTTCGCACATCTCGTTCCCTCTCTCTCCGCATCCCACATAAACTACCACTTTAGCGTCTGACCATTTCGCAAGCGATTGTTGCGTAACAGTTTTCCCGGAGCCGAAAGGCCCGGGGATGCAGGCGGTCCCTCCCTTTGCAATCGGGTAGAACGTATCGAGAATCCTCTGACCGGTCACGAGCGGAATCTCGGGGAAGAGCTTCTCGGCAACTGGTCTTGGCTTCCTCACGTTCCACTTGTGCGCAAGCTTCACATCATGCTTCTTCTTCCCGCTAATAGTGCAGACGATTTCATCAATCGTGAATTTCCCTTCCTCTATGTGGGTAACTTTCCCCTCGGTCCCGAAGGGCGCCATTATCCTGTGCTCAAAGGCAGCAGTCTCCTTCACGGTCCCGAGCACGTCCCCCGGGCCAACCTCCTGCCCCTTCTTCACAGCAGGCTTGAACTCCCACTTCTTCTTCCTGTCGAGGGCAGACGCTTCAATCCCCCTCCTGATGAAGTTCCCGGAGGTGGAGTGCATGATTTCAAGCGGCCTCTGGACCCCGTCGTAAATCGCCTTCAGCATCCCGGGCCCCAGCTCGACCGAGAGGGGCATTCCGGTGTTCTCCACCTCTTCGCCCGGCCGAAGGCCTGATGTGTCCTCGTAAACCTGGATTATGGCCTTGTCGCCCTTGAGCCTGATTACTTCGCCGACGAGCCTCTCGGTCCCCACCCTGACCACGTCGTACATCCTCGCCCCGCGCATCTTGTCCCCGACAACTACGGGGCCGGTTATTCTTTCAAGCACTCCCATCTTACACACCTCAACAAACACAAGAGCTCGCCGCCTCGCGGCTCGCTCGTTTTTTCCATCGCACAAGTTCATCATTTATTTCGCAATGTCAAATCCCAGCGCCCTCTTCATCAATTCGCCGAGCGACTCCTCCTCCGGCAATTCGCCCTGGCTGTCCGGTATCTCGACAACGACTGGCTTCGTGGTCTTCTCGATTCTCCTCTTCATCCTCCAGTCGAAGCCCTGGACAGCTCGCCTGTTTATTATTATGATGCCGACATCCTCGCGTTCGAGCAGTTTCGCGACAGTCCCTTCGCAGTCCTTCCCTTCTGCGCTATAAGTTTCCTGCACTCCTGCGAGCCTGAACCCGGTTATCGTTGAAGGGTAGCCCACGACAACAATCTTGTGTGGCAGCTCGTTTGAATTTTCAGTTTTCTCAGCCATGCTTATCCCACTCTCGCTCTCCCGCGTTCATTTCCGTTTTTCCCATCCCCATGCCGTTCTCCGTAATCCCCCGGAGCCTTCTATCCCGCAATCACCAGCATCCCTTTCAATTTCTCTTCGGGAATCCCGAACTCTGCTGCGCTCAATATCTTCCTGATGTTCCCGATTTCAGCATTCTTCAGGTATACGTAGCCCACGAGTGCGCCCACCGAGAGCATCGACCTCCTGAGCGCCTTCACGCCTTTCTGGGCAACCCAATTCTCCAGGTGGGTCTCGAAGTGGACAAGCGACCTGTCCGTCTTGTATGATTCGAAAGCCTCCGTAAGGTCATAATGCCGGCTCAGCTTCCTAACCGCCTCTTCAGTGGATTTGGTTTCAGCAATCTTCACGAGCTCCCTCTTGCTTATGCTTCCCCCGTCCAGGAGAAGCTTTTCGATGGTTTCGGTTGGAATCTGCTCTCTTCTTGCCCTGATCCCGAGCATAATGTTTTTTGCGTCAATCTCGGCCTTCACGAGAGAAAGTACGGTCCCGCCATCCCTGCCGACTCCCTTTACCTTCGAGGCCAATTCCTTGTAGTACACCCTGTCGAGTTCATTCATTAGGGGAGACAAATCTCCCTTCTTTACTTGGTTCTCCCAGGACTCTTTCGGAGGGCAGAACTCGCACCTCTTTAGGAATCCGACGACGCTCTCGAGGTCGGAGCCCGCAAGCCTCTTCAGCTCGTCCTCCCCAATTTCGCCTGCAGGAACTAGGAGCGACTCTATTTTTTCCGTAGAGTAGCCCATCGACTTCCCGAGCAGTATCGTCTTGAGGTTGTGCACATCCCAGCGCCTGAGGAAAGCGAGCACAGTCCCCCTGCCGCTCTCTGGGGTTATCCTGATGAGCTTGCGGTAAGTCCGGGCGGCATTCTTCCCCAGCGCTACACGAACGAGGTCCACTCCGGAAAATTTCAGGGATAGCGCAACGAGGTCCTGCTTGAAATGCGTCCTCTCGAGCATCTCGATGATTTCAGGAACGCTCTTTACCCGGGCCATCTCCTCGAATTGGGCCCGCGTCAAGAGGTGGGTCCTCATGGCCTTCACTCTTGCGTTTGAATACCCGAAGGCTATCGGTGTTTGCGAGAGAATCCCACCTGTTGCCAATTCCCGTAGTTTCCCAATCATTCAACCTACTTCCCCTTTCCGAACAGGAGCCTGTGCACTTCTGTCCTTATGCGCTCCTTCCTTGTCTCGAAATTAGCCTCGAATGTATTATCGAAGACCACCTTCCCGTCAGGTGACGTGATCAGGGCCCCCCCGATGCAGTCAATCGGCTCATCCGCAACTACGAAGCCGAGGGAGTGGGCCAGTTTTTTGTCCTCCTTGTTGACTCTCACGACAGCATCCTTGCCTACTTCAACGATGCCCTCGCTGATGAGTTTCTTGAGGTGCTCCTTGTAGTTTTTCTCCCTCGCGTGCGTTGTTGCTTCGAGCACTCCTTTCATCGCAGCATCAATGGCTTTTTCCTTAGCGCGGCTCTCAATCCGCTTGGCCTCGAGATGAGCTGCGGCGATTTTCTCATTCCTCTCATTCGCCGCAGCAGCCTCGGCCTCAGCTTTTGCCCCTTCGAGAAGTTTCTTCTTTTTCTCCGAGGCCTCGGCAAGCATCCGCTCGCCCTTCGCCCCGGCGTCCTTCTCGATACGGGAAGCCTCGGCCTTGGCATTCCTGGATATCTCTTCGGCCATCTCCTTTATTCCCAAGGTTCACACCCTGTCTAGAAGAGCCCGGCCAGTTTTGCGGCAATCACGAATCCGAACACAACGATTGTCTCTGGAATCAGCAGCCATACGAGCAGCTTGCTTCCTTCCTCAGGCCTCTCGGCAATGACTCCCATCGCAGCAGAGCCGACGCTCGCCTGAACCCATGCGGTGCCGAGAGCCCCCCCGAACATCGCTATGCCGGCTGCAATCGCCATGCCCGCTTCCTTCTCAAACAATGCCATATTCTCACCTCTTGGTATATGCTCTTTCAACTCTAAAGGGCGAGAACTTCCGTCCCCCTCCCTTGTAGAATTTCGAGTAGAATTCTACGAGATTCAACCTGGCGCCCTGCGCCAGCGACTCAATCATGCCCAGCATGGCGTTCGCCACGTGCAGGGAAACGTATGCCACGGACATAATGGCGAACGTGACAACCCCCATCTCGGGTTTTGGGAGCAAAAGTTTGTTGATGATGAACTCAGCAGGGACGACCCCGGCCAGGCCCACTCCGGCAATCCTGGCGTAGGAAAGCACATTCCCCGCAAGCCCCGGTATCTCGAACAGGCCCATCGGCCCCTCGAAAACCAGCACCAGGAGAACCCCGATGCCGAACAGCCCGCCGAACGGGTAAAGCCACTCCTTCGGGAACGCTCCGAAGAACATTATCGAGACACTGAAAAATCCCCCGGCGAGAATCCCCATCCAGCCGATTTTCGCATAAGAGTGCTTCCTGTGGTGGCCCCAGTCGTTTATAACCCCGAGAGCGAACCCGAAGAGCAGCTGGAGGAATCCCGTTATGAGCGCGAGTGCGAGCAGCATTTTCACGTCCTCTATCCTGCTCAGCCCCTTATAGAGCGGCAGCTCGAGCCCCATCCCACCGATTGCGTGCCCCAGCCCGAGCAGCTCGAGCAAGTGGGAGTGCGAAAAGCCGAGCCATTCGTCGTATATGACTCCGAAGATTATTGTCGGGACGGCAGCATAAGCCCAGAGCCTCGCGAAGCCCGCCATCAGCCCCTTCTTGAACACTCTTAATATGAGCAGGGATATAAAGAGCGAGATGAGCCCATAGCCGACATCCCCGAGCATCATTCCGTAAATAATCGGGAAAGTGAAAACCAACAGCAGGGTCGGGTCGAGTTCCCCGGTATTTGGCAGGGAATAGAACTCCACAAGGAACTGCAGGGGACCGGCGGCTTTCCCGTGCTCGAGCAATGTCGGCGCATCATGCCCGGCCTCGCCTTCCTGCACCAGGTAATTCTTTCCGACCGCCCCAGAGAGGCATCCCCTGACTTCCGGGACCTTGCTCTTTGGGGCAAATCCCTCGAAAGCAAAAAGCTCGTCTGTCTTGCCGAATTTCGCCACCACTTCGAGCCTGTCAGCCTCAATCTCAAGAATTTCCCGAAGTTGCGCAACCCTGCAGTAATGCTTTGTTGAAATCCCAGAAATATCCAGTTCAATCGTGCTGAGCTTCTTTTCGAGCTCAACCAATTCCTTCTCAAGTTCATCCAATACCCTGGTGGGCTTTCCCTCCAATCCTGAGATGTCAGTTTCGGCAAAACCGGCTTCCCCGAAAACAGAGCCCGCCTCGACTCCTTTCTCAATTGCGACAAGCGCGAAAACCTTCTCTCCCCTGACTCTCGTCACAATGCTGTAGTTCTTAGTTAGAGAATCAAGGGACTTCCTGAACAAATGCAATTTGGCTGTTCCAAAGCTCCCCAGCGAATATTTCAGTCTTGGGTGCCTAAGGTCTGAAAAATCGACATCCAGGTTCCTGAAATGCGCCAGCGCCCTCTTCAGCTCGATGAGCCTGCGCTTCCTATCCTTCGCCTCGTCGGAAGCTTTCCCGAGTTCCGCAAGCCTCGCGTCTATCGTCAGTTCCTTCGCTTCCCTCAAGGCCTTTTCAACAGAAATCTTTTCGCAAACTCCAATCTCCCCCCTGCTTTTCTTCAGGTAGTTTTCTATGCCTCGAAGCCTGATGAGCTGCTCCGAAACCTCCCTGTAAGATTCACCGGGAATGTCAGGAGTTAGCCCGGAAGGCCCGGTTTCCTTGAATTCGACAAGCCCTGCCTCATGCAGCGCAGCAACAACCTTAGCCTGGTCCCTCCTCAAACCGATTACTCTGACCTTGGCCATTTCGACTGGTCTTAAATTCATCGTATCACTCGAGGACGCTCATCGCGATTTTCCTGATGTCCTCGGGCTTGACCTTCTTCTTCTCTAAGTCAGCCGCTTCTTTTTCGGCTTTCCTCAGTATGGACCCCTGCTCGGACTCGATTCCCTTCTTTGACTCCAAAAGCAGCTTGTCCTTGAGCTTGACTGCATCGTCGTGCGCCCCTTCGGCAATCTCGTCCGCTTTCTCCCTCGCTTCCCGGAGTTCGGCCTCCGCATTCTCGTTCGCTTTAGCGATGATTGCCTTTGCCTCGTCCTCTGTTTTCTTCAGGGATGATACAGATTGAATAAACTGAGCGTCATCTTTGTGCTCGGCATGCGCTTCCGCCATTCAAACCCCCCTTTCCCGCTTCAAGACCACTATGCGCAGGACTTACTAATTCATGGGATAGTATTTAAAAAATTACCGTCAGGGAAAAACCCCGTTAACATTTTCGGTCTCGAACAAATTAGTGTTTCAGTAGTTTCCCGGCCCCTGCTTAATCTCAAACTCGCTCCGAACCGCGGGGAGGAAGTTTCCTCCCCCCAGTTTCAGGGTCCGATAAGTTCGACGCATCGAACTTATGGACCATTTGTGTTCGAACACAAATTGGTCCTCCTGACCCCCTCCTCACGACTAGTCACTACGTCAGTAATTCCCAGGTCCCTGCTTAATCTCAAACTCGCAGTGGTCCCCGTTCGCAGCGATGCATTTAACCTCAGTCACGCTGACATCCTTCCACTGCTTGAACTCGGAATAGGCGCCCCGCAAAATCCCCCGGAGGAAGCTGCACTGGGGCTTTCCGCTCCCTGGGAGCTGGGTCAATGGGGAATTGAAAATCCTGACAATCAATTCAACCGGGTATTCGCTGGCTGAGGCGCTCTTCTTCTGAACCATTTCGTAAGATATTTCCCCGAGTCTCTCGCGTTCCATGTGGTCCTTGAGGACCTCCATGAATATCTTGGGGTCGTTGAGCTCCCGGTTCTTTACCATTCCCATCCCGATTTTCTCCCCGGCCGCAAACATCACCCGGTGGGTCGTGAACTCGCCAACAATCTGGAACATCGAGGTGTAGACTTCAACAAGGGATTCGGATTTCATAAAGACCACTAATGCATCGAGCTTTCGCTGAAGACCTGCTCAGTCGGGAATACGACCATCCCCTGCTTCGTCATCTTAAGGGGAACTACCTTGCTCGCGTGCTCGCACGCCCTCATCTTTACAATCTCGCACGCCCTTACCCGCAGGTTCCCTTTCTCCAGGTTATAGAGGAATATTATCCCATCGCTCACGAAGTGCTCGAGGTCGAAGCTCGTCCCCTTCCTCTCCATGTGCGGGAACTCGGCGGTGAATATCGAGGTGCAGTCGAATTTCTTCAGGAACCCCGCCAAATTGAACACGTTCTTCCTGAACTCGAGCGGGTTGTCGAAGTAAATCTTGAGCAATGTCGAGGAATCAATCACTACCCTGCTATAGCCTTGGTCGGAGACTAGGTCCTGTATCACGTCCATGAAATGTTCGAAGTTGAATTTTTCGACCCCCGTCACAACAAGATCCTTATTCCTCATCTGCTCGTCAAAGCCGGGCCATTGGTAAGTTGCCCTAATGTTGTTCACAATCGATTCGGGTTCCTCCTCAAGGGAGATGAAAATCCCCTTCTCCCCTGCTTTCGCCCCCCCGTAAAGGAACTGCATGCAGAAAGTCGTCTTCCCTGTGCCGGGCCCCCCGCAAACTAGGACGTTGTGCCTCTTCGGTATCCCGCCCCCGAGAAGCTCGTCAAGCCCGGGTATTCCTGCTCCTATCTTGTCCATATTCCCACCAATAGGGCTTCTCGGTAGCCTTTTATTAGCCTTTCGACATAATTTTTCCATGGAAAAGAGGAAGCAGCCCCTCATCATTGAGCTTGAGGCGCACCACGAGGGGTGCCCGGCGATAGAAACTTCTGAGAAAGTAAAGGACAGCTCGATTAAGGTGGTCTCGGTTTCCGGAGCCGATAAGCACGGAGAATACGGAATCTACGAAGTCCGTTCCCCAGAAATAGGGCGGTTCATAGATGGGATATCAAAACATGAGGGAGTGAAAAAGCTCGACCTGCTAATGAAGTCCAGGGACAGGGCAGTCGTGCGCATGCTGACGAAAGGCTCCCTATTCGTAGACTCAGTCGCAAAAACAGGCTGCGTCATCCTCCCATTCACCGGAACAATTAACGAGATGGACCGCTACACGCTGCTCGTGCCCTCGCAGAAATCCTTTCACAATCTCAACCAACTCCTCGATGATAAATACAGTTTCAAGCTGAAAAGCAAGCACTATCTTAAACCGAAAGAGGAGCTCGCGCTCGACACTTTTAACACAACAGGTTTCCTGCGGCTCGCCGAGGGCTCCCGCATGCTTACCAAACGGCAATTGGAAGCTTTCGAGCTCGCATGCAAAAGCGGCTATTACGCAAGGCCGAAGAAGGTGAATTTGGGGGACCTCGCGCGTGAATTCGGCATCTCGAAGCCCTCATATGCGGAACTCCTCTCAAAAGCTGAAAGCAAGCTCCTTCCAGTTTTCAATGAAATCCTTGCTCTTCTCCGTTAGCCTTCTTCTGCCCACCATACAGGTAAGGCGCCAAAGGGAAATACAAGAAAAACCATAATACTTATCGGCATAACCGGGGGGTGGCCGATATGAACACAACCGAACCCAGCGCAAGCGCTGGCGGAATCAGGTGGGGGTATAATGGAGGAACTTTTCTCGAGAGTGAGTACCAGCTGGCTCGCGAGAAGGGAATACCACTCACCCTCGACATCTCAGCCCATTCCGGCTGCTCAAATAATTGCATATACTGCGGATACCTTGACACGATGAAAGGAACTCCCCTGGCTGGTGATGAAATTGCAAGCATGATTCGCCAGTTCGCTGAACTCGGGGGCAAGAGCTTCAGGTTTGTAGGCGAGGGGGAACCGCTCTCAAGGAAAGACATCTTCCAATTAGTCGGCGAGATAAAGAAGTCGGGAATGATTCCAGTAATCTTCTCATGCGGCGACCTTCTGGGGGATGACGGGCTCTGCCTCAAACTCCATGGTTTTGACGGAGGGGAGGCCATCGGCCGTCTTAACGAGGCGGGCGTGACAATAGTGCTCAAGTATGACGCACATTACCAGGACCACATAGCAAACAGGCCAGGCTATTCGGAAAAAAGGAACCGGGCCCTGGAGCGCCTGATGAACTCGGGCTTCAACCTCCGCGCGCCATCGCATCTTGCGTTCGGCACCGTAGTTCTCAAAGCCAACCATGAAGAGATTCCAGAGCTTTACGATTACGGGCTCTCGCGAAACATCTACACTGTCAATTGCGCGCTCATGCCAATCGGGAGGTCTGAGTTCGACTATGAAAAACTTGGGATAACTGGGGATGAAATGATTGAGCTTGCAGTCAAGACATACATAATCGCCTGGGAATACGGGATACCATTCACGCGAGTCGCGGATTTCCCGGGCGGCCTCGCGTGCGATATCTCGCGCGCCGGCTTCTACGTTTCATACACCGGGGAAATCGACCTGTGCGAAGCCAATTTGTCCGAGGACATAGGCAATTTCAGGGACATCCCCCTCTCAGTTGCTTGGGAAAAAATAAACGCAGCGAGGGAGCGCCAGGGTGACGAGCGGGTCCGGGGCCTCTGTATTGCGAAGAGGGCAAAAGAAATAATCCCGCCGAACTATGATGCCGAAGTGACCAGGAAGGTGCAGGATTTCATTCGGCAAAATCCAGAAAGGTTCAACTCGAGGCCAAGGGCTGTCACGAAGAGCATGATTGATGCTTATGCAAAAAATCGTCCCTAGAAATTCTTGACCATTTTCCTGCTCTTTATATACTCAAGCAGCTTCTTCCTTTCGTCCTTCAGCTCTTCGTTGCTCATAACGTCGTGCTTGAAGACGAAGTCCATGTCCACTTCGTCTTTCCCCAGGCCCCTTGCCATCACGAAATTATCGAAATCCTCAACGCTTATCGAAAATCCAAACTTCTTGGGGTCATCGTAAATGTCGCACCCTGGGAAGGGCACCAATGTTGAAACGTCGACCGCGTCCGGATTCGCTTCCTCGCAGAATTTTATCAGCCTGTCGACATACCCCGGTTTTTCCCCAGGCAAGCCGATTATCAAATACACCCTCACTCCCATCCCGACTTCCTTGGCAATCCGAACAGCCCTGTAAATGTCAGGGATTCTTGTTTTCTTGTTGGACTTATCCAGGACCTCTTGGGAGAAGGATTCGACCCCGTATGCTATCTCATCGCAGCCGGCGTCTTTCATCATCTGCAGGACATCGCGCTCGACCCTGTCGACTCTTGTTCCCGCCCTCCACCTTATCCCCAGGGGCTTTATCTTGTCGCACACTTCCCTGAGCCACTCCTTTTTTACAGTCATCGTATCGTCATGGAACCTGAAATTCTTTATCCCATAATCGTCCACCAAATGCTTTATCTCGGCAACAACATTGCTCGGGCTCCTGAACCTCACCTTCCTCTTCCACATCTTCTTGCTGGCGCAGAAAGAGCAGGCGTAGGGGCATCCTCTTGAGGTTATCACAGTTGCGGTCGGGCCAGCCCCGTAGAAAAGCGCGTGCGGGCTGAAAACAGAATCGAATGGCAGGAGGTGCCTTGCCGGGAAGGGCAAGCTATCCAGGTCCTCAATCATTTCGCTCTGGTAGAATCGCGTTTGGTCGTTTCCCTTCTCAAAGTCATCCAGTACCCTAAGAAGCGAGACTTCCCCCTCCCCGATTACAACCTTGTCGAAAATCGGGTCTATGCTACCGGGCATTGAAGTGGCGTGTATCCCTCCCAGCACAATCCACGCTTTCTTGTTCTTGGCCCTCGCAACATTGGCTATCTGCTTAGCTTCCGGGTAATCCGGGGTTGTCGACGTGATAGCATAAACATCCGCGACCCCTATCAATTCCTTGTACGATTCAGGCCCCTTTCCCCTGAAATCCGTGATTCTCAGCTTGTACCCCTCTTTCTCCGCAACAGCTGCAAGATACAAAATCCCCAAGGGCGGGTTCCTGAACGGGTCCCCCAAGTACGGGCTAGGGGGTATGATGAACTCAATCATTATGTCATTTTTCATGGCGGGGCATCTCCGGGTTGAAGTTTTCGGCGTTAATCCGTCGCTTTTCTTGTTAGCGTTACGCATTAAACGCTTAAAATTCTGCCGGTTTCTTGAGTTTTTATCGCTCAGCCAAACAACGGCACGCTCCCTCAACTGTTCATCTTATCAATTTTTATATTTTATCCATTAATAACCAGCATTATCTTTTGTGGTGAATGAGTGAAAATAATCCATGCCTTCGGGACCCGCGCATGCGCAATAAAGATGGCGCCCCTTGTCCGCGAAAGCAAGAAGCGTGGTCACGAGACAATCGTCTTATGGTCCGGCCAGCACTACTCGTCTAATCTTTACGAGGACCTGTTTGATGATTTGGAAATCCCGAGACCGGACTATGACCTGAAAGCGAAGGGAACCGCCCCCGAGATGGGGGCAGTGATGCTCACTGAGGGCGAGAAAGTCATCAAAAAAGAGGGACCTGATATCGTTCTCACTCATGGGGACACATTCACCGCGATGTTCATGTCCCAGGCGGCGGCACTCGCCCTTGCCCCAGTTGGCCACGTTGAAGCCGGGCTTAGGACCTATTCCTGGGAGCCATACCCGGAGCAGATATGCACAAAAACAGCAGATGCCTGCTCGTCGCTCTTTTTCGCTGCGACTGAAAAGAACAAGCACGACCTGCTTTCAGAGCATGTCCCGGAAGACAGGCTTTTCGTAACCGGAAACACGGTTGTGGACGCGTCTTTCCAGCATGCTGAATTTGCCAGGAAGAAGAGCAGGATTCTGGAAAAATTCCGCTTCAAGCACCCGCTCGTCTTCTGGTCTTGCCACAGGAAAGAGAACATGCTCCACGAGGAGAGGATGCGGGGCATTTTCGACAGCCTGCTCGAGATGGAGGACGTGAATTTCTTCTGCTCAGTCCTCCCGAGCACCCAAATCATAGCTGAAAAGCTCGGGTATGCGAAGAAGCTCGCGAGCAAGGACCACATCCATTGGGTCCCATGCCTTCCAAAATACACTGATGCGATGAGAATCATCCTTGAGAGCGACCTCATACTGACTGATTCCGGGGGATTGCAGGAGGAGGCCTCGAGCCTCCATGTCCCTTGCCTCACTCTCCGCTATGTGACAGACAGGCCAGAAAGCGTTGAGGCTGGAGGAAACAAGTGCGTCGGGACGAAAGCGGACAACATCATAAAGGAAACAATGGGCATTCTCGAAAATCCAGATGTCTCAAACAAAATGAAGCGGGCGAAGAATCCCTATGGGGATGGCAAATCTTCAGAGAGAATAATAAAACTCATTGAGAAATTCGAGGGAAAGCTTTCGAGATGGGAGACTGAAATACGGAATAAAGACGGAACCTAAGATTGCCCAATCCTATCCTTATTCCCCAAATACCACTTTATCGTCTTATCGAGCCCTTCATCAAATCCTGTTTTCGCCTTGAATCCGAAATACTTCTCCGCTCTCGATACATCGAGCATCCTCCTCGGCTGCCCGTTCGGCTTGCTCGTGTCCCAAACTATTTTCCCCCCGAAGCCTATTTTTTTCGAAATCAGGTTCGCGAGGTCTTTTATCGAAATCTCCATCCCAGAGCCCAGGTTCACAGGCTCGGCCCCGTCATATTTTTTAGTGGCGAGCACAATGCCCTCGGCACAATCATCAGCATAAAGGAATTCCCTTGTCGCTGAGCCATCACCCCATACCGCGACCTCCTTATCGCCACGATTCTTGGCTTCAGAAAACCTTCGAATAAGCGCTGGAAGCACATGCGAGCTTGCAGGATTGAAATTATCGCGAGGGCCATAAAGGTTCACTGGCAAGAGGAAAATCGAGTTGAAGCCGTATTGCAACCGGTATGCCTGGGATTGCACGAGCATCATTTTCTTCGCAAGCCCGTATGGCGCGTTGGTCTCCTCAGGATACCCGTTCCACAGGTCCTCCTCCTTGAAGGGGACTGGGGCGAATTTCGGGTATGCGCATATGGTCCCTATGGCCACAAATTTCTTGACTTTCGAGAGGCGGGCCTCCTCCAATAGCTGGACCCCCATCATGAGATTCTTGTAGAAGAACTCGCCCGGGTGCTCCTTATTCGCCCCGATTCCGCCAACAGCCGCAGCAAGGTGGATTATCACTGTTGGCTTCGAATCGGCAATAAGCCTTCGGATGTCGGCCTTCTCGACCAAATTGTACTCCTTGCTCCTTGGGGCGAATATTTCTTTTGCGCCTTCTCTCTTCAGCCTTTCCACGACATATGAACCCAGGAAGCCGGCCCCGCCAGTTACCACGATTCGCTCATTTGCAAAATTTAACATCTGTTCCCCCCGCTTTCATCCCAAACTCCCTGCAATCATCAACTACTATCAACTACTTAATGCTTCCTCGTATACCCCCCCCATCTTTTTCTTCCACTTAGCCAGGGAAAACATCCCGTCGACCGCTTCCTTTTGCGCTGCCTTGGACATCCTCCTCATCAGTGCCCCGTCATTGAGCGTTTTCTCCATCGCTCTGCCCAACTCCCCGATATACCGCTCAGTCGGATTCTTGCAGTCTTCAGGCCTCCTCCTCCAGAGCTCCCTTGCAGTCGGGTATATGTAACCGCGGTCCTTCCTGAAAGAGGAGTAATAGCTTTTGACAATGAGCCCCGTCTTCTCATCCTTGATGAGTTCGGGCAGCGAGAAACTGTCCACAGTAATGACTGGCAATCCATAGGAGAACGCCTCGGGAATCACGAATCCGACAGTATCCAGGTGGGTTGGGAAAACAAGGACATCGCTCTCGCCGTATAGCCGCTTGAGCTCATTGTAAGGCTGGGTCCCGAGAAACCTGATTTTTTTATTCTTCGAGAAACGCTCCTTCACATCTTCTGGAGCCGAAGGCGCAACCATCGTAAGCGAGCAGTCATATTTTTCGCTAATCCTGTCGAACGCAATCAGCGTTTCAAGGCCCCCTTTCTCGTAGAACCATCTCCCAATAAACAGAAAATTCACACCCGGGTGCTTCTGCCTCTCAAATTTTTCAGGAGGGGTTATGGGGGCCATGATGACTTCAGTCTTCTCCTCAATCCCCTCATCCTTGACGAAGTTCAGAAGGCTCTCTTTGATGGCGTTAGTCCAGGGGATTAGCCTCTTCAGGTTCTTGTCGAGCAGCACTTTTTTCAGCGCCCTCACATAGCTCTCGCGTTCCAGGGCATACTGGTTAAAGCCGCAAAAGACAGCGGCATGCTCGAAATCTGCTACATACGGCCTGTTCGTCGATAGAAGGCTTTGGGCGCTGTGCACAAGGTCATACCCAGTTGCATCGAATTCCCTCACTTTCGGCTTGTTGAGGCTTATGAGGAGGTCATTGTAAACTGGGGACAACTTTGGCTGCAAACTCTTGAGAATCCCCATCAAATTATTCCCGAGAGTGGGCGACATCCCGCGTACAGAGTTCGTAATCTCCTTGTGCGCCATAAACTTGCTTGCCGAGTATTCGAATCCTTCTGGCGGGTTGTCGGCCATATGGTGGTACATGTAATGGAAATCCGATGACATGTAAAAGAAGACTTTTTTTGACATAACCGCCATCAGCCCTTTATTTTTCTAACGACGCATATTCGCCAGGTTAAGCTTTTTAAGCTTGTTCCCATAAAACAAAATTTGCGGGGATGGGGGGGCTCGAATCCCATTTATCCTGACGGGATTTTGCGTTTCTCTTCTTGTTCGGGGCTGCACCGCTGGCAGCATAATGCCCCAATAAAGCAGCTGTGGTGTTTTATCTAATAATGGAAGGTGAAGAGATGAAAAAGATCTGCGTCGTTGGGCTTGGTTACGTCGGCCTGACTCTCAGTGCTGTTCTCGCTGATGTTGGGCTGGATGTCGTGGGAGTAGACATAAACGAGAAAGCAATCGAACAGCTTAAAAGAGGGAAGCCGCACATCCACGAGCCCCGCCTCGATTATTACATAAAAAAATACGTGAACAACCGCCTGGTGGTAACCACAAAGATTCCCAGCGACCCGGATATAGACACTTATATAGTGGCTGTCGCAACTCCAGTCGATAAGGACCACAAGGTCCACATGGAATATTTTGAGAGGGCCGTAAAGGAGATTGCTACGAAGATAAAAAAGGATGACCTCCTCATATTCCGCTCAACCGTACCGGTCGGAACATCCAGGAACGTGATAAAAAACATCCTGGAGCCAGCAGGGTTAAAGGACGGCTACATCAAGGTTGCATTTGCTCCAGAGAGAACACTTGAGGGAAAGGCTCTTGAGGAGCTTAGGTACCTGCCGCAGATAATCGGCGGAATAAACGAGGAGAGCGTAAATGCAGCGGCGCTCCTGTTCGGGAAACTTACGAACACGCTAGTCCGCGTTTCAAGCCTTGAGACCGCTGAAATAATAAAGCAGATAGACAACGTTTTCAGGGACGTGAACTTCGCCCTTGGGAATGAAATGGGGCTCGTTTGCGAGCAGTTGGGCGTCGATGCTTACGAGGTCGCGAAAAGCGCCAACATGAACTACGCCAGGACGAAAATCATGATTCCGGGTGCAGGAGTCGGCGGCGCCTGCCTCCCGAAGGACCCATACATTTTCTTGAATCAGCTGAAGCGCCAGCTCCCGCACTCAATGGTGTTGACTGCGAGGAAGCTCAACGAGAGCATGCCTGCCCACATGGTGGAGATGGTGGGCGAAGAGTTCTCCAAGCAGAAAAAGAAAATCGAAAACAGCAAGATAGTTCTTCTGGGCCTTGCGTTCAAGGGCCTTCCTGAGACCGATGATGTGCGGGCTTCCCCAGCGCTGGATATCGCAGACTTGCTGAAGGCGAAAAAAGCCAATATCGTGGGGATGGACCCGGTAATCAACAAGGATTCCGTAGTCGACAAGCTCACATACGTGACGACTTTCAGCGAGGCATTAAAGGGTGCAGACTGCGTGATTATCACCAATAACCACCCAAGGTGGGGCGAGATACCCTTCGATGAACACGCGGGGGAAATGAAAAAGAAGGCGATAATAATAGACGGCTGGAACATGCTCAATAGGCAGGAGATAGAGCGGCTCGGTTTCATCTACCGGGGTGTGGGGATTGGATAGAATACTCGTGACCGGGGGAAGCGGTTTCATAGGCTCTTTCCTGGTGGAGAGGCTCGTAAAGGAGGGGCATACCGTAAGGATATTCGACAACAATTTCCGCGGCAGGCTCGACTACCTTTCTTCAGTTACGGGCAAGGTCGAATTTTTCAAAGGGGATATAACTGACTTGAAAGCGGTCACGAAGGCGATGAAAGGCATCGACACCGTCTACCACCTTGCTGCAATAAACGGGACGGAATACTTTTACTCTATCCCGGATAGGGTCGTCTCGGTGAATACAAAGGGAACGATAAACATGGTCGATTCTTTAGCAGGGAGCGATGCCAAGAAGTTCGTTTTCTTCTCCTCATCAGAGGTGTATGGAAAGCCAGAGCATTACCCCACCAAGGAAGAGCACAAGCTTGTTGTCGAGGATTCCCGAAATCCACGTTTCACATATTCGGGGAGCAAGATAATCGGCGAGATATACACGCATGCGTTCTGCAAGAAACTCGGGATTGACTACTCAATCGTTCGGCCGCACAATTTCTACGGGCCGAGAATGGGTTATGAGCACGTAATTCCCCAATTCATCCGCAGGGTGCTCAAGAAAGAAAAATTCACGGTCCAGGGAGACGGGTCCCAGACTCGAAGTTTCTGCTACATAACCGATGCAGTTGATGCACTTTATGAAATGGGAAAGCGGAAAACCAGCGGAGAAATATTTAACGTTGGAAATGACAAGGAGGAATATTCTGTCCTCGAGCTGATAACAATTATTGAGAAAGTGATGGGAGTAAAGATAAATCCCTCTTTCGTGCCTCTTCCTGAGGGAGGAACACTGAGGCGGCAACCGGACATCTCAAAAGCCAGAAGGCTCCTGGATTTCGACCCAAAAGTCACTCTAGAAGAAGGGGTCAGGCTTACTTACAAGTGGTACAAAGAGGATTTCGGGGCTAATAAAAAATAGCCCGAATCTCGGCGTCTCTGAATTGCGTGTTTACCCCCCGCCGTTGCTCTTCGGCGGAGGCAATATCCCCTCCACAAGCCGGTTTGCTTTCCTGTAAGCATCTATAGTCCCTATATCGAGCCAGTGGCTCGGCTTGCACACGTAACCAGCAAGCTCCCCAGTTTTCGCAAGATGCGGGAATAGGGTTTCCTCGACCCGCTTCTTTTCCAACGGAAGCTGGGAATAAGCCCCCTTCTCGAGTATATAACATCCGGCATTCGCAAGATTCGATGGCGCGTCCTCCAGCTTAGGCTTTTCCACGAATCTCTTCACCAGGCCAGAATCATACTCCGCTATGCCGAATCGATTGACTTCGTCATCCGGAACCTCGAAAAGCGACACTGTCGATTCTTTCTTCATTCTCCTATGGAACGCGAGCAAGTCTGCAGTGTCAATGTCCGAGACCACGTCGCCATAAGCAACTATGACCGGGCCGGTTATCTCCTTCTCATTTAGAACTATTTTCAGGTCCCCGCCAGTTTCCCATCCGAGGGTTGTCACAAGCTCTACTTCGACCCCATAATCCATATGGCCGATGTAATTCTCTATTGTGCCCCTGGACCTCGAAACAGCAACATATACCTTCTTTATCTCCTTGCACTTTTTCAAGTTCTCAACTACATAGTCAAGCACGGGTTTCCCACCTACCGGAAGCATAGGCTTCGGGATAGCATAGGTCAACGGCCGGAGCCTCTTACCCTCTCCCGCGGCGAGAATTATCCCAATCATACAATCCCCCTCGCTCTGAACCATTTTATGGTCCTCTTGAGCCCTTCAATCATATCCACCTCCGGCTCCCAAGAAACAGCTTTTCTTACTTTCGATATATCCGGTTTCCTTCTCCTTGGGTCATCCTGAGGCAGCGGCGAATAGACAATTTTTGATTTGGATTTGCACAGCTCCAGAATAGTTTTTGCCAACTCGTTTATGGTTATCTCTTGCGGATTTCCTAGGTTAAACGCCCCAAATCCCATGTCCGAAAATGCGAGCTTCTCCATCCCGTTGACAAGGTCCCCCACATAACAGAGGCTCCTGGTCTGGTTCCCGCTCCCAAAAACAGTGAGCGGCTTGCCTTCCAATGCCTGCGTAATGAAACTCGGCACCGCCCTGCCGTCGTCCACCCTCATCCTTTCCCCGTAAGTATTGAATATCCTGACGATGATGCTCTCAACCCCATACTTCTCATGGTAAACATGGCACAATGTTTCAGCAAATCTCTTTGATTCATCATAACATGACCGTGGGCCAAGGGTGTTGACATTTCCAAAATAGCTCTCTCTTTGGGGGTGCTCAAGCGGGTCCCCATAAATCTCTGATGTTGAGGCCTGCAATACTCTCGCCCCATGCTTTCTTGCATTGCTTAAGACGTTCATCATCCCCAGTGAATTGACCTCGATTGTTTCCAATGGATAGCCCATATAATCTGCCGGAGAGGCTGGCGAAGCCAGATTGAAAATAAGGTCGCACTTGGCATCAAAAGGCTTTCTTATGTCACGCTTGATAAATTCTACCCCAATTCCGTCGAGGTTCTCCTTCTTCCCGGTAATGAGGCTATCGAAACAAACGACTTCGTGCTTCTTTGCGAGGGACTCGCAGAGATGCGAGCCAATGAAACCACTCCCTCCAGTCACCAGTATCTTCACGCCACCAACTCCTTACCAGCATACGCCATCGTAATCGCTGCCGCTCTTCTTCTGTAAAACCTTTCTGCCATCGAAGACAATCTTGCCGGCATAAAGTTTCTCATCCCGAAAAGCTTCCCACTCCGTCAGAATGAAAACCGTGTCCGAGTAGTCCAAAGCTTCCTTTTGCGTCTTAGCATAATCAATTTTCCCCCCGAAGATTTTCCTCGCATTTCCAATAGCTTGTGGGTCGTATGCCTTGACTTTGGCTCCCCCATCAAGAAGCTTTTCGATGACCTTTATGCTTGGGGCTTCTCGCATATCGTCGCTGTCTGGCTTGAACGAAAGCCCGAGGACAGCGACTTTCTTGCCATTCAGCTTGATTTTTTTCTTTGCAATCTCGACAATCTTGTAAGGCTGCTCATCGTTCACCTCAATGACCTTGCTGAGGATTTTAGGTTCAATCCCATTCTGCTTGAAGCATGAGACTATCGCTTTCACATCTTTCGGGAAGCAGCTCCCCCCGTATCCTATCCCAGCGTTCAGGAAGCTCCTCCCAATTCGCTTATCCATCCCTACGCCATCCATTACCTCGTAAACATCGATTGAGAGGGCCTTGCATAAGTTCCCAATCTCATTGGCGAAACTGACCTTGGTCGCGAGAAAGGCATTGCTTGCGTATTTTATCATCTCCGCAGTCTTCAGGTCAGTTTTCATAACCGGGCATTTGAACCCCGCGTAAAGGGAAGCCAACTTTTCAGCCGTCTTAGAATCATTCGCCCCGATAACAATCCTGTCCGGGTTGAAGAAATCATCGACCGCCCTGCCCTCCCTGAGGAATTCCGGGCTCATCAATAGCCCATAATCAAGGCCAGCCTTTTTCCCAAGCTTCTTTTCAGCGAGAGCTGCTAGCGAGTCCGTAGTCCCAGGCACTACGGTGCTCTTGACGACAATGGCTTTGGACGAATCAGCATAAGACACGGCTTCGAGGAAGGCCTTTTCCACATATGTGTTGTCCATAGCCCCATCCTCCCTGGATGGCGTGCCCACTGCAATGAAAACAAGTTCAGCTCCAGAAACCGAAGGCCCAATATCTGCAGTTGCGGTGAGATTCTTGCCCGCAACCTCCTTAAGCAGCTCCCCCAGCCCCTTTTCATAAATGGGCGGTTCGCCCCGGTTTATCTTTTCGACTTTGTTCTTGTCGATATCAACACACGAGACTTTATGGCCGAGCTTTGCGAAACCGCACCCGGTTATAAGGCCCACGTACCCAGTGCCAACCACCGAAATCCTCAATATAACACCTGAATGCGATATTGCCAATCCAAATCCTGTTTTTGCTTTTTTTCCCTGACTCATTTTTAAGCGAACGGCGAAGAATCAGGTCAGTTCGCCCATATCAAGCTGAAATCTCCTCGAGCAATCGGTTAATAGGACGCAATAAATATAAATTGATTATCGTTTGCCTTTCAGGAGTCAAAACCAGCGGCTCATCTGTTATGTTTAAAAGGAGATATGCACAAATGTTCCCACGTATGATTGCGAAGAAGGAGATAGACGCGAATCGCGTGCTATGTTTATTCTGGAAGACGAGCAAAAAGGGAGCCAGCAGGAAGCTTGGCTTCATATACACCAAAGGCTCTTTCCTTGTGCCCATGGCGCGCGATACCGATGTCTTGAAGAGATTGCGGGCAAGCGGAAAAGTCGAAGTGAAGATTAACGGGTGCTCGCAGGCGTGCAGGCCCAAAGTCATTGACAAGTTCTTGCTCACAAAGCAGTTTTTAAAGAAAGGGGCCGAAAGGCTCGCCGGAAGGAAGCTCGGGCCAAAATCAAAACTGATGCTCAATCTGGAAAAAATGGCTAAAAAGCACGTCGTAGTTGAACTAAAACCAATTAGGGGTTAGTTTAATTTGGCGATAGGAGCTCGGCTTCAGTCGCAATATTCATACTTAATGGGCATGCTGCATCCTGCCTTCGGGCACTCGGGGCTCTTTGCTATAGCTTTATCCTTTGCAACCACAGATTCGATGCTGTCCCCGTTCGAGCCGTAAAGGCATTGAATCACTGGCTCGCTGGCGCCGCAGCAGCCGCAGCCGCATGCGATGTAGTAATCATACCTCGGCTCAGCTTTCAATGCTGCGCCGAAGAAGAGGACAAACAGGCTAAGCGCTATTATGACAAATGCAAGAAAAGCTGCGAGACGGCGCTTCATGAGACTTGGTTCTGTCCCAGTTCTCGGGAGATGAACGATAACAAAAAATAAGTCGCCTCTCGAAGGAGATACTCGAGCCTCTGCTTCTCGGTTTTTATCCATTCCGGATATCGGACGAGGCCGGCAGCCTCGGC
>JAKAKT010000002.1 GCA_021813385.1 Microcaldota archaeon
GGGAAGGATTCGAACACACAACCTGTCGGTTTCCACCTCGAAGGTGCATTCAAACTACAGCCGACCGCTCTGCCATTGAGCTATGGCGGGATGCAGGCTATATAGGGGGGAATATGTTTATAAAACATATATTGGGGGGACCTAGGGGGGAAGAAAAAACAGAAAAGAGGAAAAGAAACTAATTCACGACAAAAGTCCCTTTCATGTCCCGATGGCCTGGGCCGCACGGCACATTGCAATAAAATGTGAATGAGCCGGTCTTGTCTGCTGTGAAAGACACTTCGACTTCCTGCCCAGGATCAAGGCGTTTGTTTATTCCGAAGTCCGGGAGCAAGAACCCGTGGACGACATCAGTGCTCTTTAGCTTGAGTTTCACAGTATCTCCTTTGTTCACCGTTATTGTTCCCGGTATGAACTCCCACTGCTTTGCCTCAACGCTGAATTCCTTGACCTGCCCTTGGGCTGGAGGAGGCGCAGTTCCTCCGCCTGCCGGGGGTGTCGTGGTGTCCCCTGACCCGCTGCCCGAAGGAGGAGTCGTCGCTGGAGGCGGTGTTGTGGCGCCTCCTTGCGCATTCCTTGTTGGGGGCGCTGTGCTTCCAGGCTCCTGCCCACTTGGAGAAGGATTCGCCGCATCTACTTTTGGCGCCCCATTTCCTTGCGAATAACCGCTCGATTGCGTGCATCCAAAAAGCAAAATGACTACGAGCGCCAGTACCATAAGTGTTCCGTATATTTTCATCAAACCACCAGTATTAACAATTGTGTATAAAGATTTAAACACCTTTGCGTAAACTCTGTTAAGAATCGGTTTCTTTGCTCAACCCAGGAACTTCTGTTCTTTCAAGAAGCTCTTTAGCACGACAATCGCCTTCTCGTAGTCTAACCATGCGAGATACTCCTTACCCGTATGGTCGAGTTTTGAGTCCCCGGGCCCGTAAGCAATTGTTGGGATTCCTGCAGCCATTGTGAGATTCATGTCGGCGCTTCCTGATTTCTTTAGATAACGTGGAATAATTTTCTGACCCCTGATTGCACAGACCATTCCTCTCACGAGGGGGTCGTTAAGTGAGATTTCGCAACCTGGGAAGGACTCTGCTACCCTTACTTTAATTCCATCTGGGGCCGAGGATTTGAATAAGGACTCTATTTTCTTTATCTCTTTGTTTGGTGGAACCCTTACGTCCATGTAAAAATCGAGGTTTGTCGGTATGATGTTAAGCGCATCTTTTTTCCCATAATCAATATGCGTAACGTTGAATATAACTGAGTCGAACGTGTGATGGCGGGGGAAGTGGTCCCTCAGTTTCTCATAATACTCGATGACTTTCTCGATTGGGTTCTCAGCACGCATCCCAGCGTGGGCAGCTTCTCCTTCGCTCCTGCATTCAACTAGTATTCTACCTTTGTAAGCAATGGTTATGCCATCGCAGTTCGAAGGCTCTCCGTTTACTGCAAGTTTCGGCTTGATGCGAGTGAGCAGGTGGCGCGTGCCTTTCGAGGTCGGAGCCTCCTCTTCGGTCACTCCAGCAACAACGAGCTTGAGCGATTTTGGAGCTGAGGCTCCTGCTTCGATATAACTTGCTAGGCATCCTTTCGCGTCAACGACGCCCCTCCCGGATATCCCGTTCTCGTCCTCTCTGACTTTCCAGAAACCGTTCACGGTATCAAGATGGGAGAACAGGAGAAGGTCGGGGTTCGGATTTCGTTCATAGTCAAAATTTGCCCCGATCGCATTGCCGGCTTCGTCAATTTCAATGTGTTTATAACCAAGATCCCTCATCCTGCTTGCGCAAACCTCGGCTGCTTCGCGCTCATTCCCGGAGTAGCTCTCTGCCTTAACAAGCTCCGAAAGAAATTTTCGTGCCCCTTCAGCGTTTTTGCTCATGGCAACACCGAATCGAGAATTGGGAGCGCCTTTTCATAAATTTCACGGCTGGTGTTCAGAGGGGGGAGCAATCTTATCACAGTATCTCCTGCGGATAGAATGAGGAGGCCTTTTGATTGAGCGGCCTTGAGAAGCGGGGTCACCTCCACTTTCATCTCAGTTCCCAATATCAGGCCCATCCCCCGGATATCAAGAATTGAGTGGTGGTTTTGTTTCAATTGAGCCAGCTGCCCGAAAAGCCAGCTCCCGGATGATTTCACTTGTTCGAGAATCTTTGCCTCCTCATAAATGGCGAGGGTAGCATTTGCAGCAGCGCAGCTGAGCGGATTACCGCCGAACGTGGTCCCATGCTCGAGAATCTTGAACGCGCAGTCTTCTTCGTTCGCAATTGTCGCGCCGATGGGAACCCCGCCTGCGAGGCCCTTTGCCATTGTCGCCATGTCCGGTCTGACATTGAAGTGTTCGAAAGAGAAGAACTTTCCAGTTCTTCCCATGCCCACTTGGACTTCATCGAAAATGAGGAGCGCCCCCTTATCAGTGCAGATGTCCCTAGCTGCCTTTAGGTATTCTTCCTTTGCGAGCCTGACTCCTCCCTCCCCCTGGATAACTTCTAGAAAAACTGCTGCAGTCTCTTGAGTAACAGCTGCTTTGAGTCCTTCAATGTCGTTGAGCCGAACACGGGTGATTGGACCGAGCAGGGGCTCGAATCGCTCCCTGTATTTAGGCTTGAACGTTAGTGTCAGGCTTCCCGATGTCCTGCCATGGAATGCGTTCATCGCTGCAATGAACCCCTTCCTCCCTGTTTTCGCCCTCGCAAGTTTCAGTGCTGCTTCGTTTGCTTCGGCTCCTGAGTTTGAAAAGAAAATCCTTCCGTTGCGGCCTGTTGCGTTTGACCAAAGTTTTGCAAGCCTTTCCAGCAGTTCAACCCTTTGGTCATTCGCGAAAGACTCGTTGCAGGTCATTATTTTATGGGCCTGCGTTGCTATTGCCCCACACAATTTCGGGTGGGCATGACCGAGGACCGCAACCCCGATGCCACTTGTGAAGTCGACATATTCCTTTCCTTCGACATCCCAGACGATGCTTCCCTTCCCCCGCACAATCGCGATGTCCCTCTTCTTGTAAGTATTCATCTCGAGCCTTGTCTCAAGTTCTGTTAGCTCAGCATTCGACTTGGTTTTTGTTTGGGGTTCGTTTCGCATCGAACCAGTTGTTGCGATGTGAGTGCCCCCGCCCGCCAAGGCTTCCGAAACTGGCCGCTCCCTTGTTCCCCTCGCCATTATCGCCTCTTTAACGCCTGAATCCGTGGCCTCCCCACAGGCCATGAGCTTTCGCTTCATCCCCCCAGATGCATTCCGTATAGAATCTTCAATTTCAGCTCGCGTGAGAGAGGGGGCCAAATCATTTGGGAAATTCTTATAGTATCCATCGACATCTGTCATCAGCAATAGCTTGGCTGCCTGGAGCGCTCCTGCTATTGCTGCTGCCGCCCTGTCGCCATCTGTGTTGAGGGGCTGGTTCGATTCGCCGAGAGCTATTGGGGCAACGACGGGGGTGAAGCCATCGGAGAGCAGGCGCTCGAGTGCTTGTGGATTCACTTTCTCAATCTTCCCAGTAAAATCATCCCGTATCACTTTCTGCTTCCCATTCTCGTCAATCGACGTCACTATCTTCTGCTTCGCCAAAAGGAGCCTGCCGTCAATTCCTGATATTCCGATTGCGTTGACGCCCTCTCTTTGAAGAGCGAGAACAAGGGAAGCGTTGACCTTTCCCCTCATAGCGAGGGTGTATATGTCGATTGCCTGAGAGTCAGTGTAGCGGGATTTGACCCCGGACGGGGAGGTGATGAATTTCGGCTGCAGGCCTAGCCTCTCGGAAAGTTCCGTCGTCTGCTTCGCTCCGCCGTGGACTATGACAAATGAGAACTCGCTTGCGAGATGGGCTATGTCTTTAGCCAGGTTGGATGCCTCGCCTGCGATGCTTCCGCCTATCTTTACAACGATTAAGGGTTTTGCCATCAAATCACTTCTCAGATTGGATGGAAGCCCGGCTGCCAAATCCCGGTCTTCTCATCGAGACCGAACATGAGGTTGAAGTCCTGTATCGCCTGCCCCCCTGAGCCCTTTACCAAGTTGTCTATGGCCGACATGATGATTATTCGCGGCCTCTCTGGGTCTATTTCAAAACCCACGTCAGCGAAGTTGGTTCCGGCAACGCACTTTGGCTCCGGGTACCGGTAGAGCGTTTCCTTGTCCTTCACTATCCGGATGAACGGGGAACCGGTGTAGAACGAGCGATAAGCTTTCCAAAGGTCGATGTCTTTCGCCGGCGAGAGGAGCCTCGCATGAAGGGTCGTTAAAATTCCCCGGACCATTTCAATCGCATGCGGGGTGAGGCCGACTGAAACTTTTGTCGGAGCGCCGACTGAAGCGGCAATCTCATTCAGCTCCTGCTCTATCTCCGCAGTATGCCTGTGGCCGGAAGGCTTGTAGGAGCGGACAACGCCTTGCCGCTCCGGGTGATGCGTTGAGATGTCGAAAGCAGCGCCGCTGGCTGAACTCCCGATTTTCGAGTCCGCTATTATTGTTGAGTTCTCGATAAGGCCTGCTTTAACGAGCGGGGCCGCTGCAAGTATCACGGAGGTTGCAAGGCATCCGGCACATGCGACTAATTTTGCTTTCTTTATCTCCTCCCGGTGGAGTTCAGGTATCCCGTAAACTGCCTTGGCGAGTAGCTCGGGGCACGGGTGCTCCTGGTAATATTTCGCGTAAACGTCCTTATTGTGAATCCGGAAATCAGCGGAAAGGTCGATTATCTTCGCGCCTGTCTCGATGAACTGCTTGGCATAAGGCGCGGAAACCTTGTGAGGAAGGCAGAGGAAAAGTGCGTCCACGTCGGTGTTGAGCTTCTTAACTGAGACGAACTCGGCTTGAGTGAAACTGCGCAGGTTCGGGTTGAGTTTTGTGACCGGGATTCCTGCGAACCTCTCGGAAGTCACTTGCGCTACCTGCATCTCTGGGTGGATGAGCGCCCATCTCAGGAGCTCGCCTCCGGTATAGCCTGATGCGCCGATTATCGAAATTTTGAATGCCATGGGATTACCTCTTACTTCTTCGCCCTGGATGCGAAGTACTCAATCATCTTCCCGGGTATGTCGGCTCCGGTAGGCTCTACGGAATTACGGAATTCGGTGGTATGATTCACTTCGTGGACCACGAGCCCGTCCTCGGATTCCATCATATCAACGCCGTATATCCCTTCCCCGAAAACTCCTGCTGCTTTTAGGGCAATCTCACTGAGTTCCCTTGTCACTGGGCAGTTGGAGGCGGTTCCGCCCCTCCCGGTGTTTGTTATCCAGCCTGACTTTTCGGTCGAATGCCGATAGATGGCGCCGACGCACTCGTCGCCGATGACGAAGGCACGGATGTCCCTTCCCGGCTTGTTGATGTGCTCCTGGAGGTAGTAGACTTTCTGGAACGCGTGGCCCATCTCCTCCCTCGACTCGAGCTCGGCCTCGAGCGCCTCCCTGTCGTTCAATTTGTGCACGAGCCTTGCCCAGCTCCCGAAGACGGGCTTCATGACGACTGGGAAACCGAGCTTCTTCGCCGCCACTGTAGCTTGCTCGGGAGTGAAAGCCCCGAAAGTCTTCGGGGTTGGAACGCCCGCTTTCGCAAGGAGCGCCGAAGCCAAGAACTTGTCCCCGCATTTCCTGTGCACCGCGTAGGGATTGCAGACGTAAGTCCCGAGCTGCTCCAAGTAGAACGAAGTGTAGAGCGTGCGAGCGTAAGAAGAAGAGCGCTGGAGCACTCCGTCGAATTCTTTTTGCCCTCCGGTCAATTCCATAAGCATCCCGCTGTCCTGGATTCGCCCTAGCTCGATGCCTCTCTTTTTTGCGCTAGACAAGAGCTGTTTGTTCTCTGGAGTCAGGATTGTGAACAGGAGGGCGAGTCTCATTAGAATCAACTAAGCCGCACAATTTCGGTCACAGCTTACTCGCCCCAGTCCTCTTCCACTGAAGGGGCTTTGTCGATGGCGAAAGGCTGCAGGCTCTTCACTTCAAGCTTCGTCCCGCAGTCGGGGCAAGCGATTATTTCTCCAACATCAACGCCCTCTCTCTGGCTTATCCCCGCTCCGCACTCGGGGCATTCTGTTCCGCTCATGCTAATTCACCTCGGAATGGTAATTTAATGCGACTAGATACTTTAATAACGTGATGTTACTAGGATGACAAAATTAATGAAAATTGTGATAAAAGACAAAAACAGGGATGAATCAACAAAGGTAGAGGAAGCACCCTATTGGCCTTACCCCCTAAAGCCAGAGGACGTCGGCTGGGAATACGTATTGGTCCTTGCACTTTGGGCAGTGGAGAATGGCTACGCTCGTGTTATTCCGGTCCACCTTCACGTCCATAATCTGGTTGCATTTCTCGCACTCGCTCTTCTCAATCAGTTCAACGATTTCTTTCCTAGGCCTGGCAACTGTGTGTGAAGAGCCCCCCCTGTGCCTTACCTCGTATTCAAACAGCTCAGTCCTGTCACTTTCATACATGTTCATACTTTGTAATACTCAGTATTTAAATACTTTGCGGTAAGGGGATTTGGGATAAACCGGGCAAGGCTGGGTTTGGGATGACAATTTGGGGAAGGATGATTCTACTCGAGGTGCTTGGACACCCAATTCTCGAGCCTGCAGACATAAGCGCTCCAAGGGACAAAGATGATGAGCGCAACGGCCCAGGACCCAGCGACAAGTGCGGGGCTCCTCGGGCCATTTTGGGCGGCCTTAAAGATATAGGGCGTCAATGAATCGGGAAAAGCTCCGTAGTGGATGGATGTTAATGCGAAAACAGCGAGTAGCGGCAACGCAAGCAGAAGCAGCATCGGGACCGAGATTGCTGATTTCCATATTACCCCCGTAGCACTGGGGCTTTCGTATTCAACCGGCTCAATGATGTCGAGGGCGCTTCTTTCTTTTGACCAGGCGGGTTTCTTGAACGTGTGCAAAATCGGTTTGGTGGTCATGTACGAGACAAGCTCGACTTCATCTTTCCAGTCGGATTTTCCGGCGGCATCCGCTTTCTTTAATGGACTGTTGGTTTCGGTCGCCACGCGTGAAGATGGAAAATCTCGGTTAATAAACCCAGCAGTTCCGGTAATCGGTAATAAAATAAAATCAAACGGTTACAACTAAAACATGTGTTCGAAGTTCGCCGAAAAATTTGAAAAGAATGTGCTGCGCACAATCAAGGACTATTCCCTGGCCTCGAAAAGCGACAAAGTCGTTGTGGCTTGCTCTGGCGGCAAGGACTCGACAAGCGTAGCCGGCATCCTTCTTGAAAACGGGTATGACACCGAAGCGCTCCATATAGATCTTGGGATAGGCGACTGGTCAAAAAAGAACAGGGGCAACATTAGCTCTTTTTGCAGCGAACGGGGAATCAAACTCCACATCGCGTCAACCCGGGATTATTTTGGAAGCTCTGTTTGCTATCTCAAGTCTTCTTTGCAGGCAAAAGCCAATTTGACCTCCTGTTCGGTTTGCGGGGTTATGAAAAAATGGATACTTAATAGAAAAGCGCGGGAAATCGGGGCAGCCATGCTCGCGACAGGGCATAACCTCGAAGATGAGGCGAGGACGGCTGCCATGAACCTTATCAACGGGAATCCGGAACTTAACCTTTTTTCGAGCCCTGGCAGAAAGGCAAACGGCAAAATATTCGTCCCAAGAATCAAGCCATTGTATTTCTGCTCGACTCCAGATATTGAACGCTATTCGCGCGAGATGGAGTTCCCGGTCCTCTACGACCGGTGCCCATGCTCGAAGGGCTCATTCGGAAGGAATGTTGTTGAAGAGCTGGAAACTGTCAGCGGAGGATTCCCTGAATTGAAGATGAATTTTGTGAGGACTTTTCTCGAGATTCAGAAGAAAGCGCCTGTTTGCGGGAAAACGGCCGTGGTCTGCAATTTTTGCGGTGAACCTTCGAGGAGAGGAGTCTGCAGGACCTGCTCGATGCTTTCGATGTTGCGAAAGCCCGTTGTTAACCCTTCGCGAGGGACATGATCTCCTCTTTTGGGGCCTCGCCGCAGATGGCTTTGCCGGTTCGCATGTTGTAGAACGTGGGTACTCCCAGTTCGCCTCCGCAGGCCTTTGATAAAGTCTCAAAATAGCGCTCAAAAATCCTATTGTTGCCTGAGTTGTGCCAGACCTCGAGCTTTGAGAAGGAAACGTTGAGTTCGGCCTCAACCTGCGAGACCACTGGAACCATCCTGGCGCAGTGCGGGCACTCTCGGCCATAGAACTCGATGAGATGGCTCGTTATCGGGGTCGGCTCCGTCTCTTCCACCATAAATGACGAGAGCATCATGAATGCCACACCTAGCGCTATGAACACTGTGAAGAACGCGAGGAGCCATTGCAGTTTCCTGCTTTCTTTTGGCTTCTGGGTCTTCTTCTCAGTCGGCGGAGCAGCTATTTTTTCCGCAAATTTTTCTGCTTCCCCCCCTTTAATCCTAGCCATAATCCCGACATAATTAAGGCGGGCAATTATTAAAAACCCACCAATCGTTTTTTGAATCCATAATTAACTTCGAGGAACTGCGAAGGAAGCTTTTTTAAATCGACGGCACAGAATAGTAGGGTGTGGTCCGATGGTAACGAGTTATGAAGAGCTACTGGACAGGGCTTACTCGATGATGCCCAAGAACGCGGGCACCGTAGAGAGGTTCGAAATCCCAATTGTGGACAGCTTCAGCCAGGGCAGCAAGACAATAATAAAAAACTTCGATTTCATCGTCGAGACGCTCAGGAGGGACAGGGCGCTCCTCATTAAATTCCTTTCAAGGGAACTCGCGGTGCCTGCTAGCCAGGAGGGGAAGAGGCTCGTGCTCGCCGGCAGATTCAACGACCGGGTGCTCAACGAAAGGATTCTCGCATTCACTAACACGTATGTCCTTTGCAAGGAGTGCAAGAAGCCTGACACGAAGCTTATCGATGCAGGAAGGGGAGTAAAGACCCTTGTGTGCGAGGCCTGTGGCGCAAGGTCCCCGGTGAAAGTGCATTGAGGTGCTTTATTGGATAATGGTCCTATTGATATGGTTGGGAGGGTAAGAATCCCAAAAAAAGGCGAGATTCTCGGCACAGTAATCGGGATGATGGGGGCAAGCAGGCTCCTAGTTTCTTGCACCGACGGCAAAGAAAGGCTCTGCAGGATACCTGGAAAAATAAAGCGCAGAATCTGGGTGAAGGAAGGCGACGTGGTCATTGTCGAACCCTGGACCATCGAAGGCGATAAGAGAGCGGACATTGTTTGGAGATACACGCGGGTTCAATCGGACTGGCTCAAGGAGAAGGGCTACTTCAGGGGGTAGGGTCCCCATGGCGAGAAGGCTTTGGAAGAGGAAGCTCCCTGCCCGCGAGGAAAAGCAATACAAGGAGAAGCGCAAGCTCGAGAGCGCTGTTTTTGACGTGAAAACGCTTCAGCTGCTCAGCAATTTCATCAAGAAGAAGATTGTCAAGAGCATCGATTACCCTATGGCAACTGGGAAGGAAGCGGATGTTTTCAGGGCCAGCACCGAGACCGGATACTTGGCAGTAAAAATATACCGGATTGAGACGAGCAATTTCCTCAAGATGCAGGATTACATGCTCGGGGACCCGAGGTTCTCGAACATGAAGAAGAACAAGTGGGATGTTGTGTTCGCCTGGACGAAAAAGGAGTTCAGGAACCTCTCGCTGTTCGAAGAGTTCGGGATTAACGCGCCGAGGCCAATCGCTTTCAAGAAGAACGTACTGATTATGGATTTCATCGGGGAAGAGGGGGTCCCTGATTCGACGCTGAAGCAGATGGGGACGGAGACCCCGGAAAAAACTCTCGAGTCTCTTCTGGGCTTCGTAAAGAAGCTCTACAAGAACAGCCTCGTTCACGCAGACTTGTCAGAATACAACATCCTGATGCACATGGGTGAACCATATATCATTGACGTAGGGCAGGCGGTCCTCCTGAATCACCCCAAAGCCGAGGAATTTTTAGAAAGAGACGTGAGGACGCTGCTAAAATATTTCAAGAATCATGGGGTAACGAAGGACGAGGGCGAAGTCCTCAAATGGGTAAGGGACAGGGGGGAAGTGACTCTTACCTAAGGCCAAATTTCTCTTTGACGTCCTCAAGCGGAATCTTTTTTTGCTTGCCCGCCTTCGGCTTCGTATCGTTTGAGGCTTCCTCTGCCGGAAACTTTCCCTCGTCTTCCATCTGCCGCTTGTAAAGAGAAATGGCTTGACGTATTACCTCGACCTGGCTTCCGGCATAGCCCTTTTTAATCATCGATTCTATGAACACCTCGTAAGGTTTTCCCAGGTTTATATTGAGCACCACGCAATCATCGAGCAATATGTATATCAGATAGTTATTAAATGTATGTTCATTATACACGTTCTACTTTTTCAGCTTCAATATTGCTTCAGCTATGTCACCGCCGGAGCCCTCAAGGGCTTTTTTTGCATCAGCCTCGCTTGCACCCGTCTGCTCGGCAACCATCTTGACGTCGTCGTCGCTAATCGCGCTCTCGGTTCTCTCTGTGCCGGCAATCTGGTAGCTCTTCTGCCCCTGCATCTCAATTTGCGTGATTTGGGGATTCTCGATTATGATTTTCTCGCCCTCCCGTTCAATCACGACCCGGCTTGCCTTAATCTCTTCGCTCTTTATGCCCATCTGCTGCATGAGCCGCTGCATCTGTCTCGGGTTCATTCCTGGCATCATTAAAATCACCTGTCTGAATGATGGTAAGAGTAATAAGGAGAAAATTAAAAAATAATCCGTCTTCTAACCCATAAGGTGGCTCGTATGCCTTTGAAGAAACCCAGGCTGCAAGAAATACTCGATAAGGACGTAAAGAAGTGGTGCCCCATCGAGCAGAAGGGCTTGTGCGTGAAGATTGTGGCTGTCGCGGATTTCCCGACAATCTTCGGCAAGTTCGTGATTGTGGCGTTCTACAACAACAAGGAGAACAAGGACCACGTTGCAATAATTCATGATGATGTTTGGGGGAAGGAAGACGTTCCTGTAAGGCTGCATTCGGAATGCCTGACCGGGGATACGTTTGGGTCCTTGAGGTGCGATTGCCACGAGCAGCTCGTAACTTCCTTGAAAAAGATTTCCCGCATGAAGAGGGGGATTGTGCTTTACCTCAGGCAAGAGGGAAGGGGCATTGGCTTGATGAACAAGCTGAGGGCGTACCAGCTGCAGGACCTTGGGTATGATACCATAGAGGCAAACATCGCTTTGGGCTTCAAGGACGACCAGCGGGATTATGTTGTCGCGGCACATATGTTGAAAGCGTTGAATGTGAACTCCGTCCTTTTAATAACGAACAATCCTCGGAAAATCATCGACCTCGAGAGGCATGGGGTAAAAATCAATGGCCGGATTCCACTTGTGATAAAGCCGAACAGGTATAACAAGAACTACCTGAAAACGAAAATGGTGAAGTCGGGCCATATACTTGACAGCAGCTTCCGCGATTGACGGATTCAAAGGTTGGGCGAGTAAGGATAAGGATTCCCTATTTCTCTTCAAGAACCAAATCGCTCTTGACAAGCTCGACGAGCTTCGCAACAACAATCTCGGCCATCTTCTTCCCTCTTTCCCTCGATATTTTCTCTACTTTCCCCCTATATCCCGATGGACCAAAAACGTCATCAGGTTGGGGTATGAGAGAACCTACATATGATTTACGCTCCTCCTGCTTTGCTCTCTTCACGAGGTCGGTAGGCGCATAGTGAATGTAAAGGGAAGCCTCGTTCTCGTCCGCATGCCCGAGGTCCTTGCAGAGCTCCGAGAGCTCCTTCATTGCCCACCACTCGACAACGCATCCCTGGAAGTCCTCGCCCTCGGAATCGAGCTTCTCGAGCGCGTGCTTTATCGGCGAAAAATTTCCGCCATGCCCGTTGAGAATTAGGATTTTTGTGAAACCGTTCCTAAGGGTCTCTGAGCAGATTTCATAAATCGAGTTCGAGAGAGTTTGCGGGGAAATTGAGATTGTTCCCGGATATCCTCGAAGCGAAAAGCAGGGCCCGTATGGGAAGACCGGGAGAACCAGGGACTCCGTCTTGCTCGCCACTTCTTTCGCCAACTCAAAAGGTATCAGCGAATCTACATCGAGGGGGAGATGCCTGCCATGGGCTTCAACAGCTCCAACGGGGAGTATCACGACAGGGTTCCTCTTTCTTGCCTTTTCGATTTCTTCCCAAGAGAGGGACGAGTAGAGCATTGGCTCGCCTAGGCCCCGCGGACCTCTGTCTTCCTTATCTCAACACGCTTGATAGGCGCAATCTTTTTTATCCTGTTGAAAATCCTCGAGGAGAACTTTCCGAAAATCATCTCCTGCTCCATCTGGGAGAACGACATCTCTTTCGAGCGCTCTATGACTTCGGCATGCGCTTCTGCCCTAATCGCCCTCGAGACAGGACTGCTGACCCTTCTCGCCGTAAAAATAACGCCCTTCACCCTGATTGGAACATTATCCTTTGTTGTGACATCCTGAACTATCGTCACGATGCTCCTTCCCCTTCGGACAAGCGTCTTGAGATAGCCTCTGGACAGCTCATGGCCTATCATCTTCGTCTGCGCAGTCTTGCCTTTCACTGAGACCACCCTGAAGTTGATAGATGCGTAGCTCTGCGAAAGGTCTCCGGTTATTTCGGCGAGACTGACCCTCAGCACCCGGCTGATGAGGTTCTTGTCCTCGGTTCCCGGAACTTTCCCGATTTCCCTGCCTTCGAACATTTCAGGCGCGTAAACGATGTACCATGATTTCATTTTCCACTTGTCAACAGCTTTGCCCTTTACCATTCAGTCACCTCACTTCACCAGAAGCGCCGCCTTTTCCGGGTCATACGACCAGCCGGCAGGGAGCTTCCCAGACCTAACATAGTAGCGCACAAGTCTCTTTATCTTCGACTCAACGTGGAGGAGCTTTGTTTTGTTGTGGACATCGGATTTGTTCACCTCGAGATGCTTCCTCATCTTTACTGCCTTTGTGATTAAGTTGAGCATATCTTCGGGGTAGTCCATCTTCGCGCCGCTCTCCTTCATGATTTCGGTCACGGACTTTCCGGTGATGTCCTTCACGCTCGGTATTCCGTATGTGTCCCTTAGCTTGAGCCCGATTTTGGCCGATGCCATTCCTTCTTTCGCCATCTTGGCTATGAGCTCTTCGACTTCTGTCTTCGAATATTCGACCCAATCAGGTACGACTTTTGTCGGAGGCCTTTTTGAGCCCGACTTCCCTTTTTTCTTCGAGTGCATTTTCGCCATTTTATCAGCCCTTTCCGAACCCAGGGGGAGCGCCCCCTAGGTTTCAGGCTCCTCCTGACCCCCCGATGAACGAGAGGTAGGAGCAGCTTTTATTTTAATATCACGATTTTTCCTTCTCTTCCAGCCATTTCGCGAATTTCTCGAGCGCCATTCTCCTGTGGGAAACCCGCGCCTTCAATTCCGGGTCCTCGGCGAATGTCTTGCTTTGGCCTTCCGGGACGAATATGGCATCATAGGCGAATCCGGTCGAGCCCCGTTGCATGGGGGCCACCGTTCCTTTGCATGCTCCTACGAATGTCCTGACTCCATCCTCATCGGCATAAGCTATCGCCGTGACGAATTCCGCGCCTCTTTTTACGGTGCCTGTCATGAGCTTCAGGATTCCATCAGCGCCGAGCTTTCCGAAAGCCCAGGCCGAATATGCGCCCGGAAACCCATTCAAGGACTCGATAAAAAGTCCTGAATCCTCAACGAACAGGGGTTTTTTAAGCGCCCTGTACGCAGCGCGCGCGGCCGCAGCCGCAATCGCCTCGCAGTCTTCGCCCCTTTCCTCGGGAATCGAGAGCGAGCCGTGCTCTATTTTAACGCCGCATCCTTTTAAAATGCTTTCGGCCTCGAGGAACTTGTGCCTGTTGCCGGTTATGAAGAGAAGTTTCATATCGCTCGCTTTTCTTTTTGCCCCCGTTCTCATTTAATTGCTCCTTTTTTTAAACTGCCATGCGCAGGTTACTAGTATACGCTAGTCTTTTTATTATTCACCCGACTGAGCTAGGCCATGAAAGGAATTTTCCTTATGCTAATAATCGCATTTCTATTGCTCGGGTGCCTCGGAGAACGGGGCGGGCAAGCCACCGGGGGGCCGACCGGGAATGAAACTGTGCGAACTCCGGACGGAACGGGAACTGGGAAGGGGACCGGAGATGGTACTGGAAATGAAACGGCTTTGCCGGTTCCAGATGAAGCGAAGGTCCGGCTCCCTGACGGGAAAATTATCGGATGCGAGCTGGCGCTGACCCAGCAGGAGATACAGCTCGGGCTCATGGGTCGGAACGGGCTGTGCGGGAGCTGCGGGATGCTGTTCATTTTCAATAATGAGGGAAGGCACGGGTTCTGGATGAAAAATATGAAATTCAACATCGACATCATATTCATCGGAAAAGATTGGAAAGTTGTCGGGATAGCGCAGGATGCCCCGCCCTGCAAAAGCGAGCCTTGCACTGTTTATTACCCTGACTCGGATGCGTTGTATGTCCTTGAGCTGAACGCGAATTCGACGAGCGAGCACGGGATAAAGATTGGGAGCGAGATTGCGAGAATCGAATGACTATTTTTTCGTGGCTTTGAGGAGCCCAAGCCCGAGGCCGAGGTATGCAACATAGCAGATAGCGGACAGGATGAACAGGGGCGGATAGCCGAACCAGTCTATCATGAACCCGCCGATTGCGAGAGCGATGATGCTCCCGAGAGTGGGCGCCACCTGGACGAGGCTTATGTCACTTGACACCGCCTTGCTTCCCCTTGTTGCGTGGAATATCATCTTTTCCCAAAGGACCTCGACTGAGCCCATCCCGAGGCCGAAGAGCGCGGCTAGAATCATTGCTACCGGGGCGGAGGCGAACGGGAAAACGATGAGGGGCAGGAATATCAGGACCGAGCCGATTATCGCATTCTCCCTCATTGGAAGGCGCTTGACTGTCGAGAACACCGAGAACCCGCGGAAGAGCCAGTGGAGGGTGAGGACAAGGCCTATTTCAAGGTAGGTGAATCCGACGCTGTCCATGAAAATCGGCAGCACGAGCCTGAAGAGCAGGGCCCCGCCGAAGCTCGCTATCCCCATCACTATGGAGCTGGTTATGATTACTTGGGGCTTCTCCCTGAAATCGAGCTGCGAGAGCACCTGCCCCAAGCTCGGCCTTCCCTTTGGGAACTGGATTTCCCTAGTGAAAAACGAAATAACGAGATTAACGACCCCGAGGGCTGCAAGCAGAAGGAACGTCCCCTCGAACGATATCAAGCCGAGCAGGAAACCTGCCCCGAGAGTCGCAAATGAGTACGCGAATATCCTTATGGTGTTTATCCGCGCCGAGTCGACCGAAGGGTCTCTCTCCTTCGACAGGCTTTTCAATGCTGTCCTATTCACCGCCCATATGGAAGCGGAGTTTATCCCCTCGAAAATCTTCCCAACAGCATATCCGGACAATCCAGGCGTAAATGCATAAATCAGGTTGCAGAGGGAACCGGCGAGGGCGTTGAGGATAAAGAAGCGTTTGACCCCCAGGAAATCTGCGATTGATGCGAAAAGGAGGCGGAAAACCAGGAACGCGAATGGCGAGAAAGCGAGAACGAGCCCGATCTGGGTGACTTCGACATTGCGCGATATCAGGAGAAGAGGGAGGACGACCATCAGCGATGCCTCGATGAGCCCGTCTATGAAGTTTATTGCCTGAAGTTTTCGCAAGTGATCGCCTTTTCCCTTTCGGATACCCAATATTTAGACGCATTTAAATAAATAACCCGCGAAAGGTATTGGGGGGTGTAATGAGGGGATTGTTTTCGATTGCGCTTCTATTGTTTCTCGCGCTTTTTGCCCCTGCTCTTTATGCATCAGGCTTCTCGGATGTGGAGAAAATCCCACACTCTTACGGATTCGTCTGGCAGCCGGTATGGATTCTCAATCCCGATGGCGCGACGGTTTGGACGGATTCGCTGGGGATTGGTGCCGCCAACAGGACAGACATCAAGGTTCTCGAGGCCATGAGCGACGAGGAAAAGAAAGCTTTTTCGAAAAGCCTTGAACATTTCAAGCAAAGTGACAGCTATCTCGAGCTATCGAAGCAGCGGGCTAGGGAAGCTCGGATTTGGCGCCTCCTAAGGTTTGTGCCGCTGCAATTCAATTGGTTCGCCTTCGGCGTTGTTTCTGCTGCCAAGGACGGCGAAGCCATCAAATACGGCCTGATGGCCCTCTCGGAAACGGCAACCGGAGTGAACGATGCTGTCCAGGTACTCGATGAAAAAGTTGATGAATTGAACGTTGCAGGCGCGGGCAGCCCGAACTACACCGGCAGCGCTCAGGGAGTTTATAACGGGTTTGCCGAAGCCCTTAAGGCAATTCGCGAAAATAAAACCGCGGGAGACGGGCTTGGGAACAAATATTCAAAAGCATATTTTATTGCATACCGGATTTCTGAAGAAACTAAAAAAAACGGGAACCCGAACCTTTATGCCGGGAACCTTGCGGATGCGTTGGAGGTTCTTTCGGCTTCTGACTCGTCACTTTTCTCGGAGATAGTTAAATCGCGGAGAAATTCGGTTGAGGCGCTCGGGCAGATGGAGGATGAATACGAGAGACTCGAGGCGCTCTGCTTGGGGCGCACGGCCTCTGCAAACGCTGAGCTGAGCAGGATTAGGGGGGACGGCTATTCCTCAATTGACGAAAACCTGGTTCTTGAATACTACGAGGGCAACTTCAGATGGGACGGGGCTTCAACACCGGCCAATTCATTGAAAAAAGCCTCCCTCCTCCTTTCCAACAGGGGATTTGAGAAAGGTGCCGAACAACTGGTTGCCGATGCGAGGGAAAGCGTGAAGCGCAAGGAGGACGGATATCTCGCGCTTGGGATTGAAAGGGCAAGCGAGTGCGTCGGAAAAACTCGCGAAGCCGAATCGGAAATTGAAAACGCGGATGAGTTGGTCAGTGGCCTGAAAAATAGGGCAGAAGAATTATCCTCCAATGCGGGCGGAAAGGCCAGGGGAGCGATTGACGCTTTCTCGCCGTCGTCCGAGGAAGATAAGGCGCTATATGAATCAGCTGTGGACAAATATGGCAAGGCAGAGAATAAGGTCAAGATTGCCGGGACTGCCAATTCTGGAAATGCTCTACGCTCCTATTCCGACGCGATTGCACTTTATGGTGAAGCCGCTTCAATGCTATCCGCGCCGAAAGTATATTTGGAGAACGAGCGCGGGAGGGCGAAGGAAGCGCTTGATGGCCTCAAGGAAACGATAAAGAAGGCCGAGGCTGACGGGATTGATGCGTCTCCTGAGAAGGAATTCGTTGAATCTTCCGGGAAATTCTTGGATGTTGCGAAAAGAGAGATGCTTGAGTCCATCATCATCTCGTGCACTGAATACGCCTATGACATTGAACGGAGGGCCCAGAACAAATACTCGGGTCTCGAGAAACTGAGGGACGAAATAAGCGGCTCTCTCGGGCCCCAGGATGGGCAGGTGAAGGAACTAACTGACGATTATGGGATTTTCAACGGCTATGAGGCTGCATTCACCCGCAATGGGACGATTGCGCCCGATCTCGCTTTAGGAAATTACAAGATGCTTGAGACGTTCTACGAAAGGTTTACCGAAAAAATTTCGCAGTACAAGGCTATGACACTCCAAAAGAACCTGGAAGCTAATTCCGAAGCAAGGGTGATTTTCGAGGGCCCACAATTCCTCGACCAGCCTGGGGCCGTCACTGTTGAAGTGGTATTGAAAAACGGCCTTGGCATCGGCTATTCCGGACCTATTGCTGCCGAAGTTGATCTCCCGATAGCTGTCAGGGCCTCTGAGATTGCCGAGAAATCGCCTGAAATCGGGAATATCGCTTATGCCAACGAGAAGCTGCTGGTCTTATTCAATCGGGTCGAACCGAACGCGCAATACCGGGTTGTGTTCAAGGCCAATAAGACGATTGCTGAGACTAAGTCGAACAGCCACGAGGACGTGCTAATGGGCCAAGCAGCGCTTACCAGAACCTGGCAGGTGCGTTTCTCATCCAAGGCAGACGCGCTCGTCCAAGCAAAGACATCGCTGCCGGCGTGGCCAGTGAGAGCAACAGCGTGGATTGGCAAAGGATCCGCGGATGTTGAGATTTCGGCTGCAGGTGAAAATGGGACAGATGTTATTGTTAAAGGCGATGCTGCCAAGGGAGACAACGTCCTTACGGCAGAATTCTTATTCGATAATCCAATTACTGTAGCCAAGAGGGAAGGGAACTACACCCAGCCAGAAGGGGGAATTAACTACATTGTCGATGTGAGCAGCCTGTTTGAGGTAAATGATGCGAGGGTATACGTGATGGAGCCGGCTCTCGGGGAGGGCGATGTCGCTGTCAGGGGGATTGGCGGGTGGGAAGCACGGGACTTGAAAATCGAGCGGGGAGAAGTTGGGGGGCAGATGTCGTGGGTTATCAATCGCCTGAGCCCAGGCTCAAAGGCGCTTTTCCTTGTTACTATCACAGTAAAAGACGAGATAACATATGCAAAACGCCTTTATAACGAGACAGCGCTATTGGCGAAAAACATGTCTTATGCCTGGGCCGATGACATTCTCGCAAACGCGGATAGCATGATAAAATCCGGCTCCTACAAGCGAGCGATAGCAATACTCGAGGAGGCCCGGGATAAAATCGAAAAAGAGATAATCGCGGGAACTGGGAATAAGGCTATTCTCGAAACCGAGATCCAGACGCTAGAGGGAAGAATCTTGGAATTCAACAGTACTCTCGACAAGATGCGACTAAATGGTTATGACGTTAGGGGGGACAGCGATGCGCTCGATGAAGCCTCCGTGAGTTATGAGAAAGCGAAAAAACTGCTACAAGATGGACGTTATGAAGAGGCTCTCGGCGAAACCGAGAAAGCCATGAAAAACGTTGACAGCCTTCTCGGCTACGGGCAGATTTTCGACAAAAGGGATAATGTTTCTTCTAGGCTTGGATTGACGAAGAAAAACACTCTCTTGTTGTCGACCCTTGTTGACACAAGCGATGTTCTTTTTGAACTATCCAACGCTGAAAGTTCCCTGGAAAATGCTGAGTCATATCTGAACGCAGAGGACTATGCCAATGCAGTTGTCCTCCTTGAGGATGCAGACGCCAGAACGACAAACGCTTCTCTTGGGCTCGAACGCAAGACCGCTTCAGAATTCGTAGCCGCCAAGAAAAAACTTGCTGATTACGAAGAGATCGACAGGTCTGCGAGGAGCGACCTTGCGGCTCTTGTGAAGGCATTCGGGATAACTGAAACAAGAGTTAGTAAAACTGGGGTCCCTGAGCCATCGATAAGCATAGCTAGTGCCAAGGGAAAGCTCGATGGAACGATGAAGCACGTTGAAAGCCTGGCCAACTCCATGGGCATGGGTGCAGGGCCAGAATTCTTGCTTAAGAATGCAATGGACTCGAAGGTTGTTCTGGACGAGATTGACGAGATGGAGGGATTGAGAATTGCAATCTCTATGGAATTGGCAGCCATCAGGGATAGGGCGGACAGGGGGGAGACAAACGGGGAGATGGCAGTGAACCAGCTTGAAGAGATAATGAAAGGGGAAACCACGGTGAAAGAGGAGGTCAAGACGCTCAGGACTTATCTCGCTGACTCCAGCAAGGCTATTTCCGAAGGAAGATATGGGGATTCTATCGTTTTGTCAACATATGCCCAAAAGAGGGCGGCTTATCTGCTAAAGACCCCGATAAAAGAAGGTGGCGGGGATTCTACAGCCCTTATCGTAGGGGCCATCTCCGTTTTGCTCCTTATCGCACTGGTTGGGATATTTTTATTAAGGGGAAAGAAACGGGTACCTCCGGAACCGAGAGCTGTCCAGAGAATTGAAAAAGCAGAAAAAAAGAGATAGCCGGCAATTGACCAGAGTTGGCGGAGATTATTCGCTCTTCCCGGTCCTTTTGCGCTCTATCTTATCGAGAATGTCGTTAAACATCTCCTCGCTCACATGCCCAAATTCTGAGAGGCACTCGTCCTTGAGCGAGTTGAAGAACAGTTCCTTTTCATCATCGGATAAGGTTGATGCGCCTATGGATTTGGCTAGCTCCATAATCTCTCTCGGGCCTTTTATTACGTCGTAGGGCGGTTCTATGGAAGCGAGCTCCTTGAACTTGCGCCTGAGGTCTTCGAACATATGAGATTATTCCGAAAGGAGAGAATAAAAACCTAATTGGAGGCAGCCTCGGTTGTCTTTGCCCACCATTTCCTGTTCTCCTGGTACCAGGCTATCGTTTCGGCCATCGCTTTTTCGAACGAGTATTTCGGCTTCCACCCGAGGCCCGACAGCTTCGAGGAATCGAGCGAATAGCGCCTGTCGTGCCCGAGCCTGTCTGGGACTTTTTTTATGAGAGATTCCGGCTTCCCGAGCTTCTGAAGGATGGACTTTGTGATTTCGATGTTCGCCAGCTCGTTCCCGCCGCCTATGTTGTAAATTTCCCCGGGCTTTCCCCTGAGCGTTGCAGCTTCGATTCCAATGCAATTGTCTTCCACATAAATCCAGTCCCGAACGTTGAGCCCGTCTCCGTAAAGGGGCAGAGAGAGGCCCCGCATTGTGTTGGTGATGAACTTTGGAATCAGCTTCTCCGGATGCTGGTATGGGCCGAAGTTGTTCGAGCTGCGGGTTATCAGGACCGGGAATCCGTATGTGACGAAGTATGAGCGGCAGAGGAGGTCGGCGCCGGCCTTGCTCGCGGAATAGGGGCTGTTCGGGAGGAGCGGGTCCTCTTCAGAGGAAGAGCCCTTGCGTATGCTCCCATAAACTTCGTCGGTAGAGATTTGGACGAATCTTTTCACGCCGTTCTTTCTCGCCTGTTCGAGCAGGTTATAAACTCCGTAGAAATTGGAACTGATGAAATCACTCGCAGAGGAAATCGAACGGTCCACGTGGGTCTCTGCAGCGAAATTGACCACGAGGTCGCAGCCTTTCATCGCCTTTTCGACTGCCTTCTGGCCACAGATATCGCCTTTTATGAATGAGTAGTTTTTGTTCAGGGCGAGGCCTGAGAGGTTTTCCAGGTTGCCGGCGTATGTCAGCTTGTCCAAATTGACGATTTCCAGTTCCGGGTGAGCCGAGAGCATGTGCCTTATGAAATTGCTCCCTATGAACCCTGCACCGCCGGTTATTAAGGCACGGGTGAATTCCATAGAATCAACAATCAGCCGATAGAGCCCGGTTCCGTGGGCATCTTCTTGTCCTTGAGGTCGAACTCTGAGCGGTATTCGTCAGGATTCTTCGGATCGAACTCAGTGGTCACATAGTTCACGAACAAAACCGTCCCAGTCCCGGTGTTCTCGATTGAATGCCAAACTTCGGGCGGTATTTTCACAAGCACTAGGTTCTTTTCGCCTGCTTCTATCGCCATTTTCTCGCCCTTGGTCGGGCTCGCATCCCTCATGTCGTGAAGATGGACTATACCGTTGCCAGAAACGATTGTGAGATGGTCGGTCTGTTTCTTGTGCATGTGCTTCCCTTTTATCACCGCGGGGTAGCAGGCGCTCAGGTAAAACTGGCCGAATTTCTTCCCATCGGCTTTTATCCTGTCGCTTCCCCTGAGAATCTCGAAAAGGAATCCGCGCTTGTCCCTATGGACCTTTAGCTCTTTGATCTCAACGCCATCAATCATCAACCCACCCTGCAAAGTCAATCCCGAATCAGAACACTCGCTCCCTCGAGAACGGGCGCTTGCGCCTCGAGCAGCCTTTCCCGGCTCGCCCCCGAGGGCGCGCTTTTCGTTGTGAGCGCAGTGTTCGAGTTTGCTTGACGCACCAGATATTGTTTTGAGGAAAGGTATTTAATTGGTTTTGCTGATGAGAGTAGGTATCCGAAGCAGGAAGGAGTGGAAACGATGAGGATTCTAGTTGTAGGGGGGACGGGCCTGGTTGGGAACAGGCTCGTGGAGCTTGCCAGTGGAAAATTCGACGTGCACGCCACTTACCATTCACATTCAATCAGAAAGCCCAATTTCCACAAGCTCGAGGTTACGGACCATAGGGCCGTGAGGAAGCTCATCGAGGAACTTTCCCCCGGGGCGGTTGTGAACACATCGGCTTACCACCAAGTCGACAAGTGCGAGACCGAGATGGGGAACGCCAAGGCGATTAATGTGGATGCTGCGGTGAACATGGCGGAAGCCAGCGCGGCTGTTGGGGCCCATTACATTTACTTCTCGACAGAATACGTTTTTGATGGGAAGAAGGGGGCTGCATACATGGAAAGCGACGACACAAACCCGCTAGGTTATTATGGTGAGACAAAAATGATGGCAGAAAAGGCTTTGCTGTCGGGAAAAGGGGACAATCTGATAGCGAGGACTAGCGTCGTTTATGGTTGGAACGACACGAAGCTGAATTTCGCCACATGGGCCCTGGGGGAACTTGAGAAGAAGAGGGAGATGAGGATTACTGACGACCAGGTGGGGAGCCCAACTTTCGCGGACAATCTCGCTGAGGCGATTCTAAAAGCGATTGAATACAGGAAAACCGGGGTATATCATATCGCCGGTGGTGAGGCTATCGACCGATACAATTTTACCCTAATTCTTGCTGATGTGTTCGGCCTAGACAAGAAGCTCATTATGCCAGTTAGGACATCTGAACTTAAGCAGAGGGCGAAGAGGCCTCTTTTTGCGCCCCTGAATGTTGACAAAACGGAAAAGGAGCTTGGCGTTAAAATGCTCGGCGCGAAAGAGGGTCTTGAGAGGATGAGGATTCAGTCTTGATGGGCAGATGAAGAGAACGAGCCGGTGGGTAATGAAATCAGGCGCTTTTGTTCGTTTCTTCTCTTGCAAGAGCTGAAGCCCGGTAAAGCGACTCTATGGTCCCTGCGTCGCTCCAGCCACTCGTTAGGGACTCGCAAGCCATCTCTCCACGCCGTATGTACTCGTTGTTGACTTCGGTAATCTCGAGTTCCCCACGGGGCGAGGGTTTGAGCGTTTTTATAATTTCGAATACTGAGCTGTCATAGAGATATAAGCCGGTTACGGCGTAATTACTTTTAGGCGATTTTGGTTTTTCTACAATTGAGATTACCTTGCCGCCCTTCAGTTCAGCGACTCCGAAGCGCTCAGGATGCTCGACTTGTTTCAAAAAAACCTTTGCCTTGAACGTCTCCTTTTCGAACTTGGCTATGCTCTGCGAAATGCTTTTTTCGAAAATGTTGTCCCCCAATATGACCGCAACCTTTTCACTCTCAGCTACGAAGCCCTCCGCAAGCCCCAATGCTTGCGCGATTCCCCCCGCCTCGTCCTGAATCTTGTATGAGAAGTTTGCGCTAAATTCCTTCCCACTTCCCAAGAGCTTCATGAAGTCGCCTGCGTTCTCAGGCCCGGTTATTATCAGAATCTCCTTGATTCCGGCCCCAACAAGCACTTCAATTGGGAAATAGACCATCGGCTTATGATAAACTGGGAGAAGGTGCTTGTTCGTGACTTTTGTAAGGGGGAGGAGCCTTGTACCGAGCCCGCCCGCCAGCACTATTCCTTTCATTCGCGCGCACCCGAGAGGAACGGGAGCTTCAGGAACTCGCCTGTTGAAAACTTATTGGCATACTTCAGAGTCATTGGAAGAATTGCGAAAACGAAAGCACAATTACCAGCAAGGTGGATGAGCGTGAAAGGTATTTGGGGCCCTAAGAGGAGTGGAATTGGAAGCCCTGAAGAGAACCCGAACCCCGCCATCGAAACAAGATCGTAGATTATCGTTAGGACTGCGGCCCACAGAGCCAACCGAGCCCTGCTCGTGTTTATCGGGATAAAACTTGCGAGCAGCCCGACTAGACCATACGCAATCGTAGTATAAATTGTCCAGGGCCCGGGCATTCCCAGGTAGAAATCATAAATCAGCCTGATGCTGAAGCCTGCCATAAACCCCCGGCTTGGCCCGGCAAGCATTCCAGCCGCCATCACGAAAGGGAGCAAAAGTTCTACATTGGGGATTGGAGCGATAAGTTTCAGGCAGGCGCCGGCCAAGGAACCTGCGAGAACCAGCGGTATGTAAGAGTCTCTTAGTCTGTTTTGCATGTAAACCACAAAAATAAATTGCATCGCTCACTTTTTAATACTTTACAGGTTGAATAGGGATACGCGTTTTGGTGTTTGCTGATGAAACTTGCACTGGTCCACCCATTCCTCTATGTCCGCGGGGGGGCCGAAAGGGTCGTCCTGAAGATTGCCCAAAAATTCGATGCTAAGATTTACTGCATGCTTTACGATAAAGAGAAGGCTTTTCCTGAGTTCAAGGACCTGGATATCGAAGTGATTCCTTCGAAGCTTTTCGGGCTGATGCCGGGCATCCTTCCAATAAGGGTGAGGCACGCGATAGCCGCAGGAGAGGTCTTTTATTGGAAGAAATTGCATGATTACGACGTAATAAATGCGCATGGCACTCCTTCCGAATGGATCAGGAACAAGAACGGGCGGGTAGTATGGTATTGCCATGGGCCAAACCGCGAGGCTTTCGATCTCTATAATTTCAGGATGGGAAAAAGAAAATTGCATGGGAAGGCTGTTTATTGGTCGTGCATCCAGGCCTACAAGTATTTTGAGTCAAGGACGATTCCGAAGATTGAATACGTTTTTGCAAACAGCAAGAATACCCAGAACCGCCTTACCAGATACCTGAACCTTAAATCTGAAATACTTCACCCTGGAGTCGATTACAAGGACTTCAAATGCACGGGGTATGAGAAATACTTCTTCTATCCCTCCCGGATAACTCCTGAAAAACGATTCGAATATGCGATTGACGCATTCAAAAAATTCAAGAAAAAGAGCGGTAGGAAGGATTGGAAAATGGTGATAGCCGGCGCACTCATGCAAGAGAGGCCTGAACATGTTAGTTATTGCGAGTGGATAAGGGAACGATTGGGGGATGACGGCGAGATAAGAATGAACCTCCAATTTCAGGAGCTGATGGAGCTTTATGCCAACGCTTATTCCGTGCTTTATTCCCCCATAGACGAAGATTTTGGGATAGTGCCGCTTGAAGCAATGTCCTCGAGAAAGCCCTGCATCGCAGTGAACGAGGGTGGGCCCAAGGAAGTCGTTCTCGATGGAAAGACGGGGTTCCTAGTCAATTCAATTGATGAGATGGCCGATAGGATGCATTACCTCGCCGATAGGCCAGAAGAGGTTGAGACGATGGGAAAAGCCGGCAGGGCGCTCGTAGAAAGGCATTTCTCTTGGGATAAATTCCTAAATCGGTTCAGTGATGTCTGCAAAAAAGTCGGAGGGAAATCGTGAGGAAAAGGATAAAGATGGACGGGTATTTCAAAAAGACCGTTATAGTTACGGGCGGGACAGTCATTTCGATGGCTCTCTCTTACCTGTTCCACATAGTCATGGTGAAGATGCTTAGCCCGGCGTCTTATGGAGAACTTTCGACTCTCAATGCGCTGATGGTCATTGCAACCCTGCCGATAATGAGCGTCCAGGGACTCATCTCCAGGGAAGTCGCGAAGCTCGAGAAGAAAGGGCAGAAAGGCTCGGAAAGCCTCGTGAGGAAGTACTTGAAGAAGACTTTGATCTGGGGAGGCGCGGTTGCGGTAGTACTGTCGCTCGTGGTCCTGTTGTTGATGGAAAATTTCTCACCGCTTACTATCGGCCTTGTGCTCGTCCTCCTCTCGATACCGTTTGCCTACGGCTCGGCCGTCATAAATGGGTATTACCAGGGGAAGGAGAGGGTCTTTGCGCTGACTGCGCTTTTCAACGCCCCCGCAGTGCTCAAGCTTGCGGTTGCAGCTGCACTAGTCATGGCCGGATTCGAGCTCGTTGGGGCTTCTGCTTCTTTCCCGCTTGGCTTTGCGCTGGTGGTCTTCCCCCTGGCGCTCTTTTACGGGTGGTTTTCCGAAGATGATGACAAGGCTTCGATAGACGTTAATAACTCTTTCTTGAGGATTCTCGGGACGAATATACTGATGGTGGCGTTCATTCACTCGGACCTTTTCGCTATAAGGCTCTTCCTCGGGCCTGAACCTACTGCGTTCTACAACGCCGCCGGCATAACTGCACGAATCCCGTTCTACATGAGCAACTCGATTGTTTTTGTCCTTCTTCCGCAGGCGGCAAAGCTCACTTTCGGGGACAGGAAGGAACTCCTGAAGAGGTTCGCAACATCTCTCCTGTTCATCGTTCCATTCGCGCCGGTTTTCATCCTGTTCGCAAAGCCAATCTTATCCTTGTTCTACGGCCCGCTGTATGCCGAAAACGGGGTCGGGGTTTTCTCGATACTCACGCTCGCGATGGTGATTTTCGGAGCTGCGAATTTCCTCGTGAACATCCTCTGGTCGCAGGGGAAGGAGGTTTTCCCGCTTATGCTCTCAGTGCTCGTGATGCCCTTGAACCTGTTTCTCTTATATTCCCTCGTCCCCTCGAGGGGATTGGAGGGAGCGGCCACCGGGACCCTGATGTCCTCGGCAATTTTCTTCCTCTTCTCCGCCGGCGCAGTGGCGTATTACTCGATTAACCACAAGAGAGGGGCCAGATGAGAACGAACAGGAAGAAGCCGTTGGTGGTCGCGGTAGTCCCTGCCTACAACGAGGAGAAGCGGATAGGCCCGGTGCTCGCTGAACTGAAAAAATACGTTGACGAGGTCTTGGTGAGCGACGATGGGAGCACTGATGGGACTCCCGGGATTGCGGGAAAAGCCGGGGCGACTGTTCTCTCTTCCCCCGTGAATATGGGGGTCGGGCACGCGACAAGGCTCGGATGCGAGTATGCGACCGAGAGGATGAAGGCCGGCGTTCTCGTGCTGATAGACGCGGATGGACAGCATTCCCCGAAAGAGATACCCAAACTGCTCGAGAAGCTCGACGGAGGGTATGAATTCGTCTTCACGAGCAGGTTTAACGAGAAAAAAGAGATGCCGCTAATCAAGACTTTCGGGAATGTGTTCCTGACTTTTTCCACGAACATCCTTGCCGGGATAAGCATAACGGACAGCCAGTCAGGTTTTCGGGCGATGACGAAGGACGCATACCGGAAGCTCGGGCTTAAGGCTGACGGTTATGAGATATGCTCGGAGTTCGCAATCGAGGTCGGGAGGAATCGTATTAAATACTGCGAAGTCCCAATAGAGTCGATTTATGACGACTGGACCAGGGTGAAGGGAACTGACGTCACAGCCGGACTGAGGATTTTCACCAGGATGCTTTATGGGAGGTTTTTCGGATGAATCTTTCGGCTCTCCAGCTTTTCGGGGCAGTTTTGGGCGCTTTTTTTTGCTATAACACGTACATCCAGTACAGGAAGGGGGTTTTTGAAAGAAGCGAGCTTGCGGCCTGGCTTTTCGTCTGGGGCGGGCTTATTGCCGTTTCTTTTGCATCCGCCTTCTTTTTCCCGCTAACTACGACGATAATCTTTTCGTACAACATCCTTGATACCGTCACCATCGTCTCGATAAGCGCATTGGCGGTTGTCTCCTTTTCGCTTTATAAAAAGACCAAGGTGCAGGAGCAGAAGATGAAAAAAATAATAAAGAAAATTGCGTTCGAGGAGTAGATGCGCTTGGGAAGAAACGAACAGAGCGGGGAATACCAGAGCCACCTGTACGAAAGCAGGAATCCCTTAATAGGGTATATAGCGTGGCTGAGGATAATGCGGATTCTTGACAAGATAGCCGCAGGAGACACCGTGCTGGACGCGGGGTGCGGCGAGGGCTACACGACAAGCGCTTTTGCGGGAAAATGCAAAATGGCTGTCGGAGTGGACGTTGTTCCGGGAAGGATAAAGAAAGCGGAAAGGATAGCGAAGCTTAACGGAGTTCATGGGAAAACGAAGTTCCTCTGCTCTGACCTTTTCAAGCTGGGCGGGGCCGTCAAGGATGAGTTTGACGTGGTCGTTTGCTCGGAAGTGATGGAGCACGTTGACAAGCCGAAGGAGCTGCTTGAAATCCTGCAGAAGAGGGTGAAGAAGGGCGGAAAACTGGTCATCACGTACCCGAACGAACCCGTCTTGCGATTCGGCAGGAAAATCTTTTTCCTGGGGAAAGCAAAAAAAATAGAGGACATGACTGACCACAAGATAAGCCTGAGCAGGAAAAACATCGAGGGATTTGCGTCTGAGCTTGGCCTGAAAATAATTGGGTACGAAAGGATACCGAATCTCCCGGTCGCCTACCTGAATGAGCTTTTTATCCTTCAAAGGAAAGGCTAGCTAGCGCTTGAATGTGCTTTTTAGGAGCTGGAATCCGTCCTTGAACAGGCTTATTGCCTGCCCGGGAGAGCGGATTTCCAAAAGCTTTTTTAGGATGAATTCCGGCCTTAGGTAGAATCCCCTAATCGCCTTGTTGCGAAGGTTCCAGATTTTCTCTTTCGGCAACTCCGGGGTCTCCAACACCGGATATGCAAGAGAGCTGTCCATCTCCTCAATCTGCTCTTCGGTCACCAGGCCCTTTTCCAACGCCTCTTTCCTCAGATTCGACCCCATTATCGGGATTGCTATGTTGAATGACGCATAATCGGTGTCAAGCTCCTTCGCAAGGGCGATTGTTTTTTGTGCGGAAGCTTCGGTTTCCCCGGGAAGGCCGAGTATGTAGTGCGTCAGGAGCCTGATTTTGTGCTTCTTGCAGATTGATACCGCATTTCGAATCTGCGCTGTTGTCACTCCTTTCTTGTATCGCTTCAGAAGCCCGTCATCGCCGCTCTCGACTCCGAGCTGAATCGTGTGGCAGCCTGCTTTCTTCATCAGGGAGACCACGTCTTCGCTCAAATCGGTCGCGCGGGCCAGGCAGACCCACGAAAGATTCAGTCTTTCCTTTAGCATCGCCTCGCAGAGGCCTTTCACGAACTCCTTTGAAACCGGGAACTCGAAATCCTTGAAGAAAATTTCCTCTATCCCGAGCGAGCGGATGTGGCGCAGCTCCGCCATCACGTTCTCGACGGTCCTCCTGCGGTAGGGTATGTTGCCGACGTAGCAGTATGTGCACTTGAACGGGCAGCCCTGGCTTGCCATCACTGTTGCAAAATAGCTGTGCCTTGTGTGGGGCAGGCGGTATGATTTCAGCGGGAAAAGCTCGTGCCTCGGGACGGGGATTTCGAAAATCTGCGGACCCGGGCTGTTTCTCACCACTATTTCCTTGCCTTTCCTGAAAGCCATATGGTCCACGGAATCCAGGTCCCCGCGCATGAAGCTCAGTATGTCCTCGTAAGTGAAGTCAATGATAACTGCGTCTATGAACGGATAATCCTCCATGCTTTTTCTCGTTTCGAAATAGAGGAAGTTGCCCGAGCCGATGAGGAGTAAGCCCTTTGCCTCCTCCTTTATCCCCTTCAAAAAAGCAAGGTCGCTCTTCTTGGATTGCGTGGAGGCAAGAAAAACTATTGCGTCGGGCTTCGCTTCAAGCACCCGCCTGTGTGCCTCCTCGAAGCTGAGCTGGAGCACGTTCGCATCCAGCGCCTGCACGTCGTGCTCTTTTGCGATTATGCCGCTTTGCACTATCAGGTCCACTGGGCCCCAGAAATAATTCGCCTTCGATGCTGCGCTGCAGTAGGTGTCCCTGAGGTAAAGCTTGTCCCCGGGAGGATTTAGCAATAGAATTCTCTTACGCATTTTTATCACTCAGATAGGTTTCAACTACTCCCTTATTTACTTTTAGCAAATGGTAAGCCCCCGTAGAGTAGATGGACGTGAAGAACCTGCTCCTGTTGCCCCTCAAATCGCCCTCTATTTCCGTTCCTGCCCAGCTTGGCCGGTTCCAGTCCCAAAAGGGCGCTCCATCCGAGTATATGACGTAGTCCGGGCTGGTCTTGCTGAAATTCACCTTTTCGAGGTATCCTATGACCCTGGGTTCGGTCGTAAGTATTGCGGAGTTGCGGATACTTTCGTTTTCCCTGATGAAAAGAACGATTTTGTAGAATTCCCCGAAAACCGCCACGCGCTTTTCCTCGTCCGAGTCAAGGACGTGGGAGAACAGGTACGATTGCGAGGGATACTCGGCGCCTATCGTTGTGCCGCGAAGCGAGGTGTTGAGGACATCGTAAAAGGCGGGCGCAAGAGCGGCAAATAGCAGCAGCAGAATCACGCTCTTTTCGAATTGCATAAGGAGTTTCCTCTTTGAGAGCCAGTCGCTTGCCTGCTTGAAAAACACGGAGAATGAAACCAATAGGAGCGGGTAAATGAGAAGAAGATGGCGAAGCTCATAGGAAAAGAAAAGGGCCCATAGCGGCAGGAAGACCAAGGCAACGAGAGCAAATGCCCCAAAAGGCCCTCGTTTGGCAAAAATAAGGTAGATTAGGTAAAGGACCCCGATGCCTGCGGGAATCGATGTTTGGAGCGGGATGTCTTTGAAGAATGACCCGGCCGCCCATATCACCCTGTTGGCGTAGTTCGATGCCCGCTCTTCGCCCCAAAGGGCCGCTGTTCCAGAGTCGCCGCTGTGGCTGAAAAATGTTCTTTGAACGTAGTCATTCCCTACTGCGAAATTTCTTGCTAGCCAGGGGGTCCCGAAAATCATGAGCGCGAGAGACAATGCCAAAAGCTGCGATGCCCTTTTCTTGTTGCGCGAACCTTGTAGGGCGAACAGGATGAAGGAAACGGGCAGGGCAACAAACAGGTAGGGGGAATAAAGCTTTGTGCTTGCGGACAATCCCCCAAGCAATCCTGAGAGGAAGGCGAAATCGAGCCGATTCTCATCTGAGCAGGACTTAATGAGGTAGTACACGGAAGATACTAGGAAAGCCGATGCGAATATGTCGGAATATCCGGAGTTGGAGACTATCAAAAACAGCGGGGCGGATGCCAAAAGGGTTGCCGGGATGGCCCCAAACCCGCCAAGCTCTTTTGCAAGCCTTGCACTATAAACGAGTGAGACAAGGAGAAAAAGAACTGAGAGAAGATGGGCGAAATTCTCGGCTGCCGGGGAAGAGAAAATGTAGATGAACGCATAGGCCGTTTGGGTGAAAGGGGGATATCCCATAGGGATGCTGCCGGTCCCGTAAATTTGCTTTGCCCAGGTATTGTAGCTTGCTATCGAATCCCACGCAAAAAACGGGAAAAACGCCGTGTTGAGGGATTGCAGGAACAGGATAACCGAGATTGCTGCGTAGAGCAGAAGCTCTGTTTTTTGGGCTGGCGGGAATTTTAAGGCGCAAATTGAAGGAATCTTCGGGAAATCTGCCAGCCGCGCGAAAAGGAGCGCTATCAGCAGGAGCGCCTCGGCGGTTAAGACTGAAAACAAATTTATCTGGCCGAGCAGTCCGATTGCAAACAAAAGAAAAAAGTTGATGCCTGCTGAAAGCAGCACAGTAAGCGAGGCAGCCTCCAGGAAAGATTCTTTTTCAGAAACGAACCGGCGATAGAGTAGGAATCCTGGAAACACGCACAAAACAGCCAGGCCGGCCAAGGCTGATATCATATAACCCACGTATTATTTCTCAACCAATTGAGGAGAACAGATTAAATAACCCCGATGGTTTAATAAGGATGCGAGTTTCGAACTTTTTCCGATTGGAAGTTCGCTCATCTTTTTGGGGGCATATGATGAAAATAGGAATTTTGGGCGGCGGCTTGACGGGCTTGACGCTGGGCAATTTTCTCGGGAAGAGCGCTGAAATCCTTGAGAAAAATCCGGAAGCCGGGGGCTTGTGCAGGTCGCTTTGCGAAAGCGGATTCACGTTCGATTACGGCGGTTCACACATAGTTTTTTCGAGGGACGAGGAAGTCCTCCGCTTCATGACGGGATTGCTAAAAGACAACGCAAACAGGGTCAGGAGGAATACGAAAGTCCTGTTCAGGGGCAGGTACGTGAAATACCCTTTTGAGAACGGCTTGAATGACTTGCCCTTTTCAGACAACGCCTCTTGCCTTTTCCATTACCTTGCAAACTACGCAGGAAAACGCCTTGGCTTGGGGGGCTCTCCAAAGAACTTTGAGGAATGGGTTTACTGGAACTTCGGGAAAGGCATTGCAGAACGGTATATGCTACCATATAACGAGAAGGTCTGGAACGCCAAGGGGAAAGAGATGGGCCTCGAATGGGTGGCGGGCAGGGTTCCAGAACCGCCGGTTATTGATGTCTTGAAATCATCGCTCGGCTTTGAGACAGAGGGGTATTCCCATCAGCTTTATTTCTATTACCCAAAAATTGGAGGAATTCAGGCGCTGCCAAAGGAGCTTGAGAGGAGAGCGGAAGCGAAAGTAACGAAGGGCTTCGGGGTTAAGAAAATTCGTCCCGAAGGGAAGGGATGGGTTGTTTCAAACGGCACGAAGGACAAGGTTTTCGACCGGATTGTTTCAACAATCCACATCTCGGACCTAGCCAATTCGCTTTCGGGAGTCCCAAGAGAGGTCAAGGATGCCGTGGGAGGATTCAGGCACAACTCGCTGGTAACAGTTATGGTGGGCCTAAAGACCAGGAAAATAAACGACTTCTCGTGGCTTTACATACCGGACAAGGACGTAATGGCCAACAGGATAAGTTTTCCCTCCAATTTCAGCCCGAATGCCGCCCCAGAGGGGAAATCCTCGGTCTTGGCTGAGATAACCTGCGTTGAGAAAGACGAGGTTTGGAGAAAAAGCGATGGGGACCTGGCAAGCGAAACCATAGACGACATGCATAAGCTGGGGATAATTGACAGGAAAGATGTTTGCTACTCAGGCGTAAGAAGAACCAAATACGCCTACGTTGTTTATGACTTGGATTATGCGAAAAACATAAAGATTGCACGGGATTATTTCAAACAACTTGGGATTGACTTGTGCGGGAGGTTCTCGGAATTCGAGTACCTGAACATGGATGCCTGCATAAGAAGGGCGATGAACAAAGCCAAGGAAATGGGGGGAACAGCTTGAACGCTCAAAATAAGGACAGGCCAAAGCTTTCCGTGGTGATGCCAGTCTATAACGAAGCGGAGATAATCGAGGGCGTCGTCCGCAGCTATTACGAGAAAATCATAAGGAAGTTCCCTGGCTCGGAGTTCATAATCTGCGAAGACGGGAGTACGGATGGGACTAGGGGGATTTTGGCCAGGATTGCCAAGGAAATCCCGGTCCGGCTCTCGACCGGAAAAGAAAAGAAGGGATACCTGCGGGCGAGCAGGGACGCCCTTGGGCTGGCGAGAGGGGAATGGGTGTTTTTCTCTGATTCGGACGGGCAGCACGACCCGGCGGATTTCTGGAAACTCTACGAACAGCGCGAGGGGTTCGATTTGGTTGTCGGCTCGCGGGCCGAAAGGAATGACCCGCTCTTCAGGAAAGTGCTGTCGCGCGGGTTCAATCTCATCGTCTCGCTTATGTTCGGGGTAAGGATTCGGGACTTCAACGCAGGGTTCAAGCTGATGAAAGGGGAAGTCGCAGAAAAGGTCGTCCCAAAAATAAGGCACGTAAAGTACGGATTTTCAACTGAGCTCATAGTCAGGGCCCATAATGCGGGGTACAAGGTAAGGGAAGTCCCGGTGAAACACATGGAGAGAAAAAGCGGGGAAGCAGCGCAGTTCAAGCCAGGGAGGATACCGCGAGTGATTTACGAGCAGATGATGGGGCTTCTTGCGCTTCGGCTTGAGAAGGGGTGAGTTGCTGGAGTTTAGCTGGAAAAACATTGGCAGGTACGAGTTGCTGCTGGCCGCGCTGATGCTCGCGTATATCGTCTTGTTCTCATACCTCTCTATTGCCATAAACAACGCCTATGCGACGCACGGGGACCTGACGGTCCACATACAGGCCCAGTGGTCCACCCTGCACGCCCTCCCGCTCGGGAGCACGTACGTTTTTTCTGCGAACGACTTCTGGTCCCTTATGGGAGGGGGGAAAACGCACTCATTCGAATGGAGGGAGTCTTTTCTTGGAATCCACATGTCCCCGCTCCTGTTCCTGATTACCCCGTTTTTTGCAATTTTCCAGCGCGTTGAAACGATTCTTGTTGCGCAGACTGTTCTTCTCGCGATTGGCGCAGTTCCGATATTCCTCCTTGCGAAGGAAAAGTTCGGGTCAGGGGCCCATGGGCTCGCTTTCGCCGCCATTTTCCTGCTGAACCCGGCTCTCCACGGGATAAATCTCTTTGATTTCCACCCGATAGCGATGGTCGTCCCGATGCTTTTGTTCGCATTCTATTTCCTGCACAAAGAGAATGACGGGTATTTTGCGCTCTTCGCAATCCTTTCCCTGATGGCCGAGGAAGAGGTCGCTTTCAGCGTTTTCATGCTCGGGCTTTACGCGCTGTGGAAACGAAGGTTTGCCGCAGGGGCGTTCGCTATAACCTCAAGCATCGTTTGGTTTGTCCTGATCGTATATGTTATAATGCCGATGCTGCACGGCGGGCCGTATATGTTCACGGGGTATTATGGGAACATCCCGGGCGGCAGGGTCCATGAAAAAGCGCTGAACCTCCTCTTCTCGCCAGGGCTTTTCGTTTCCACGATTTCGATGCCGTCAAAGCTCGTCTACCTGGCGAAACTGTTTTCCCCTGTTGGCTTCGTGTCACTGCTCAGCCCGGCAACCTTGCTCCTCGTTTTGCCTGGATTGCTCCAGAACCTCTTGACCAACAACCCCGGCCAGCATCTGCTCGTGGGGCAATACAACTCGATATCGATTGCATTCATATTCATTTCGGCGATTTTCGGGGCTTTCAACCTTACCTTGCATGTTTCAGAATTTTTGGAAAAAAGGAATTTTAAGAACACGTTCCAGATGGTCTCTGCGGTTGTTCTTGTGCTACTGCTGCTAGTGACAGCCGCAGTGGGGAGCACGGTCAGCGAATTCCCATTGAAAAAGATGTTCCGTATTGGCGACTTCGTGACTAATGAAAGAACGGCATCCCTGGATGAGCTGGCATCGCGAATCCCGGACGGCGCGTCCGTGTCAGTCAGCGACGGCCTTTCTCCTCACGTCGCGGGAAGGGAGCAGCTCTATTTATTCCCGGTCCACTCGAAAGAAGCGGACTACGTGTTCCTAGACAAGGAGGCGACCTGGCCCCTCACGAAGGAGCAGCAAGCCAATTTCACAAAAGAGATAATCGGGACCGGCAGTTATGACATCGTAGAGGTTAACAGCTGGGGAATGCTTTACAGGCGAAGATAGTTAGCCCAAGGACTCTCTTATCGCGGTCCTGTTGACTTTGTAAACGTGGTGCCCGCCTGAGCTGAAAACGTCTTGGAAGTACTTTCTCTCGCCCTTCATGTCCTGTTCAATGTCGGTCCCTGCCCAGTAGGGCCTGCTCTGGGTGCCGAACCCCGAACCCTCGACATAAACTACGTAATCCGGGTCTTTGGAGGAAATGTTGTACTCCGGGAGGAAACCCCTTGTGCGGGAATCAGTATACGCAAAAGATTCGTCCCTTAGCGACGGGTCTTTCCGTATATGCATCACGCAGTCGTAAAACCCCCCGAGGTAGTAAGACAGCTTCTCGTCGTCAGGTTCAATTGCCATCGAAACCACGTTATGCTCCAAGTCCCCCTTTATGCAGCCGACTGTGAGGCCTATGAAGGAGAAGTAAATCGCGTACATCGCGGGGTAAAGGAGAAGCGGGATTAGGAGCAGCGGGACCAGGCGGCCCACGTCTTTTTCCTTTTTTATCAGGTAGAACGAAATGAGCGAAACCGCAAGAAGGGCAAAGAGCCAGAATCCGGGGTTTATCGGGTCATCCCCGTAGCAGCCCATCCCGCTTGCTTTCTGGGAGAGAACGCCCAACCGAATCAAAAGATAAACTATCGCCGAAAGGGCAACAAGCGAAATTGCTAAAATTGCGGGCTGGCTGCGCTTGAAATTCTTCTGGAGGAAAGAACGGACAAAATCCCCTGCCTTGCCTAAGAAAACCGAGCCTAGGATTACGAAGAACGGGTATGTGAAAACGAGCCCCCGGACCATAAACGACAGGAAAAGAACCCAAACCGGGAGGAACATGAGGGAGAAGATTGAAACCGGGTAAAGCCTAAAGTCTTTCTTTAGGAGCGAGTAACACATCTGGAGGGCCCCTGCGAGGAGAATCGCGAGGAGCGGCAGGGGGTTGTTTTCAATAAGGGTCTTGAAAGCCGCAACCGGGCGGAGAAGGTAGTTTGAGGCGAACTCCGGATTCCCCCACTCGGCGACTCTTGCGTTATCCGAGCTTACGAGAGAGAAAGCCCCTGGGAGAAAAGACGGATCGATGATGAAACCGAAGGCATACCACAGCAAACCGAAAAAGACGGCTGCCACGAGAAACAGCAAAGTGTTCTTGGCGTTTCCTTTTTTGCCTAAGTATTCCGTTGCCAAAAGAGCGAGAAACGCCCCGAAGGGCAAGAACAGCCCGTGGACTTTTAGGGCTGCCACCGAACCTGCAAGGAATGCCGAAAGCACGAGGTGGCCCGTCCCTCTTTTTTCAAGATAGTGATTGAGGTAGTAGAAACACGCAACTGTGAAAGAGAGGGCAACAAAGTCGGAATAGCCCGAGTTCAGGTGCATGAGCAGCCAAGGCGCCATCAAGAGAAGGGAACAGGAAAGGACCCACGAAGCCCCAAATTTTTGGGATATGCGCTTGACGTAATAAATGCCCGCCAAGCTTGCGAGGAAGGCGAGGGAATGCGCGACATTCTCTGACTCCAAACCCCCGAAAAAATATATGAGGGAATAGAGCGAAGGAAGGAACTGGGGGGAAAAGTTGTGGGTGAAATGACCAGTAAGGTAAAGGCCTTTTGCCCAGTAGTTGT
>JAKAKT010000053.1 GCA_021813385.1 Microcaldota archaeon
GAATCAGTTCGGAAGCCTTATTTGGACCTTGAGAGGAAGTGGCATGCATGCTCAATTATTATGGGATTTTAAGCATTTAAAGATAGGCTTGGGACATTGTTCGGCTTTCCGTCTGTCGCCAATTTTCTCCTTTTTTAACTTTTCCCTCCAATATATCCCTTATGCAGAGCCTAGCTTACCTCTCGAAGAACCCTGGGATAGGGGGCGAGATAAAAACGACCCCGGAGGACTTTCAGGTCGAGGAGATAATGGGGAACGGGATGGTGCTCGAGATAGACAAGAAAGTCGAGCTCGCGGGCGATAAAGGAGATTTCACTTATTTTGTTCTCCAGAAAAAGAGCTGGAACACCATCGACGCGCTGAAGGCGATTGGAGACAAGGTCGGGTGCGGGATTAAGAGCTTCGGGTATGCTGGCACGAAGGACAGGAATGCGTTAACAACTCAGCTCGCAAGCGTCTACAAGCAGGATGTTGGCGCAGTCAGGCTCAAGGACATAAAGATTCTTGGGAGTTGGAAAGCCGAGAAGAAAATCGAACTCGGAGACTTGCTCGGGAACAGGTTCACAATCAGGGTGAAAACGAACAAGCGGAAGACTGAGACGAAAATCCACGAAATCAGCGAGCATCTCGGGGGGGTTTTCCCGAACTATTTCGGCCCTCAGAGGTTCGGCAACCGCGAGAACACCCATCTCGTAGGGAAGAATATGCTCCAGGGCTCTTTCAGGAGGGCTTGCGAGGAGTATTTGTTCGGCGGGAAAGTTGAGGAGAACGAAAAGGCAAAAGTCGCGAGAGAGAGCCTCAAGAGTTCCGGCGATTACAAGAAAGCTGCACTGGAATTCCCGCAGCACCTGACTTACGAGCGCCTCATTCTCCTGCATCTCGCTAAGAACCCGAATGATTTTGCGAATGCGATAAGGAAGCTCCCGAGGGGGATTTCTCTCATGTTCATCCACGCTTACCAATCTTACCTGTTCAACAGAGTCCTCTCGGAAAAATTGAGGGGCAGCAGCGGCCTTGAAGCCGGGGAATACTACTGCCTCACGAATGAGTTCGGCTTCCCGGACCTTTCGAGGAAATCGGACGCGGGCTATATGGTGGGAAAGCTCATTGGCTATGAGAGCGAGATTGGCTCGGTGGACAAGCAGATTCTCGAGGAAGAGGGAATCCGGCCCGAAGACTTCGAGATGCGCGCTTACCCTGAACTTGCCTCGAAGGGGAATTTCAGGGCGATGACCTGCCCGATTAACGACTTCTCATTCAAGGAGGACGGATGCGAATTCAGGTTCTCGCTTCCTTCAGGCTCCTACGCCACGATGGTGATGCGGGAGTTCCTGGACGAGAAGAAAGACGCCTAAACTGGGGATTGAACGAGCGAAGCAATCAGTAAAAAAGTCGGATTAACCACAGTCCGAAAATTAGGATATCGAGGATTATTACGAGATAGAGCCCGTTCACGAAAAAAACCGATGACCATCTGAGAAACCCGATGCCGAAAGCGTGTAAATCGTCTGTTGAAAATAGTTTTTTTCCCTTTACTAGTTCGTCTGCATCAGGGAGACCCGCCAACAGTATATCCAGATGCCCAGGTCTCTTGCTAAACGCCTTTTGGATGTTTTTTCTATTGTAAACGACCCACAATCCGCCAATCAGGATAAAAATCAATAAAAATTTTATTATGAACGTTAGGGGGTTTTCTGTGGGTTCGTAATCTGGGTTAAGCGGGGGCGTGCGCAAGGAATTTGCGAGTGGCCAGTATATGAAGAGGAAGTTGATTATGTAAAAAATGGTTGACTCGAACGGGTGGAAGATAAAGAGCTGATATGCCTGCCCGACCTTGTTCTCAAACCATCCGATTTTGGGTTCACTTGTTTGAGCCATGATTTTCTTTATGGTTGAGAGTTTAAAATAGATTACTAAAGGCCCTTGAACTTCTCAACAATCTCCCCCATTCTCCCGCAGGTCATTTTCCCCTCGGGGCAGATGTTCCTCTGCGAGCAGGATGGGCCCGCTTTTGAGAACATCACTGGGGCGACTCCTTTCGCCTGCCTGGCCATCTCGGTCGCGAGCTCGCGGATTTCCCATTGCGCCCGCTCGCAGCATCGCAGGGCGAAGAAGTGGAGCAGTTCCCGGCCATTCATCGTGAGGAGGATGTTCGTGGGCGAGGCATTCGGAAGGACATATCGGGCATCCTCGTAAGGGATGCTGTTCTCGATTAGTTCGTTGTAAGCATGAACTGATTCCGCTAGGAGCCGCGAGTAGATTTTCTTGGTTTTCTCGTTTTTTTGTATCGAAGCAGGATAAATGAAGTCCTTCTCGTTCCCGAATTTCACATACCTCTGGCTCTGCTGGGTGTAAGAGGCGATTCTGTGGCGGACGAGCTCGTGCGTGAGGGCGCGCGAGACTTCCGAAACCGAGAAAGTGAATGACGCGTGCTCGAGAACCGAAGTGTGCCCTGACTCCATCACTTTCTTCAGGACAGCTAGGGCCTTCTGTCTCTTCTCCGGGTCCTTGAAGTCCTCCATAATTTCGAGGGTTGTTCTTGATGAGGTCGATGTCAAAGCAGCTGCAGCTGCAGCCAAGTCGGGGTCCGGAGTATATGCAACTAGCTTCACTTTCATCAAACCACTTCACATGAACCTCTGCCCGCAAGAGGGGCATTGTGTCATCGAATATCCGGCTCGAAAGCCGCACACCGGGCAGATGTATGTCGTCTTCTTATCGACAAATGACTTGCCGCATTTCGGGCAATATTCGGCCTTCAGGGGGGCTTCGGCCTTGCAATCAGGACATACCCGGACGAACATGTCCTTTATTTTCGCTCCGCACTTCGGGCATTCCTCGAGCTCGAGCGATATTGGCTCCTTGCATCTCGGGCACTGCCTGTCCCTGTTTCTCCCGAGCAGGACATCGATTAGTCCCATGTCCATCGCTTTTTATCTCTTTGAGTATGCATAAGCCCCGAGGCCAACGAATCCCACGAGGGCCATCCCGAGCGGACAGAGCGGAGGCGCCTTTTCAGTTCCTCCTGACCCAGTAGGTGGTTTCGAGCCGGTGCCGCCGGTTCCCCCGGTTGTGCCTGCCCCTCCGCCTGTGCCCTGGTCTCCTCCAGAAGCACATTTGGCTGAGGACTTGGCGGATGCCGCAGCCTTCTTTGCGTTATTCAGATCGATGGCAGCTAAATCGTATTGGTCTGTGCCAATCAGCACGCCTGCGTTTGAAAGTTTTTCCTTGGCCTGCTCAAGCGATTGCGATGCTGTTGGGTCTGGATTGCAGCCGAGGTTGGATATGGCGCTCGCTGCGTCATCCACGTCTTTCTTTATGTCTTTATAGGTGAGGAGTGTGCTCTGGCATATCTCGTTATTAGTTGTTATTGCTGAGGTTGCATTTTTTGCATTCGTATAAGCCCTCGAAGCGAAATCATATGCAGCACTTATGTTGCAGAGTTTTAAGTGCTCCTCAGAGTTTTGTATGTTCAGCTTCGCTTGCTCGGAATTGCCGAAAGCGCCGCCCATTCCGCAACAGACGTTCCCTATGCAGGGCAATTTCGAAGAAGCCTGTGAAAGGAAATCTCTCGCCTCTTTTATTTTGTTGAGGACGTTTATCTCCTGAGGTGATTCCTCGTGGCTGATTGAGAATGATAAAGAACCGGTATAGACTTCCTTTCTCTTTTTATCAAAGTCCTGCCCGGTGAGGCGTATCAATTCCACATCCTTCAGGGCATTCTGCTTGGTTCCGTTGCCAGTTCCGCCCATTGTCACTGGCACTGTGAATGTGCAAACTTTTGTGAAAGACCCGAAAATGACGCATTTGACCGTGTCCGTTCCGTCCTTGTATGTTGCTGAGGGGAGGTCGAGGTATTTGTAGTTCACTTCCATCTGGCTGGGCATTGGATTCGTTATGCGTATGGGTATTTTCTCAAGTGTGGGTCCGCCAGAAGGAGTTTTGCAGTTTGTTATCTCTAATGTGCTTTGTGTTGAATCGCTTAGGGCTATTTCTAAAGGGTATTCTTGCGCAGCGCATAAAGAAACAACGAGAGCAAGAGCCACTAAGATTGACAGTCTTACCATGATACCACCCGTTTTGTTATTTGGCGTGTGTTTTAATTAATCTTGCTGCCGCTCGGTAAAGAAGAATAAAGAATAAAAAAGGGATAAAGAAAAAAAGGCGCTTACCCTACGGGTACATCTGCTGTATCGTGCTCGAGTAAGACGAGCTTGTTATGCCGTCAATGACAGTCGACGCGCCCCGCTCTGGAATCAGCTCCAGGTGGTACTGAGTCCTCACTGGCAGGTTAACGTTGGTGCTAGCCAAATCAATGTTGATTTGCACGAGTGCCGAGCCGTCAATAACCGGGGTTGCTGTTGTGAACAAGTTCGTCGGGTCCCTTATCTCTGAAGCGTTGAACTTGGTCGTTGTCGTGTCGCCGTTTACGTAGGTCATCGTGCTCTCGTTGTTCTTGTTTCCAACCTTTACTACGAGCTGGCTCAAGTCGACCCTGCCCGCTCCTGCAGCTGCAGTGATGGTCAGGTTGAGGTTCACGATGTTCGTTTTGCCGGCATCCGTGTTGCCCCTTATGCCAACAACGACCAGGTTACCTGAGACTTGCTCAATGGCCTCTTTTCCTGTTGCCATTGATTTCTGCTGCAGGATTCCTGACACGTTTATCAGCACTGCAGCGGCGATGGCTGCCACGAGCACCATGGCAATGAAGATAATCAGTGTTCCAATGCCCACGGCACCTTTCTTTGTTCCAAAATCCATAATACACACCTCTTTATGCGCGCATTTTTTGAGCTTGAGCTCGCTATCCCGTTTACCCTTAGGGATTGCTAGCTTGCCACTTATTCGATAAATTGAGGGCTTTATAAAGGAGGCGGTTCGCGTTTTACTGTTTTTTCATCACTTTTTTGTGTTTGCCCGTATTTTTGTGAAAAAAAATGGGCTGGCAAATCATCTGATGGTCCCTCCGGCCCTTGGCCCTGCTTTAAGTATTTTCTATGAAGTAGCATTCGGAACAAAGTTTATTATGCCGCTCGCCAAACGATAATCGATGATAAAAGTCCTCTGCTTCGGGAACCAGAATTTTAAGGCAGATTCGCTTGCCCTAGAGGTCGGGAGAAAATTGAAAAATAAAATTAAACAGGTTGAGTTCGTCGAATGCGGGATTGATGATGATTTTATTTTCGAGAGCGGGCGGGATTCAACAATTGTCCTTGATGTTGTTGAGGGGCTCGAACGGGTAAGGTTTGTTGAAGTTGATGAGCTGAAGACAGCTAGAACTGTCACTGCCCATGACCTCGATGTCGCTTTTTATCTCAAGCTGCTCGCAAAAGAGGGAAAAAGAATAAGGGTAATCGGGATTCCTAGGGGAATGGAAGTGAAGAAAGCGGCGAAAGATGTTGAAGCCCTTCTAACTATTTCTTAGTGTATAGCCCTATCAGTTGCGTCTGCGCGAGAATGTGCCCCTTCATCGCATTCTCCAGGTCGGATTTTTTTGTATTCGGACCAAGGTTCAGATTCGAATCGAGCGCATATAGTTTGAAGAAATACCTGTGGGTTCCAGACGGCGGACAAGGGCCCCCATAACCCGGTCTTCCGAAATCGGTAACGCCCTGGGAAGAGCCGGGAGGCACCGAGTCTTCGTTGATTTTTTGGGTCGGGGGCATGTTCCAGACGACCCAATGGACCCAAATTCCGGCGGGTGCATCCGGGTCATCAACAATTAGGGCGAGGCTCTTCGCATTGCTCGGGACTCCGGAAATTTCGAGAGCCGGGTTTATGTCTTCCCCCCGGCAGGTGTATTTCGCAGGAATCATCTCATTATTCTTGAATGCAGGACTCGCCAATTTTAATTCTCCCATTTGAGCCACCTCCTTTGACGTTTGATTCGAACTTTGAGTGCAGCCTGTAATGAAAAAGCAAACCAAAACGATAATTGCGAGGGCCGGCAGTTCCCCCAAATTCCCCACCTATACTCGCATGAAATGGACTGAGCAGGAGCAGCACGGGTCATAGGCGCGGATAAGTTTTTCAAGCTCCAGCACGACTGTCTTCTCATCATTATCAAGAATCGACGGCAGGAACGCTCTCACGTCGTCCTCGATGCAATTGAGGTTCTGCGCAGTCGGGGTGATTATGTTCGCTGAATCGATTAGCCCTTTCTTAACTGTGTAATCATGGTAAAGCGTTCCCCTCGGGGCTTCTACCGCCCCGACCCCCCTCCCGTCCTGGGGTTTCAGTTTCTTAGGGTCCCAGGGCTCCTTCCTTAGCTTTAGGTTCGCAACGATTTCTATCGCCCTGTCGACGCAATGCACTATCTCGACCGCCTGGGCGAAGTTGTTCACAAAAGTGTTTTCAGTCGGGAACTTGAACTTTGAGTGGGCTATTGCTGACTTTGCATTGTCCGAGAGCCGGGGCAGGTTGTTGTTTACTCTGGCGAGAGCCCCCACGAAGAAGCTTTCGCCCTTGAAGAGCGAATACTTGCTCGGGGAGTAAGGCTTCACCGACTCAACGACGTAGTCCTTGTACTCGCTAGGCTTGAATCGTAGCGAGCCAATGGAAATATCTCCTGTTATCAGCGGGTAGCCCTTATCGCTCGCGAGCGAGCCGTAGTTCTTTTTTCTCCTGAACTCGGGGTAATCGAGTGAGCCGAACAGTTCGGCGATTTTCATCGCCTCTGGCTTCATCTCCTTGAGCGCCCCGAGCATTTGCCAGAGCCTGCGCTCATCGGGCAGATGCGAGAACCCCCCAACTTGGGCACAAATCGGGTGCATGTCCCGCCCGCCCATCAAAACGCAGAACGCGCTCGCCCATCTCTTGAACTTCAGCGCCCGCTTAA
>JAKAKT010000015.1 GCA_021813385.1 Microcaldota archaeon
GCTCATCCCGAATTTCACAAAAAGAGGGGAATGCTCATCCATGGTTTCTCTCTGTCCCCCAAGAATAAAAAAGGTTTTGCTTCCCGTTGTTCAGTTTTTCTTCCTCGCCCCTATGCTGAACACATCAATGTCGAGCCTCCCGTTCCTTTTCAGTTCGTCATTTATGTAGTCGAGCAGGAGCTTCTTCACCCTCCTGAATTCCTCTGGCTGGACTTGCTGGTTGCAGACCGCGTATCGTTGTCCCTTCCCGTTGAAGCAGAACAGCCCTTCCATAACATTCTCGCAGTTATGGCAAAAAAAGCACCCGCTTGACTTGTAGGAGCTGTCGGTCTCGAAACAATTCTTGACGTTGGTCACGCTGTGGCAGTTTATCAGGAAGCCCGAGTAGAGAACGCGCATATAGCCTCCGAAAACATACTCCGACTCCGTGACAAGCGAGTTGAATGCTGAATGCTTGGCCCTTGTTGCCCACGCGGAACTATACGTGTCAACCGAGTCGAACCTCGAAACACTTTTCGGGTTATTCTGGTTGTGGCCCTCGTCAACTTCCATCGTGCAAACCGCTTTCTTGGCAATCCTTTCTGCCACCTCATCGAGCGATGGCATCTCCTCGGGCCCAATGGTTATCACTTGCATGCCGGCCGATTCCACCGCTTCCTTAAGGGGAGCCATCTTTGAAGCGGGGAGCTTCCCGAGAATGGGCATCTCAACCTTGTAAGCAGGCGAATCAGCCGCCCCCGCGACCCTTTCAATTTTGACTATTTTCTCGCCCAGCCACTTTGCAGTGGGCCCTGAGAGTTCGTGCTCCTTCCCGAGAACAATCTTCGTTACTTCCGCGAACTCTTTTTTCACGAATTCTGGAACTTCCTCCTCCTCGAGAATGGCTTCTTTTTCCTCCAACGCGCCAGATTTCAGGAATATGTCCGGCAGTGAGAAGAGCCTTTTATCCCTCCTGAGCCTCTCTGCCATCTCCGAGACCAGCTTTTTCTTCAGCTCCTCGTACCTCCCTTTCGACAGCTGGAGGTTGCCGATGCAGCAGTTCTTCGAGCGGAGGTTGAAGGAGAACATGCAATTCGTAACGTTCGAGCAGTTAAGGGTGTAATAGGAATCGGATATGCCGGAGGAGCAGTGCGATTCGAAGCTCCGGAATCCCCCAATCACGTAGCACTGCACGCAACGGATGAGATGGCTGCACTTGTTGAACCAGCTCACCCCATAGATGGAGTCGGAATTCCGCCCAACCGAGCAATATGCGGCGTATTTGGTGTTGGTGATGTCCTGCGAATGAAACACGTTCATGCAGTCCGTGCAATTGTCCACTTCGCTGACGTTGATGTTCTTCCCGAATATCTTGTTCCCGCAGTAAACCGCCCTTTCGCCCGCTGCCTCGAGGAGCGAGTCGATGTCCTTTATCTCGTTTATGTTGAGCGGCTCGAACTTCAGGCTCCCGATTTCCTCCTGAGAGACGTATTTCGCCCCGTCGATGTAATAAGGGCTCGAGATTATGATTTTCTTCCCTGAAACGGACGAAGCGACTGTCTTGAACGGGAACAGGACCTCACTTAGGTAGGGCTCGAACTCCTCGAGCTCGCCGACTTCCTCCCCGAAAATGATTTTGCAGGTTCTCTTGAAATCTGAGTTTAGTTTTTCGTGATTTTTCGCTTCAGCCATCCTTTACGCCTCCCTTCTGATATCACCAGAATTAGTAATAAACTATCCCGTTTCGGGTATTTAAGCCCTAGGAGTAGCAGGGGGCTACTACCAACTCAGTTGAACCAGGGCTTCCTGCTTTCCCTTTTCCTGTTCGAGATTATGTAGAGCGTTGGCAAGTCCGGCGCGAGAGCATCGTATCTCGGGCCGTTGTAGGTGAGGAAAATCGAGCCGTCGAAAATCTTCGCCAGCATCGGCTTCTCCGCAAGCCTCCTCCTCACATACGCTCTCGCCCCGTCGAGCTTGTTCTCCCCGGAATAATATCTTTCAGCCGAGGAGGCAAGGTTCTCCCAAATCTCGCTCCCCTCGATTTTCTCCGCTTCCTCCGCAACCCCTCCCACATTCACTTTCCCGAGAATCTCGCTCAGCCTCTTCGTGTCATATCCTTTCAATCTCGCGTACCTCTCGAAGTTCGCCATGTACGAATCATACCCGTAGATATCCTTTTTCTCAACCCCGTTCAGTTCTGCGTGGCTGTCAGTGAGCACTATGGTTAAGCTTGCCCCCGGCCCATGAACTGCCCTTATGCCCATAAGAAGCTCGTCAAGTATCCCGACAGCTTCGAAATCAGTGTTATCCACCCCGTTCTTTCTCCAGACTCCCCAGAGCATGAAGAACCTTATGGGCTTCTTCGTCCCCACGTTTCCGCGAATGACCCCCCTCATCTTCTCCTCGTTTCTCGGTTTGAAAACCGAAATCTTGCTGTCGGTCATTATCCTCATCACCCGCGCCTCCCGGGCCCCCCTATTCTCCCCCACTGAAGTCGACCTGTTCGCAGTGACCCGTTTCCTGTTGAACAGAGCCTTATCGTACCTGAATTTCCTGAAAACCCCAAAGTAAAGAGCCTCCTCTTTCGTCCTGATGTTCCAGTCGGGGAAATCCTTCCTCACGCGCTCGAATTCCTCATCGCTCACTCTTGCGCCCGCAAGCTCCTCGAAAAGCCCACCTGGCTGGTTCCCGGAATAGCCGGCCCCCTCGCTCATCACAACTTTTTTCCTATCAACTATGTAATCCGGGAGCCTATCCCCCATAGCTTTTCTCAGAATGTATTTCTCAATCCCATCCTTTATTTTCAAATCAACAGGAAGAGAATCCGCGAGCTCGACCACTTTCTCGTCGAAGAAAGGCACCCTCACCTCTATCGTGAAATGCATCGATGTCCTGTCAACTCTCTGGAACTGGGTCCTTTGCAAATCGTTAAGGAACGCCCTCTGCCTTTCAGACGCCATCCTCTTCCCGAGCAGCTTAAATTCCGGATAACCGAGGAACAGCTCGTCAGCGCCCTCCCCGCAGAGGACAATTCTGAGCCCGAGCTCCTTTGCGGTTTTCGATATGAAGTGAGAAATCGCCGACTGCCGGACAACATTCGGTTCGAAAGTTTCAGTTATCCGTATAATCTCCTCGATGTCCCCGAACATCTCCTCCTCGCTAGGCGGCGCCCTCCAGACATATTTGACACTATTCTCCTCGCAATATCTCTTCGCGAATTTCACATCACCAGATTCTTTCTTTCCGACAATTATGGCAACAACATCCTTGTGGTATCTCAGCGCAGTCGCAAGAACAGCAGTCGAGTCAAGCCCTCCGCTTAAGAACACCCCTACCGGCAAATCCGTATCGACCCTCTTTTTCACCGCCTCATCAAAAGATTCCCTAAGCTTTCTCACAGCTTCCTCCTCGCTCATGCCCGCCTTCTTTTCCCTCAATTTTCCCTCATCCGCCCCCTCGCTTATCCTTCCCCCTCCCTCATTTTTCGGCCAATAATATCTCCTGATTTCCCCGTTCTTGAGATAATGTCCGGGGGGAAAGAGCTTGATTTTCGTTATCCCCGCAAGCCCGGCAAGCCCCTTGATTTCACTTGAGAAATAGTACGTCTCGCCCTCTTTGGCCCAATAAAGTGGTTTCACCCCCCACCTGTCCCTCGCCACAAACAACTCGTTTTTCTTTGAGTCATAGATTGCAAAAGCAAACATCTCGGAGTCAATCTTTTCCAGCATTTTCTCCCCGTATTCCTCGTAAAGATGGACCAGTGTTTCCGTGTCGCAATCGCTCTCGAACTTATGCCCTTTCAGGGCCAACTCGTTTTTCAACTCCCAGTGGTTGAAAATCTCTCCGTTTAGCACCGCATAAATCGTCCCTTCCTCATTTCTTTTCGGCTGCCTCCCGTTTCCCCTGTCCGTTATCTCGAGCCTGTCAGCCCCGAGCGCGCAATTGCCGATTTCTTCGCTTTCATAAAGTGAGTTACCCCTGTTTTTAATTGCAGAAAGAATTGTTTTGAGTTTAGCGCTCTTCTCACCATCCGGCCCCCAAACAACACCAATCCCACACATAAAGCCACCCCCTTGGCTAATACGTGCGTTTTTTGTTATTTATTACCCAATTAATAAAATTTTTTAAAAAAAGAGAAAATATTTAAATAAAGAAGCATAATTTAAAAAACAATGGACTTAACTGACAAAAAGATACTTTATGAGCTTGACCGGAATTCGAGGCAGTCCTACAGCTCGATAGCGAAGGCTTTGAAGACGAGCCCCCAAGTTGTGAAATACCGGGTCGAGAGCCTCTATTCCTCCGGGCTCCTGGAATACTGCTGGCCCATGATTGAATACAGGAAGGCAGGCTATTTCTTCGGTGCGTACTTCTTCAAGCTCCAGAACATAGACGAGGAAGCAGAGGAAAAACTCTATTCTTACCTGAATTCCCACCCCAACATCCCGATAATAATGCGCGGGGAAGGCTATGCGGACCTCATACTCGGGATATGCGCGAAAGGCATTTTCCACCTTAACGACATAATGAAAGACCTCAACAACAAGTTCAGCGAGTATTTCATAGAATACGACACGACAATCCCGATAGGGTTTTCCCAGTTCCACCGCTCCTACCTAGTCGGCGCGCAGAAGGAGAGCGCTGAAATTGCTTTTACCGGTGCTGAAGTTGGCGAGGTCGTTCTCGGGGAGGAAGAGCGCAGGGTTCTCTCGATGGTGAATTACAACGCCCGGGTTCCTCTAGTAGAAATCGCCCGCAAAGTACGAATCGGGGAGGGCACGGCAAAACTAATTCTCAGGAAGCTCGAGCGCTCGGGAATCATCCAGAGCTACACGATTCTACCTGACCATGTTCTCCTTGGGAAGCCCCGCCACCGCGTGCTTTTCAAGCTTCGGAACCTCACGAGCGAGAAGGAGAAGAAACTTTTCACCTATTGCCAGTTGCACCCGAACATCGTTCACCACCTGCGGGTCCTCGGGAACTGGGACCTGATTCTCGACATCGAGGTTGAGAGGGGCGAGCCTTTCCGAAAAATCATCCAGGAGATGAAGCACAAGTTCTCGGAGATAATTCAGCGCGTCGAGCCGACTTACATTTACAAGATAGACCAGTTCAGGGACATCCCGATTGAATACCCGCAACTGAATAAGGATTAGCTCAAACTTATGTGTTTAGCTGCTACAACGAGAGCTAACGAGTCAGGCAAAAAGTTAAATCTCTTTAAAGCCAAGTAGATTAGGCATGGCAGGACATTCTTTTCGGGCACCAAAACACAAGTGGCCTTTGTATGTTGGTGTTGCAGTTAGTCTCACAGGAGCCACTCTTCTGTCTCCATTAAGGGAGCCAATCTTCAAAGCAGTAGGGCTAAAGGAGCCAACCAATAACGAACAAGTCTTAACAACCGCAAGGGGAGACAAAACTCTGTCCGCCCTTCTCAAGAAAGGCAACCGAGGGCTCGCGGAATTCATCTCCAGCGCACTTCAGAAACAGGAGCATGTGAACCCGGATTATTACCCCACTTATGCCAAAGAGCACGGAATCACAATCATGAACACACCCTCCCCCGATGAACTTGAGTCGCTCAGCAAAGCCCAACTTGTGAAGATTTACTATTTGCTTCAGGCGCTTTCTGACCCGGAGTTTAGGAAAATAATTGGTGATGAGCTCAATAAAGACATGGCAGACAAGTCGGGTGAGCACGGCGGAATACTCCATTTAGTCAATCTGAACGGAAAGCTCCAAGTGGCGGTTGAGATGGTCCCAAACAACAACGGGCCAAATCCGTTTGAGGCGTTGGCACTTGACGGAATAACGGTTGGCGATATGTCGAGCGAAGACTTGCTCAAGGCAACGGATAATTCGCGAGAACCCGACAACGAATATAACCCGGAGAAAAGGCTGTTTTCTCTTGATATGCTATGCCCAGTCCATTTTCACGCCCAAAAAATAACGCTGGACGGAGCTGCCTTGTCGGGAGAGGATTTCGAGAACATCGATATAACGAGCCAGGGAAGCCAGTACGTGCTGCGCGAGCCGGCGTCCTTTTCCACGGTGGGGGGAAACAAGTTCAATGTCGACATGGGCTTAGTTGTCTTGGGGGAAAACGGGAAGACTAGTAAGGCGATAAATCTGGATTTGGGCGTTTACCCATATTGAGAGAACCACGCTGGTTTGATAGCAGACTCCTAGTCTGTGGGCTTGGAAAATTCTGGCCTGGTCCGAACAGCGAAAGTCGCCGCCGAAGTTTCGAGAAGAGCTAAGCACGTATGCTCAAACTTTCTTCTTGCTTCTCACGTCATCGACAATCGCGAGCCACGAGTCCCCGATTTTCATCAAGTAGTTCCCGAAGGTCTTCGAGAGCGAGATTCTCATGGGCCTGTATTTCCTCTTTCCCTCCTCAGCGACAATCGTGTCCCTCTCGACTTTCAGCATTCCCACTCTTTTCAGCCGAGGCAGGACCCGGTTATAGAAAGTGGCTTTCGAGACTCCGCTCGATTTCACGAACTCGTTGATTTCGCTTCCCCCGAGCACTTCTTTTTCCTTCATCAGGCTCATGAAGCTAAAAGCAGTATCGTAATACTTCCTCTGGTATCTCTTCGCGAAGACGAAATTCAGCACTTCCTCAAGGCTCCAGAGATTCCGGGTCAGGGTTTCAGTCTTGTCATCCTGGAACGACCTGATTTCCCCGCCATAGTGGGATGGGAGATAAAGGGTTTCGGAAGAAGGGACTCCTCTCGAGGCAATCCCTTTCCTCGGGGTATCGCCCATTTGCACCTCTTCGCTTCCCTCGTTCTCGCTCTCAAGCAGCGTTTCATCTTTCTCTTGGTCGCCCATAATC
>JAKAKT010000103.1:0-5981 GCA_021813385.1 Microcaldota archaeon
AGCGATTCAGGCAGGGGTCCTTGGAGGAGAGGTAAAGGATGTTCTCCTGCTCGATGTGACTCCGCTATCGCTAGGGATTGAAACTCTTGGGGGCGTGATGACTAAACTGATTGACAGGAACACCACGATTCCCACGAAGAAGACGCAGGTCTTCTCGACTGCTGCGGATTTCCAGACGAGCGTGGACATACATGTTCTGCAGGGTGAGAGGGCGATGGCAAGGGATAACATCGAACTGGGGAATTTCCAGTTAGTTGGGATTCCGCCTGCGCAGAGAGGGATTCCGCAGATTGAAGTGGTGTTCGACATCGATGCGAACGGCCTCATAAGCGTTTCAGCGAAAGATAAGGGAAGCGGCAAGGAGCAGAGGATAACCATAATGGCGCCCCACAAGCTCTCGAAAGAGGAAGTTGAACGGATGATGAACGAGGCGAAGCAGTTCGAGCAGAAGGACAAGGAAGTCCGAGAGAACACTGAGGCGAAGAACGAGGCCGAGACCCTAGTCTATACGGCGGAGAAAATGATTAAGGAATACGGGGAGAAATTGAGCGCTGACTTGAAGAAGGAAGTGACTGACAAGGCCGAGGAATTGAAGAAAGCGCTCCAGTCCCAGGACATTGTTGAAATAAAGAAGAAAAAGGATGCCCTCAAGGACGCGATGCAGAAGGCCGGCGGCTCGATGTATGGCGGGGCGCAGGGGACCGGGACTGGTGGAGGGGGCGCTGGCGGGCCCGGAGGGGCTGGACCCGGAACTGGCGGGGATTCGGACTTCAAGGGCAACTACGGACCAGGTGGGGAAAAAGTTTACGATGCGGATTACAAAAAGTAAGTGAGAGATACGAACAGCGCCAGCATCGGCAGTGACACCGGCAACATGCGGCGGAATCCTCGGGGATTGCGGTCGGCCTTCGAAGGCCGACTGGAAAACGCTCGAAGCGTTTTCCACCGCGGCGTGGCGCACCCTCATGGCGTGCAACTGTCAGAATGGCACTGTTGAGTTTGTGTTGTTATGGCTAAGCGAGACTATTACGAAATTTTGGGAGTGGGCAAGGCCGCCCCGCTTGACGAGATTAAGGCAGCTTACCGCAAGCTCGCGCTGGAGTTTCACCCGGACAGGAACAAGGACCCTGGTGCTGAGGAAAAGTTCAAGGAGATTTCAGAAGCCTATGCCGTCCTCTCGGATGCCGAGAAGAGGAAGAAATACGACCAGTTCGGGCACGAGGGATTCGACAGGATGTATTCGCAGGAGGACATTTTCAGGAACGTGAATTTCGAGGACCTGTTCAGGGAGTTCGGAGTTGGGTTCGGCGGTTCCGGGGGAAGCTTCGGGTTCGGGGGGGACATTTTCGACTTATTTGGCGGGATGGGTGGAGGGAGGCAGAGAAGGAACAATGATCTCCGCTATGATACTGAATTGTCTCTTGAGCAAGCTGCGAAAGGGCTTGAGCAAGAAGTGATGATTCCCCGGAATCGGCCTTGCAGCGAGTGCGGGGGAAGCGGGGCTCTTGGAGGAAGGAGAATCACCTGCTCAAAATGCGGGGGAAGGGGCCATGTGAGGAGCTCGAGAAAAATGGGCTTCACGCAGTTCATGACTGTCTCAAATTGCGATAAATGCGGGGGAGCTGGAACTATTCCTGAGAAGCCCTGCAAGAAATGCGGAGGAAGCAGTGCCATTCGCTCTGACGAACGCTTGACTGTCAAGATTCCTGCTGGAATCGAGGATGGCGCTTATTTGAGAGTTTCTGGGCAGGGGAATTATTCAGAAGGGGAGAGCGGAGACCTTTATGTTGTCGTTCACATCGCGCCCCACGAGTTCTTCAAGCGAGATGGCGATGACCTCTATTGCGAGATTCCGATTTCATTCGGCAAGGCGGCGCTAGGCGGGGAAGTAGATGTTCCGACCCTTTCGGGAAATGCGACTCTCACTGTTCCTGCCGGAACCCAGACTCACACTTTATTCAGGCTTCGCGGGCAGGGGATGCCAAGAGTCCGCGGAAGGGGAGGCGGGGACCTGATTGTCAGGGTTATAGTCCAGACGCCCTCGGACTTGAGCCAGAAGCAGAAGGATGCACTCAAGGAATTCCCGGATGCCGAGCAGAAGAAAAAGAAAGGGTTCTTTGATTCGATGTTTCGCTAGCCGTATATCTTATCGTGATGGTCGTAATCAAGAACCCTAACCGTCCTTCGAGGCTCGTTTATCTCGTATATCAGGACAAACGACTTATCGACATGGACTCGCCTTGCGCCATGCATATCGCCCCTAAGGGGCTTGAAGTGTTCCGGATTTTCAAGTATCTGGTCAATCTTTTTTGCAATGGTCTCTAGCTGTTTCTTATCTTTTTTAGCGAGTTTCTTGAACTTGCTGTCAGCAAGAGAGGAAATTTCGAGCGAATAAGCCATATTCAGACACCATATCTCTCTGAGAAGCTATTTACTTTCAGGAACTTTCCCTTCCGTATTCTTTCAAGTTTTTTCAAGTATTCTTGCCTTGCCTCTGGGTCCTCCTCAACCTGGGAAGCCATGAAGAATTCAACCTGCTTGCTCATGCTTATCCCGTGCTCCTTGCAGAAGCTGGAGAAACGAAAGTAGATATCCTCGTTCACGTTAAATGTTTTCAGGGCCATCTTAAGCACCTCTTGGTTTTGACTTATTTAACATTATTTAATGTTTAATAAGGTTATTAAACGTTTGGTTTGGTCAGCCCGCCTCCACGTAAACATTCCCGCTTATTTTTCTTTTTGTGCCCGGTCCTTCATCCTTGAAATAGTATTCGATATTGATTTTTCCGCTGAAGGTATCGCCTTGTTCGAAAGTTAAAGCTTTTCCGGTGTCGTCATTGCAGCTCATAACGAAAGAAGCGGATTGGCCGAGCAGCATTTTCGTTTCTTGAAATGGCTCGAACTGGCTTGAATCTTTTGTGCAGCTCATGTTCGTTATGACGATTGTTTTTTGGAGTCCATTCACGAGAGTGATGTTGAGCCGGTCAGTTTGGCTTGAGAGATAGAATTTTCTGCAATTCATGCCGGCAGGCATTGTGCATACTTTTGGCGGCATGGGCCCGTTTATTGGGAGATAAAGAATGAACATAACGAATACGAGCAATATGGCAAAACCGAAAAATGTCCCAAGTGCTTCCCTTCTTTTGCCTCCGAAAAATTCAGATAGAGCGGTTAATGCCCCGAGGATGAACCCGAGCAAAAGAAAATAAAGGGCAGTGTTAATTAGTTGGAAGTCGAACAAAAACAAAGGCACGGATAGGACGATTAGAAGTACTGACGCGTATTTCAAAAGTCTTGTTCTGTCCTTCGGGATTTCGAATTTCATTTCCCCTTCTCCTTGGCTGAAGCCGGGATGAACTGCTTCCAGAGAATGTACCACAAGACGATGATTATCGTGATGTCCCGGATGAGCGAGATTGTCCCCGCAACATACGGGCTGTTTATCAGCGGGTAATAAGGAGAGATGTAGGGTGGGGCTGTTGTGGTTACATTCTGGGCGAAAGCGAGGGAAGAGGCGAGAAGCGGGGCGAGGGCGAGGAGTTTTATTATTTTCATTTTTCCCACCTCACTCACCAGCTAGCGCCTCTATCTTGTGCATGAACAGGCCGAGGGCGAACCCTACGACTCCGGCTATTGCGAGAAATACGACCTCGAGAACATTCGAGACTGCGTTTGCGGAACCATTCACTACAGAGCCTATTGCCGGCCCGGCAGCGGCAATCGAGGCGATGACAAGGACTGCCCCGATGACTTCAACTATAAATCCAGCTGCGCTTTTCATCGCACCACCGGAAAGTTGAGGAGTCCCGAGCTTTATATGCCTTTTGGGGTGAAAATAACTCCATGTTCGAGGACAGGTGCAAAGAAGGCCGCGAGCTTCTCGAGAGGATGAAAAAGCCGCTCATCGTGAACCACTACGACTGCGATGGCGTCTGCTCGGGCTCGCTAGTGAAGAAAGGCCTGCTGGGACTGGGCAAGAGCCCGCAGAACAGGACTTTCAGGGCTCTCGATGAGGAAGTGCTGAAAGGGCTGCGGGACGAGCGCGAGATAGTTTTCGTTGATTTTGGGGGCTCGATGGGCGAGAAGATTGAAGAGCTTCTGCCTGATTCAAAAGTCCTAATTATAGACCACCACCAGGTGAAAGAGAGCAAGGTGCTTCAAGTAAATCCATTTCTCTTCGGGATTGACGGGGGGAACGAGCTCTCTGCCTCAAGCACTGCTTATTGCGTGTTCGGGGAACCGAAGCTCGCTGATTTGGCGATAGTCGGCTCAGTTGGGGATATGCAGGACCCGTTCATCGGGTGGAACCGAAAAGTGCTGGAAGAAGGAATTAAAGCCGGGGAAATCACTTGCGAACAGGACTTGAGGTTATTCGGAAGAGTAAGCAGGCCGCTCATTTCATTCTTAGCTTACTGCACCGAGCCTTATCTTCCGGGAATAACCGGGAGTGAGGAGAAGGCTGCGGCGTTTCTCGGGGACGTGGGGATTGAAGTGAAGAAAGGGGAGAATTGGAGGAAATACGGAGACTTGAACAAGGAGGAGAAGAGGGTTTTTGTGAGCGGCCTGGTCAGGCACCTTTACTCGATGGGGAGGGGGAATAGCGCTAGAGAACTGATTGGCGAGGTTTATGGATTGCCGAAAAGGCCGATTGGGACCGAACTCTCGGATGCGAAGGAATTTTCCACACTCATAAACGCCTGCGGGAGGCACGGGAAGCCGGAAGTGGGAATCGGGGTTTGCCTTGGAGAGGAGGGAGCGTACAAGGAGGCGAGCGCCCTCCTGCTCAGGCACAGGAAAGCCCTTCGGGACGGGATTGAGTTCGGGTCCAGGGCAGTTGAGGATTACGGAAAATTCTACTTTTTGGATGGGCGGGGGATAATTGAAGACGGAATAATTGGGGTGGTTGCCGGGATGCTTTACAGCGTGATAAGCAGGGACAAGCCGATTATCGCGATTGCCTATTACGAGGACGGTTCTGTTAAGATTTCCGGGAGAGCCACTGCGAAATTAGTTAAAGAGGGAATGAATCTCTCGAAACTATTGCACACTGCGACTGAAGGAATTGGGTTGGGAGGCGGGCACAACATTGCAGCAGGGGGAAAGCTCGAGCCGAATAAGCTGAACGAATTCTTGGTAAGGGTGGGCACAGAATTGGCTTAGTCATTGCAGCCCAAGCGCGTACCCTGGAATAGGTCAACCTGCTCGCCTTCTTTGATTTTACTTGCATCTACGTAGGCAACCCAGTGGTTTGGCAATTCGGTCACAAAATGAGTGTCGTCTGAAACTGTAAAACTCTTCCCAAAAGTGCGCTTAACGCAGAAGCGCCAAATGACTTTCCCATTCGAAGTATCTATCGCATTAATTTCGTTTCCGGAAAAGTAAAGCATCAGTAAAGCAGCCCCTGGCCGTCCCATAAAGATTTTGTCTTCAAAGAAAGTGTTACAGTAGTTCGGGGAACATGAAAATTCCCATAGTCGTTCACCCGTGGAGTTCCTGAATGCAATTATTCTTCTTGATTCTCTCACAAGGTTTAAATTGAGTTTACTCGAATAGAATCGTTCCATAATATCATTTTCATATGGTGGCTCGACATAATGGTAAGGGAACTCACCGGTCTTTACTCCGCTTTTTGGATTAACTATTATTGTTTTATTATTGTCGCGCTGATAGATATAAATCGATGAATCCACCAGTTCAAAGCTGGGATAAAAGCTTCTGTCTTTAAACACCCATTTTGTTATCCCGGTGTCCAAGTCAATTGCCGACAATCTGAAATATTCGTTTGCGCCAGTGTTCAGTAGGAGTTGATTGTTTGCCTGGTCCAGAACAGGATGGTCCAAGTCTGAAGAGTTCCAATAGACCCATTTTATAGAACCGTCCTTTTTATTCAACGCAATTACTCCAACTGCTTGACCGTCTCCAGAAAATGCGATGGAAGGGTTCGAATAATCAAGCGCTACAAGAACGTTGTTTTCTGAGATC
>JAKAKT010000103.1:5991-6812 GCA_021813385.1 Microcaldota archaeon
GTATGCCGTTAACAGTTTGCATATTCTTATTAAAAGTCCATAGTACTGACTCATGATTTCGCGGGGTAAGATTTTGGGGTAACTTGACAAACGAAAGATAGCAAGCCTTCGTTATGCCATTTGTCCCAGGGTAGCGGTCATTGATTGGCCCGAATCTGGAAGCGCATTCTCTGTATGCATTAGCTTCAGTCTCTTCAACAAAAGTAATTTCACAATCTTCGAATGATTCAATGTTTTCGTTTTTATACTGGTCCGGAGTGTAGTATTCGTAGTAGTAATAATTTTCATATGTCTTTCCGCTTAAATTCTTGCACTCGTCAAAATTGTTCGGCACTTTGGTTGCAGCCGGTTTGGTTGATTTCACAAAAACAACATCGCAACCCTTCGTCTTGTCCTTAGCCAGATTGTTTTTGCAATCAGCTATCAGTCGGTTTGCTTGCTCTTTGTCATATGGACCGTACTCGAGGACAATTGATACCCCACATATCTCTTTTTCCGAAATCCCATCGTTGTTCTCATCCTGTCCAATAACCCCTCTTTCCCCTGAAATCGCCTTGCATTCTTCGAAATTAGTCGGTATCTTAAGGTTCGGATCGAAGTATTCAAGCATGCAATTTTGTCCTACGTCAGTGAAAAAGGTTCCTCCAATGGAAAGACAGGTTTCTATTTGACAAGTCCCATTTGCACTCCAAAGACATTCGTATGGATACATTAAGTGTAGAGTGCACACACATTTGTCCTAAAATAGTGCACGAACTTATGTCCGCTTTCACCCACCCGTTTGGGTGGGAAAATGGTGAAAGCGGCTATGGAAATCAGGC
>JAKAKT010000038.1 GCA_021813385.1 Microcaldota archaeon
AGCCTGACCCCGATAATGTTGAGGATAATCCCGGCAATGAGGGCGAGAAATACAGGATGGGACAAAACCCTTCGGAATGCTTTCCCATACCCCTCGTGCTTGCTCTTAGTCAATAGGCTCACTACTGGGACGGAGACAAGAAGAGTGAACAGCAAATGCAGCGCCCCGATGATGATTGCGAACTTCGTCCCATCCTCTCCGAGCAGCAGATTGGTCACCGGCAGCCCCACGAAGGTCGAGCTAGGCATTACTGTTGCGAGAATCAGCATCGCGGTCATCCTCCCGCTCACTTTGAAAACCTTGTGGAGGAGCCAGATAAGCGCCACAAGGGCGAGCAAAGGCAGTATGCTGAGCGCAAGAAGGTTCAAGGTTATGCTCCCCAAAACATCCTGGCTCCCGAAGAGCGCAAGGACGAGGCAAGGGAGCGAGACATAGAAAACGAAGCGGGAGAATACCCTGTTCTGCGAGTGGTCGAGAATCCTGGTTTTGCCAGCAGCATACCCCACGCCCACAAAGACGAAAATCGTAAGAAGTATCGTGAAAACATCTTCCAAAAAAACACCCTAAGTTCCGATAATCAGCGTTTCGGTAATCCTCCTTATCGTCGCAACCGCGGACATCGCAGCAAGAGCGCTCGTTTTCGGGTTGTCTTTCGAGGGAAGGTTCTCGGTTTTGCAGAGGAGCTCCCCAAACTCGCCCTTCGCCCGCACCTCGTGCATATTCAGTTCCGCATCCGGGTCAGCGACTATCTCGACTTTCACGGGCGCCCCCCCAGCCGTCAGCCTAACAGCAGCCGAAACATTGATGTTCGCCGGGAATTTCTTCACCGCCTCCTCCGGGGTTCCAACAAAAACAACCGTTCTTCCCATGACCTCGAGCCCCAGGCTTTTTGGCGGCTTCGTTGTGGTCAATCGGACGGATTCAACCTTTCCGATTCCCGCACCCTTCAGCCCGTCAAGACCGCAAACTGCCCCGGATGGGACAAAAATCTTTTTCCCCCCCTTCTTTGCTTTCGATACCAGTTCTCCCATCAGAGCCCCGTCGAGCAGGGCGCCCACGCTCATAACCACAAAGTCCTTTTTTCCCGCTATCTTCGGCCCGTATTCCCTGACCGCCCCCTGGGATGCGCATTCAAGGACCAAGTCGCTTTCCCGAACAAGCTCATCGATATTTTGGGCAATTTTCGAATCGGATTTCTTTGCGAGTTCTCCAGCCCTTTCCCTATCCCCATCAAAAACCGCTACAATTTTCGCGTCCCCTCCTCTTCCCGCCCCGATAGCCTTCGCTATGGAGTTCCCTATCGCCCCGCACCCGATTATCCCGATTCTCAAAGCCAATCATTCACCTGTCGAAGAATATCGATTTCTCGGTCGCGGAAAGCGGTATCGCTATCGCAATAGCTGCGTCGATAATCCCTAGCGAAGCTGCAATCAACCCGGCCCTCCAAGTAACCCTATTGTCGACATTGTGCAATGAAGCAGTCTTCACTGCAGATCCTACTGCAATCCCGAGGTCTATCAGCCTCATGGGGCATATCTCGCCTTTCAGCTGGGGGTCGATGTTAGAAACATCAATCCTCCCCCCGAGGCTCTCGCTCGCATCAGCTGCTTTCACTCCAATAAGGACCAAGAGCTCAGCCTTCCTTATGGTCTTTGCGTCCCTGTCCCAATTCCTCTTGTTTATGCTCTCCATCCCAGTGACCACTTGCCGCTTCTCCTCTTCGGTCGCAATCATATAAGCAAGGGTGTCCCTCCCAATGGCTTTTGGCGCAGTCTTCATTGAGAGCAGCATCAGCTCGGCAACTGTCCTCACTGCGTTCCCGTCATCCATCGAATCACCTGCAGAGGTTGATGAACCTATCTGCTTTGCATTTTTCAAGAAGGTTGTTGCATTCCTCGTTCCCCTGGCCAATCGGGCAAGATGTGAAGAAATCACCTTTCGAAGTAAGGTAATAATCGTTGTGCGTTGGCGAATCGAACACGAGCCTGAAGTTCTCCCCGCAACGATAAACTCCCACGATTGTCCCGCCCTCCGGGTCCCCCGAGTATCTCTTATCGCAATAGGCGTTGAGGTTAATCCCGCCTCCTGCTGCCCCCGGATGCCAAAGCCCAGTGCACCCGAAAAACAAAGCAAGCCAAAGAGCCGCGAAAGCAACCTTTCTCATCAGGTATAACACCCTCCCAAAGTATTTAAACCCTGGCTGAGCAATTCACTCCGAGTGGGGGGCCGGCAGCTACCCAAAAAACGGGAGGAAGCTCTGCCCATCGCGAAAGCTTCGCAGGGTTTAAGGCCCAAGGCGGGAACAGAAACGAACTCCTTTCCCCGGATGAGGATGAAGCGATGAGACGGGGAAGGCGCAGGTGAAACGACCCGCCCGGAAGCGGGATGTGCGATGCAAGGCAATTCTAGCCGCTTAGTCGAATGCTGCCAAAAACAAAAGGCAGGCTATGGCCTTCCACTCAATCTTTCTTCAAGTGAAAATATGACTGACTTTGTTACCGAGAAGAACATGGCGCTCCTCACGGATTTCTACGAGTTCACGATGTGCGCCGCCTATTTTTCAGAGAAAAGGGACGAGATTGCGACTTTTGAGCTCGCTGTGAGGGAGATGCCGCCGAACAGGTCCTACCTGGTCTGCGCGGGCATAGAGGCAGCAGTTGATTACCTCGAGAATCTCCGCTTCGACCCCGAATCACTCAATTATCTCGAGAAACTGGGCCATTTCGACAAGAAGTTCATAAAATTCCTCTCGAATTTCAGATTCACGGGCGAGCTCAGGGCGATTCCCGAGGGGAACGTCCTTTTCCCCAACGAGCCCATCATCCAGGTCACCGCCCCGCTTCCTGAGGCGCAGCTCGTCGAAAGCTTCCTGCTCAACGGAATCAATTTTCAGACGATGATTGCGTCCAAGGCATCCCGGGTAGTCCAAGCGGCAAAGGGGAGGGCTGTCATCGACTTCGGCCTTAGGCGGACCCACGGGGCTGATGCCGGCCTGAAGGCTGCCAGGAGTGCCTATCTCGCGGGTTGCGCCGGCACCTCGAACACCCTTGCTGCGATGAAGTACAAACTCCCGGTCTACGGCACTGTTGCGCATTCTTTCGTGATGTCCTACCAAAAAGAGCTCGAGTCCTTCAGGGCTTATGCAAAACTTTTCCCAGCAAAATGCCTCCTGCTGATAGACACATACGACACTCACGAAGGTGCAAAAAATGCCGTCATCGTCGCAAAGGAGCTCAGGAAGCTGGGCAAGCGCCTTGTTGGGGTCCGGATAGACAGCGGCGACCTCGCTTCCCTTGCAAAGGACGTGAGGAAAATATTGGACGACGGCGGGGAGAAGGATGCGAAAATACTTGCGAGCGGGGACCTGGACGAGTACAGGATAACCGACCTCCTCGACTCAGGGGCGCCAATCGACCTTTTCGGGGTAGGGACTGCCCTTGGCACGTCGAGCGACTCGCCAACCTTGAATGTCAATTACAAAATCACCGAGATAGCCATGGGGAATCGAAGAATCCCGAAGATGAAGCTCTCCCAGGGCAAGGTGACTGTTCCGGGCAAAAAGGAGGTAATTCGGCTAAAGGGCGGGAGATTCTACTCGCACGACATAATCTCGCTTCAAGGCGAGCCCATCAAGGGTGAGAAGCTCACTGAGATTTTCATGAAGAAAGGCAAGCGTTTTAGAAGCGAAACCCTCGAGAGGATAAGGAAGCGCTGCATTGAAAGCGTCTCCTCGCTTCCGCCAGAATACAGGTTGCTCGAGCCGAAGACCTACCCGGTGCAGATGAGCAAGGGCGTCTACGAGCTCTCGAAGAAGCTCATAGAGGAAATACAAAAAAAGTAACGGGCCCGGGCGGACCCCCCAAGGCTCTAGAATTGGTCGAACAGCGGGTTCTCCGGGAAAACTTCCACACCGTTCTTTCCGAACACGAGCGGCGCAGGCTTGTCGACGTGGTCGACGCCTCTCGCCTTTATGATTTCGACGCCCCTTATCCTGTTATTCTTTATCCTGCGGTTATACACCATTATCAGCTCGTCCGCAAGGAAGTCGATGAGCGGGTGCGCGCTGTAGTGCTTGCTGTACTCATTAATCATCAGCGTGGTGCAGCCGAGCCTCCTCAGCGACTCGAAGAGCTCGCGAAGCGCAAGCCTCTGCTTGTAGGCGTTCTCGAACAGGAGCGAGTAGGCGGTAAGCGAGTCTATGACTACCCTTTTCGCCCCGATGCTCTTTATTGTGTCAAACGTCATCCCAACATCGGCGTGGAAAAGTGTTTCGGCCTTCAGGCTCCGGGCATCGACAATCCGAAACTTCTTGTCCTGCTCGAGCTTCTTCAGGTCCCATCCATAATGCGCAGCGTGCTTGTAAAGCATGTCCATTGGCTCCTCGAAAGAAATGTAGACCCCGGGCTGGCCGTGCTTCGTCGCCCCGTTGAAGAGATACTGCAATCCAATAGTCGTCTTGCCCGCCCCAGGGTCCCCTGAGAGCAGAACTATGCTCTGTTTCTCAAAGCCGCCCTTGAGCATGACATCCAAACCCGGAATCCCGGTCGTGACTTTTTCGATTTCCATACTCATTCCCCCAGTTAGTTTAGCGAAGGTCACTATTTTTAAGCTTTCGACTCGAAATAATCCCACGTGCCAAGGTAACTCAGCTTGGTTTAGAGTGCCAGACTCATAAGCTTAGCTTTTTGAGTGATGAGCCACACGGCGATGATATACATCACCAAATCAGGTGTAATCTGGAAGTCGCGGGAGGCTTTTTCTTTCTCTTTGCGGAGAAAGAAAAACCCCGGAAGCTTTTCTTTCTTTAGAAAAGAAAGAAAACCTTGGAAAAGAAAGAAAACAATCTTTCTATTCCGGGAATCCTCCAATAAGAAAGAAAAAGCCCGCGAATTCAAAAGCCTCGAGTAACTCGAGACTCGGACGGAGACTCCCGCCCTTGGCACATTCTTTTTTTATAAAATTAGTTAGTTTTCTCTCGAGTCTTGCGTTTTCTCTTCTTGCCATTCCCGGGCTTCCCGTTCCTCTCAAACACAGCTATAATCGAGTGGTCAATCTCGTCAATCCTCGCTGGCTTGAATTTCTTGTAAAATTCTATGAGCTCTTCCTTGTTCACCCATTCCCCGGCGTCATTCACCCCGTCGCGGTCGAGAATCTGGATTATCCTCCGTTCAATCGGGTGCCTCGCAGGGTTCTCGTAAGGCTCGCAGACTATCACGCGTTTCCTCACAGACCCGAGGACTTTCTCCATGAATTCCTCGTGGTCCGGGTTTAAGTGGTGGAGCAAATCCATCACGACGCAAACGTCGAACTTGTCGTAATCCCCGAACTTCAGCGCGTCCTGCTTTATCACGTTCCGTTTTTTCCTTCTCGCATAACTGATGAACCTCTCGTTAAGTTCGAGCCCGAGGTAGTAGTTGTCTTCCAAATGCGACTGCAGCGTCGCTGTCCCGCACCCGACATCAAGCACGCGGTCCCCAGGGCCTATGAGGCCGCGCACGTATTCATAGCGCCTCCTAAGGTCCCCTCCGTGCATCGCGTGCATGGCAGCACGGTAAATCTCCCCTCTCCAATAAATCGGCGATTGCATCAAACTACCCTTTTCCGCTACCAATTGGAGCAATCTTCTTATAAAATACAACCTTCCCGAACTCGGCTGCCACAAAGTACAACGCCAGGACCCCGGCAATGAGAAGGACAACGTCCGACCCCAGCGGAACGAACTGGAAAAGCTTCGCAACAGGGCTGATGTAGACAACGGCCAATGCGACAACTCCAGCTGCAATCGAGCTAAGGGCGAGAATAAGTGAAGGCAAGCTTTTGAAGAATGGGAGATGGGTCCTTAACGAGAATATCAGCATTATCTCCGAGAGCAGCGACTCCACAAACCACGCCGTCCTGAACGTGGCTTCCCCCTGGTGGGCAGGGTCAAGGTGCATAATGAAATACATAATGGCAATAAGGAGCAGGTCGAAGAAAGTGCTTATGAAGCCGAAGAACAGCATGAACTTGACTATGAAGTCAATGTCCCACTTGCGCGGCCTTTCGGTGTATTCCTTGTCGACGTTATCTCCAGAGATTGCGAGCATCGGAAGGTCCGCGACAAGGTTGTTGAGAAGTATCTGTGTCGGAAGCATCGGTATGAACGGCAAAAACACTGAAGAAATCACCACAGTGGCCATGTTCCCGTTGTTCGCGCTTATCACCATGTGGATGTACTTCGTGATGTTGCCGAATATCCTCCTGCCCTCCTCGACCCCGTCGCAAACGACCCCCAAGCTCTTTTTTAGCAATATGATGTGGGAAGCCCCCTTCGCGACATCGGCGGCAGTGTTGACGGATATCCCGACATCAGCAGTCCTGAGCGCAGGCGCATCGTTTATCCCGTCTCCCATGAACCCGACCACATGGCCTCCTGCCCTCAGCGCCTCGACAATTGAAAGTTTCTGGTCAGGCGCCACTCTCGCAAAAATGTCATATCTCTCAACTGCCAGAGAGAACTCCTCCTTACTCATCTCCCTCAGCTCATTGCCTAAAACAATCCTCTCCCCAGCCGGGGCGAACCCTATCTCCGAGCACAGCTTCTTCGTCACGAGCGGGTCGTCACCTGTGAGCACTTTCAGCCTTATGTTGAGCATCTTTAATCTTTCAAGCGTAAGGCGGACAGTCGGTTTAGGAGGATTGCTGAACAATACAAAGCCGATGAAAATAAGCCCGTTTTCGTCTTCCTTCGAGTACTCCTTTTTTTTCTCA
>JAKAKT010000087.1 GCA_021813385.1 Microcaldota archaeon
AATGATTCGAAGGATGTTTGGCTCTCCTTTTCTCTCGAAATTCCCGACCCCGCAGCCAACTTTTTCGGAAATTAAAAGGGGTATCCCGCTTGCCGGCTTCCCGATGGCGCTTGCGAGGGCTGCCCCTGTCGGGGTGGTCAGCTCAAGCGAATCAGTAGAGCTGTAGAAGGGGAATTTATGCCTTGTGAGTATGTCAAGGGCTGCTGGCTGTATTTTCCCTACTTCCAAAGGCAGAATGAAAACCTCCTTCTCCCCGAGGAGTTCAATCGCAAGCGCGCATCCCATTAAATCGACAAGCGTATCGATGTTCGCTAGCTCGTGGAAATGAACCCGGTCAGTTTGGTGAATCCTCTTTTCCGCTTCAATTATCGTATTGAGTGCACTTAGGGCTAGGGATTTTGCCTCTTTTCCGAGCCCGGAATGTTCGATTTTCTTCCCCATTTCCTCGGGCGAATATTCCTTCGTGAGTTTTGGAAGGACGAGCCTTCTTGCGCTTACCTCCCCGCGCAGGACTCGCTCTGTCCTAATCTCAACCCCCAGTTCCTTTTTCAGGAAATTCGAGATTTTTTTCTCATCAGCCCCTAGGTCGATTAGGGCTGAGAGCAGCATGTCCCCTGAGATTCCGCTTCTTGGGGCTATGGCGAGCATGTTTTTATTTTGATTGTTCAATTTAAAAACATGTTCTCGAGAGAGACCACGCCCCACAACCCAACCACGGTGCAGGGCTCGGGCCCTGCCGCCAGAGGTGGTTTTGCACTAGAGGCCGGAAGGCTCGAACCGGAGAATCGATTGTCCGCCCCTTTGCAGGGGAAAACCGCGGGTGCCAGGCGAACCAGTGGCGGGGCTTTGCCGGGCTCTTTGCGAGCGAAAGGTGTTTTTGGATGAAGTTCTCGAAGAACGCGAAGAAGCTCGTTGCGCTGCTCAAAAAAGTCTCTCCCGTGGCTGTAGCGCTTTCAGGCGGGCTCGACAGTTGCGTAGTTGCAAAGGCGGCGAAGCTAGCCTCGGAAGATTCGATTGCGGTGACCATAGATGACTATACCGTTCCCAGAAGGGACCTCGATGACGCCAAGTGCGTTGCGAGAATGGCTGGGATTAGGCATGTTATCGTGAAATCGACCCCCTCGAAAAAAGTGCTTGGGAACCCAGTTGACCGATGCTTCTACTGCAAGAGCCATAATTACGGCTTGGTGAAGGAGGAAGCGAGGAGAGCCGGGGTAAAGACAGTTGTTGACGGGGCGAATTTAGACGATACGAAAGAATACAGGCCGGGAATGCGCGCTGCGAAAGCTATGGGCGTATGCTCGCCTCTTCTCGAACTGGGATTTGGCAAGAGGGAGACGCGAAGATTGGCCAAGGAGTTCGGGCTCCCGGTGTGGGACAAACCTTCCTCTGCCTGCCTGAGCTCGAGGATACCGCACGGGGAAAGGATAACGAAGGGAAAGCTGGGAAGGATTGAGTTGGCCGAAGAAGCCATTAGGAACATGACGGGCATAAAAAAAGTCCGAGTCCGGGCCCATGGCCCGCTTGCCCGCATAGAGGTGCCCGCAGACGAGCTCATGCTCTTTTTCGATAAGAATTTAATTCCTAGGATTGCTAAGAGATTGAGGGAAACCGGCTTTTCTCACGTAACTCTTGATTTGGAGGGATACCGGCCGGGAGGGAGATGAATGGAGGACCTTGAGAAGATGCTCATGCTCGTTTCGGGGGGAAAGCTGAGCCCTAGCAAGGCTTCCAGGCAAATAAGGCTCGGCCACATTTCCGAAATAGAGGGGTTGGCGAAACTTGATACGAACAGGAAATTGCGGACTGGGTTCCCAGAAGTGATTCTCGCGGAGGGGAAACGCGACGAGCAGCTTGAGCGAATAGCCAGAAAGGCTGGGCGCCCTCTTCTTTTCTCAAGGCTTTCGGGCGAGCAAGCGAAACTGCTGAAAGGAAAGTTTGGCGGCGATTACAATGAAAAGGCAAGGACGCTTATCCTTGGAAAGCCAACTGGGGGAAAGGGAGTAATCGGAATAATCACTGCTGGAACTTCTGACATCCCTGTTGCCGAGGAAGCCAAAGTTATGGCTGAAGCGATGGGGTGCGAGGTCCTTTCCTCATATGACGCTGGAGTGGCGGGGATACACAGGCTTTTTCCTGCACTGAAGAAAATGGTGGGAAAGGCCGACGCCCTAGTGGTTGCGGCAGGAAGGGAGGGGACATTGCCAGCAATAGTCGCAGGGATGGTCGACATCCCGGTGATTGGAGTCCCTACGTCAATCGGTTATGGATATGGCGGAAAGGGGGAAGCTGCGCTCAAATCAATGCTCCAGAGCTGCTCGTTCATTACTGTCGTGAATATCGACAACGGGATTGGCGCTGGTGCGTTCGCTGCGCTCATTGCGAGAAGAAAACGGGGTAAAGGATGAAACTAAAATCATTCATGAAATTGACGAGATTCGAGCACTCCCTAATGCTCGTGCTGGCGACAGTCATCGGGCAGATTATGGCTCTTGGGGGGGCCCCTGACCCAAAGATTGCATTACTCGCTTCAATCCCTCCGTTCTTCATAGGCCTCGCCTCATTCGCCATAAACGATTTCTTCGACGTGGAGACCGATGCGAAGAACAAGCGGTTCGACAGGCCGATAGTGAGCGGGGACGTGAGCCCAGGGGAGGCATATTACCTTTCGATTGGCCTTTTCCTAGTCGGCTTGCTGGCATCGTTTGAGCTGAGCTTGGAATGCGAAGTGATTGCCGGAATTTTCGCGATTGTGGCATATCTCTACAGCCTGAAGCTTAAGGATTGGCCAATTGTCGGGAATGTTTATATCGCTGCGACGATGGCGGTTCCGTTCGTATATGGGAACTATTCAGTTTCTAGCTCGCTCATGCCGTCTGTTCTAGTGCTTTCAATTATTGCCCTCATAGCCGGCATCGCAAGGGAGATTGCCGGCGATGTGCGGGATATGAAGGGGGACAGGGCGAGGAAGTCAGAAACAGTCCCGGTGGTTATCGGGAGGAAGAACGCGCTCTTCCTGCACTCCGCACTTTATCTTGCCGCAGTCCTCCTCAGCTTCTACCCGTATATTTACCTCGAGGGATTCAGGGGGAATTTCGGATATCTCGCTCTCATAGGCCTGACCGACTTGCTCATCCTTTACGCTGCAATCCCGCCTCTCGTGAACGATTCGACAGAGACGCTGAAGCGCTCGAGGAACGCGAGCCTCGCTGCTCTCGGGACCGGATTGCTCGGGTTCCTGGCTGGCGCATTAAAGCTTTTCGCTTCATAAAGGGAATAGGGGTGGTTAATTGGAGACTGTACTGAAAACCGACCTTCCTCTCAAGCTCGTTTCAAGGGGCAAGGTGCGGGACACCTACGAACTCGGGGACAAATTACTCATGATTACCACTGACCGGCTCTCTGCTTTCGACGTTGTTTTCCCCCAGCCCATCCCCTACAAAGGAATTGTGCTCAATGAGCTTTCGCTCTTCTGGTTCGACCATATGAAAAAGGTTATCGGGAACCACCTTACTAGCGAGAATCTGCCTAAGGAATACTCCCATCTGTCTAGGCGCTCGATGCTCGTGAAAAAGGCGATTCCGGTTAAGCTCGAATGCGTTGTACGGGGCTATCTCTCAGGTTCCGGGTGGAAGGAGTATAAGGCGAAGGGAAGCGTGTGCGGGATACGATTGCCTCCAGGAATGGCTGAGTCCGAGCAATTGCCCGGGCCGATATTCACTCCCTCGACAAAAGCTGAGGTCGGGCATGATGAAAATGTGAATGACGAACAGGCAAAGAGGATAGTTGGAGCGGATGTTTTCGAGCGGTTGAAGGAAGCGAGCCTAAGGATATATGAACAGGCTTCGGCTTACGCGCTCAGGAAGGGGATAATAATCGCCGACACGAAGTTCGAGTTCGGGGAGTTCAACGGCGAGATGATATTGATTGACGAGGTACTCACTCCAGATTCTTCGCGGTTCTGGCCAAAAGACAAATACAGGGCGGGTGGGCCCCAGGCGAGCTTCGACAAGCAGTTCCTGAGGGATTATGTGGAAAAAATCGGTTGGGACAAGAAACCGCCAGCCCCGATAGTTCCAGAAGAGGTTATCAAAGGCACGAGCGAGAGGTATATTGAGGCGTATGAGAAGATGACTGGAAAGAAATTCAAGCGATGAGATGATTTTGGGGTGAGACTATGCCGGATGTTTTGATTGTTGTTGGGAGCGATTCGGACAAGCACGTTGCAGACAAGGCAGTAACTACCCTAATGGAGTTCGGAGTGAAACACGACCTCGCTGTTGCCTCGGCCCACAGGACTCCGGACAAGCTCGATGTCCTGATAAAGAACTCGGATGCAAAGGTGTTCATCGCGATTGCAGGGCTATCCGCTGCGCTTCCCGGGGTGATTGCGTCAAAGACCAAGAGGCCTGTTATCGGGGTGCCCGTGAATGTCAAGCTCGACGGCCTCGATGCGCTGCTGTCGATGATGCAGATGCCTCCCGGAGTTCCGGTTGGGACAGTCGGGATAGACAACGGGAAGAATGCCGCCCTGCTCGCAATCGAGATTCTCGCGCTTTCTGACAAGAAATTGAAGGAAAAGCTCGAGGGGAAGAAGTGAGCCGAATGGATTGGGTAGGGACCGGTTTTGCAATAATTGTGTTTGCAGTATTCGTTGGACTCGTTATTTTGATTTACGCCCTGCTTGTTAGACGACTCAACAAATCCCACTCGTTTTTCGAGAAGCTGAAGGGCTCATTAGGCGGCGAGCTTTATGGGAGGAAGGGCCTTTTTGACACCAAAACACCGTTGCCCAAAGACTGCGAATTCGGCTTAGTAGGGTCGAGGAGCAGAATCGGGTACAGGATAGACCTAGCTGAAACTGGGGGCAGGGGGAGGAGGTTGGCTGTCAGGATTTCCGTTGATTTCAAAGGGAAACCTTCGTCAAGACTTACTTATTACGGAAAGTCAAATATTTTCGAAGGGACCGCAAAGGGCCTTTATGGAGAGAGGCGCGGCGAATTCTTCATTAAGAGCGAGGATATGGTTTGGGCGAATGGATTTTTTGATAGAAACGAGGAGCAGCTGAAAATATTGAGCGGGCTAGCCGCTTGGATTGGAATTGAGAGCGGGACATTGCGATTCTGGCCAAGGGAAGAAAATAGTGACAAGGTTATCGAAGCTCTCGATATCGCTATCGAAATAGTCAAAAGGGAAAGCAAAAAGTAGCCTACTCCTCAATCGCCTGCTTCACTACGAAGATTATCGCGAGAAGAGTTAGAATCATCAGGAGGATTATTACGTAGTTGGCAGCTTCGGCCGTAACATTGGCTCCTGGCGAGGGGGCATACCAGTCACCAGTCCCCGCTCCGCCCGGGCTTGTTCCTCCAATCGCCAACGACATCTCGTAAGTCTTATTCTCCAATCCATCCGCGAACTCGAGAAGCTGGAGCGAGGTCCTTCCCTCGTCGCCATTCGCATTCATGTACTCCATCTGGCTCTTGTAGATGCTCGCCCAAAGGCTTTGGAATTTAGCAGCCCTACCCGCCCCGAGCACCTCCTTTGCATTCGTGCTCCTGGGGAAATCGTCATAACCCCTCGCCATCCGGAAAGCATAAGTGGCATCGTACACTGCAGCCCCGTAAAGCCCATCCGAGAACTCCTGCTTCGCCGAATCGAGATGCCACTGCTGGTCGGATAGCTCTGAGCTTCTGCCTGCGAGGTAATCCTCCGCCTCGCTTATCGCTTTGGCAGCCATTGCTTTGAACGCTGTTTGCTGGATTGCCTTGCCTTTGCCCGATGAGCCCGCGAGAGCTTCGGATGCCTCGCACCATTTCTCAGCGTATAACAGGTCCTTGAGCGCAGCGAATGATTTTATCTCGTTATCGAAGCTGCCGTTATTTATGCCCGCAATCTTCCTCTTGGCCCAGCTTGCCCGCAGTTGCCCGCCTATCAGCCATTCCCAGTTGCCCTCGTCCATTTTCGTTTCGAAAACCCGCTTATAGCAGCTTTCGACGGCACGGGCCCGTTCCTCAATTTTTTCGCGGGTAGTGCCGGCTGATGTGAGGAAACCCGCGTTAATGGCCGCGAGGAATGCCGTATTGGCCCCGGTATAAAGGTAGCCTTTCTCAATTGCGCTCTGTGCAACATCGAGTTCGCCATCGAAATATTCCTTGTACTCGTTATCCATTGAGGATACTTGGGCGATTTCTCTCTTGGAAGAGCTCACTATGCCAAGCGTCACTTTAAGGAATGCCGAGAATCTCTGGTCTGAGAGGCTCTGGGTGCCGGCGATTTGCGGCGGCATTTGTCTCCCGAGAGGGGGATTCGTGAAATTATTGGTCTTCCCGAGTGCGAGTTCCTCTACCTGGGACATGTTATCCACCTGGGCAAGGGTGATGTTTCGTTTGCTCGATATCGCACTGACAATCAGCCTCTCATCGAAGCTTAGGCGGGGAGTGATGAAGAGCTTCATTCCCGCATCTGCTGCGGCCTGAGCCTTTTCTGGGACCCCCCCGACAGGTCCGACAGCCCCATTAGATTCGATGGTGCCCGTGATAGTGAAGTCATGCCTTATGTTCTCGTTCTTGAGAGCTGAGAGGATAAGCAATGTCATTGCGGCTCCTGCGCTTGGGCCATCGATTGAATCGAGGTCCTTCGTCCCTATCTTGAACATGACGTCGCACGTACTTTCATCATAGCCGGCAATCCGGGTAGCCACCCGCATCGCCTCATGCCCGGAGTTCTGCGTCATTC
>JAKAKT010000089.1 GCA_021813385.1 Microcaldota archaeon
AAGAATATCTGCAAGGGGAAATCTTGCTTTCCCCTTGAACCCCATCGCTTTGATGCGGCATGCTGTATCCCCGGGCTAAAAGCCCGGTCGCCGAGCTGGATTTAGCATGCCGAGAAAGCTACATTAACTGTATAAATCAATCTCCAGCCGTTCGGGAGATTGTACTTCCAAAGGTTGTTTATCTCGTATTTCTTAACGTATTCTTTTGGCCAGAGTGATGTTTGGATTTTTGTTCCAACGAATGGATCCTCTTTCAAGTCATCGAACGCTCGGTTGATTAGTTCGTAGAGTTCCTTTTCTTCGCCCCTGCCTTTCTTGAGCTTGTCGAAAGCTACCTTCAATCTCGAGTCGGCGAAAACTACGTATTTTAGTCTCGAATCTGGTTTCATCTCACCACGAGCTTTTTGTTCTTGAGTGCTTTCCTGACGCCTTCCGGGTCCCAAATCCAGGAAATCCGTCCATCGTCCCCCATGTGAATCTTCCCGGAATATTCGAGATAGTCTAGAATCAGGTTGAAAGTCTGGTACATCATCTTCGTTCTGAGACTTCTGAGCAAAGCCGATTTTGTCGGGTATTCTTTCGCATGTCTAATGGCATCCTCGACCATAAGGACTGTGTCCAGGCGCGGGTAGCGGAGTATGTTTTTCGTGTGGAACGCGAGAGTTTCGGCCATATAACCACTTATATCAATTGATATAATTAAGAATAAAAAACTATTGGTTCGATAGCGTAGATTGGTTTTAGGATTCGACCGCGAGAATGCTATCGTTTCTTCTTGGCAGCTTCCCTGGCCTCCCTCTCGGCTTCCTGTTGCACTACTCCCTTGGTGTAACCCTGGGGGTCGTCTAAAAATTTATCCCGTTCGGAGGGAATGTCGATATATGAAAGCCCTGCGCCCTTGGTCGCTTCCATCAGCCTAACGAATTCTTCCGGTTTCTGCGAGAAAAAATACGCCAGCGCGTCATGAGACCCTCCGGTGTATTTATCATTCACCATTTTGGCGATTTTCGAGTTGCTCTTCTCGCCAAAGGCTTTTGACAATCGGATTGTCCAATCTGCTGTCTGCCCTGAATTTCCCACGAACAGAGGAGCCACGTTCTTGTTCCCAAGGAAGTTGAACGCTGCAACAGCATTCTTTTCGCCCACTTCGCCGCTGACTCTCCTCAACTGGATGACAAACGCATTCAAATTCGTGTTAGCTGCCCCGGCTATCGACTCGTTAGCAAAGGTGTTGAGGAATGCCGTTCCGCCGATTTTCAGGAGCTCTGAGAACTCCTTTTTCCTATCGATGAAAAGGGCAATGGCGTTCGTGGGGTAGACTTTGTATAAGTCGAGCTTCTGCAGGCTTTTTACCATTTCGGTTAGGTTCTCTGCGGTTTGTTCAGGGTCCCTCACGAGTTTCTCGATGAAACCCTTGCGCTCCAGGACACTTTCTGCGCGGCCCATAGCGTCAGAGCCTTCTTTATAAAGCTCGAGGATTTTCTTGAAGCCCTTTGCAATGCCTTCTGGATTGGCTGCTAGTGCGGAAGCGTTCTCATTCACAAAATCTTTAACCCTGTAATAGCCGTCTGATTTTGAAAGGTCTGCTATGATTCCAGCAATTTTGTTCTGGTTTGCGACGAATGCCTTGGCGACTTGCTCGTTTTCTAACAACTTGAGGCCATCATCCGGGATTTTCGAGAGCGTTTTCGCCATTTGGGAGAGCACCCCATAGTTGGTTTTCCCCTCTTTCACACAGCTCGCCCGGATGTCCTTCTGCAGAAGAACAGCGTATAAGTTCGGACTCCATTCCTTCGATAGCTTCTCGAATTCCTTCTTCTCTTTCTCGGAGAAGTCATCGAGCATCGCTTTCGTGCTCGCCTTTTGGTCGAAGAAGAATTTGGCCGGATTCGCCTTGAATTCGCTCAGGTTCGCTTTGCTTAGAATATCCGGCGCCATATCCTTTTTTTCAGAAAAGAACGAGGCGAACCACTCCGGGTTAGAGCCATATGCATCTGCCATTACGCAGTTTCTATCAAAGTCCCTTCTCGACAAGAAGTTAAGCGTGCCGTTGAGCCCCTCTGTCGAACTGATTATCGCTTGGAGCGAGTTTTTCATTCGCTCGAACTCGTTTAGGAGGAGCGACCTGATGTTGCCGCTTTCCTTGAGTGCTGTGCCGATGGAGTATACCTCATTGCTGCGGTTAGAACCGCCGGCGCTTACGATTTCGCACAGTTCCCCGTACTTCTGGAGAAATTCTTCGCGGTTCTCCTTATCGAATAACGCCATGACATTAGGAAGATTGAGCAGGTTGTTCGCATTGCTCCCCAGTGAGATGGCGATTCTGGAAATCGATTCGGAATATTTGTCGAAAAGCTCTGATACCCCCCTGTCCCCCTTTTCGCCTACATCATAAATTGATTGCCCTGTGAGGGTTTCTGCGAGGTTCGGGAAATTGGATTTGAGGGCGGTGGCCATCTCTGCAAACTTTCCCGAGTGCCCAAGGAGAATCCAGGTAACATTCTCGTCCCCGAGCGCATTGAGAGCCCTTTTGCCCGGGTCCTGTATGCCGGTATCCTTGCTCCAGCCTTCCTTGCAGGCCTTGAGCACCTGGTCGAGATTTCTCGCGACTTCTTTGAGTTTGCTCCCTATCTCCTCCCTCTCGCTCCGGGCGAGCTCTGGGAAAGCCCCCGGATTTAATACGAAAAGCGTAAGCCCCGAATCAGTCTTTATGAATTCCTCGACTGCCTTTCTAGCCCCCCTTTCTTTCGGCATCTCGTCAAATTCCCTCAGAGCTGCTGCAATCTGTTCGCGCTTAGCCGCCCTGTTCTTCGTATCAAAAGACTCGGTCCCGGGCATTAGCTCGGCAATCTTGTTCTGGATTCTTTTCGAAACAGCTGGTTTCGAGAGAACAAAGCTTGCGGTGTCCGATTTTGGGGTGCCTGGTTTCTGCTGGTCCGGCAGGGGCGAGCCGAATTCCTCTTGTCGTTTTTTCTTTTGCATAGGATCACCAAATACGCTGGTCTGAAACAGGAAGAACATGCATTTTATTATGGAAAATGGGATATAAAAAGAGGTATGTAGAGGGGCGAAAAACGAATCGGTGCTTGCGCTAAAGGCCGGGAAAAATAAATCGAAAAAACGAAAACTGGTTTGTGCCCGAGCCTAGCCGAGCGAAATCTCAATATGGACCGTATCGGGGACCCTCACCCGCATAATCTGCCGAAGAGTCCTTTCGTCCTGCGCCACATCGATAATCCGCTTGTAGATTCTCATTTCCCATCTTTCGTAGGTGTCTGAGCCGTCTCCACACGGGGTCCTGCGGGTGACGATATTCAGCCTTCTCGTAGGGAGCGGGACAGGCCCCCGGATTTCGACTCCGGTCGCCTTCGCGATCTCTTTTATCTGTGTGCAAACCTCGTCCAGTTCCTTGGGGTTCTTCCCCACCAATTTTATCCTTGCCTTGCTTTCCATAGTTTAACGCACCCATCAGGCTCCTGTCGCGCTCGACAGGATACCAAAAATAAAACAAACGGACTCTAGCCGGTCCTCGGCACGACCTCCAGCACGACCCCGGCAGCTACTGTCTGGCCCATGTCCCGGACAGCGAACCTGCCGAGCGGCGGGAACTCCGAGAACTTTTCAAGGGCCACCGGCCTGAGAGGCTTTATTCTCACAATCGCCACGTCACCGGTCTTTATGAAGTCCGGGTTCTTTTTCGCAGTCTGGCCCGTCTTCGGGTCCTTCTGCTCGAGAATCTCGGTGATTGTGCAAGCGACCTGCGTTGTGTGGATGTGGAAGACGGGCGTGTAGCCGACCGCAATCGCAGTCGGGTGCTCGAGCACGACAAGCTGCGCCGTGAATTCTGTTGCGACTGTCGGCGGGTTGCTGGACGGGCCAACAACCTCCCCCCTCTTCACGTCCTTCTTGTCTACGCCCTTCACGTTGAAGCCCACGTTGTCGCCTGGGATGGCTTTCTCGAGCTTCTCGTGGTGCATCTCAATGCTCTTGACTTCTCCCTTCGCGCCAGAAGGCATGAAAACGACGAGGTCATTCACCTTGAGGATTCCGGTCTCAACCCTGCCCACTGGGACAGTGCCGTGCCCGGTTATCGTGAAAACGTCCTGTATCGGAAGCCTGAGAGCCTTGTCAAGAGGCTTTGGCGGAACCTTTAGCTGGTCGAAGCATTCGACGAGCGTCGGGCCCGTGTACCACGGCATTGTATCGCCCTTCTTCGCTATGTTCCCTCCGGTGTAAGCAGAAATCGGAACGAACGGGATAGCGTCGACCTTGTAGCCGATGTTCTTCAGGAGCCCCTTCAGCGTGGTTACGATTTCATCGTATTTCATCCTGTCGAAGTTCACTGCGTCCATCTTGTTTATCGCAACAATCAGTTGCGAGATGCCGAGCACTTTCGCAAGGAAAGCGTGCTCCTTCGTCTGGGGCTGAACTCCCTCTTTCACTGAGCAGACGAGCACTGCGGCATCGGCCTGCGATGCGCCGGTAATCATGTTCTTGATGAAGTCCCTGTGTCCCGGGGCGTCGATTATCGTGAAGTAGTATTTCGCTGTCTTGAACTCCTTGTGGGCAACGTCTATCGTAAGCCCCCTCTCCCTCTCCTCTTTCAGCTGGTCCATCGCGAAGGCGAACTCGAAAGTGGGCTTGCCGACCTTCGCAGCCTCCTCCTTCAGCCTCCTGAGGTCCTGCTCGCTGAGGGCACCGGTCTCGTAAAGCACCCTGCCGACCGACGTGCTCTTGCCGTGGTCAACGTGACCGATGAATACCAGGTTCAAATGTTCTTTTTCTGCCATAATGCACACCTCCAACTAGGAAAATACACCGCATATTTACCAAGACAACTTAAATAAACGTATCGCACCCCGCGACTAAAGCGGCGTATCTATTGCGGCGGATTATTTTTTAAATGTTTCTGGGACAAGAATACTAATTTGTTCTAGATTGCTCTAGATTCACCATTGGGAGGTGTTTTCATGAAAAAAACCGGCACAATTACGCTGAAAGAAGGATTCGCGAAAATGCAGAAGGGCGGGGTGGTCATGGATGTCACTAGCGCAAAACAGGCGGTCATTGCAGAGAAGGCAGGGGCCGTTGCCGTGATGTCGCTTCATGCCGTGCCTGCAGATATCCGGGCTGCGGGCGGGGTTGCGAGGATGGCGGACCCGGCTGTGACTGAAGCGATAATAAAAGCTGTGACGATTCCCGTGATGGCGAAATGCAGGATAGGGCACATCGCCGAGGCGCAGGTGCTTCAGGAGATTGGGGTGGACATGATTGACGAGTCGGAAGTGCTCTCGCCGGCTGACGAGGAGAACCATATTGACAAAAGCAAATTCACTGTGCCGTTTGTTTGCGGGGCCAGGGACTTGGGCGAGGCGCTTCGGAGAATCCACGAGGGCGCTGCGATGATTAGGACGAAGGGCGAGCCCGGGACCGGCGATGTTGTCCAGGCTGTGCGGCACATGAACAGGATGAACCGGGAGATTGCTGAAGTCGTTGAGTTGAAGAACAAAGGATTCGACCTTGAGAAAAAGGCAAGAGAGTTTCGGGTTCCGATTGCGCTTGTGAAGAAGACTGCCGAGATGGGGAGATTGCCAGTCGTGAATTTCGCTGCAGGGGGGATTGCGATCCCTGCTGATGCTGCGCTGATGATGCAGCTCGGGGCAGACGGGATTTTCGTCGGCTCGGGAGTTTTCAAGAGCAAGAGCCCGGAGAAAGTCGCAAAGGCGATTGTCGAGGCCACGAGGCACTACGATGACCCGAAGATATTGCTTCGAGTCTCGAAAGGATTGGGCGAGGCGATGAAGGGGACGATATTGAAGGGCGAGAGCGAGATGATGCAGACGAGGGGAGTCTGAGTTTTCGAAAAGAATTTAATGATTAAGAGAGTTATTCGAGGATATGCTAAGGAGCGCCGCGCCAACATCTACTGCTTCTCGAGCTACTGAGCAAGCTCAGGAACCTTTCAAACGCAGAATGCCCTTGTGGGGGGTGGGCGCGATTGGGGGGGCCATAGTTGGAACGGCGGTGGTGTTACTCAATTTTAACACAAGAGTTGGCTGGAATGGATTCCCGAATGAAATTGTGCTAAATGTCGAACCAACAAAAGCCCAAACAGCAGCCCGGAGATACCCGGGGCAGAAGGCAGTTGTATTTAAAATTCAACAGCCTGGGGTGGAGCCGGAGGCTTTCGGGATTATTTTTGACAGCACAGTTAGCGAGCGAGAACGGAGAGTTTTTATCGACGATTTGAAACAAATGACCGCAAAGCCATTAGACTCTCGGGATACTGGCTGGGATTTGGTTGTGGGGGATAGAAGGCTCATCCCCACAGAACAGTTGGGAACAGTGAATGTGGTTGGGGAAATGAATGCCGGCGAACTCGGGGCGAATGTCAGAGAAGTCGAGGTTGTCGCGAAAGCTTCCAAGCTTAAGCTTCTTGTGACTAATGAATACAGAACTATTCCTGTTTTTTTTGTTGTTTTGGGATTGCTTTTTGGAGGATTAGAGGATTTCCTTGGAAGGAGTCGAAAGCCTAAAACGTAGTTGAGTTTTAAGGGCTTCGTCAGGTAGTTGTAGAGTGCACACACATTTGTCCTAAAATAGTGCACGAACTTATGTCCGCTTTCACCCACCCGTTTGGGTGGGAAAATGGTGAAAGCGGCTATGGAAATCAGGCTCAAGTCGGTTGTTCTCT
>JAKAKT010000091.1 GCA_021813385.1 Microcaldota archaeon
ATTAATTAATTCAACCCCCGGAATTCACTTATGTTCGAATGGATTTTCATAGCCCTCCTCGCCTACCTGTTCTCTTCCGCAGGCGCCATCACCGACAAGATAATGAGAACGAGGTATTTCCACGATTCCGCGAGCATTACGGTACTCTTCCTGCTCTGCAACGCCCTGCCCGCGGTTCTTTTGCCCTTCACGGGTTTCGGCAATCTTGGCCCCCAAACGATGCTGCTCGCGATTTTCGCCGGGTTCCTGACAATTGTGCCGCTTTTGCTCTATTCCGAAGCATTAAAGCGCGAGGAGATATCAAGAGTCGCCCCGATATGGCAGACAATCCCGATATTCGTGCTCTTTTTCGCCTTCATCTTTCTCGGAGAGCGCCTGCCCATCAATTTCTACACCTCGTTCGTGCTGATGCTGGCCGGAAGCCTCCTCGTCTCCGCAAGGAATTTAACTGAAATGTTCAAGCCGGACAGGACGTTCTGGCTGATGATTTTCGCAGGCCTCGCGTATTCCTTCTACCCGGTTCTCCTCAAGCACCTTTACGGCAATGACGAATTCATCGCGATTTTCGCCCTCGTTTCGCTCGGGAGGCTGCTCGCAGCAGTTCTCCTCCTCTCGCTCCCACAAAAAAGGGAAAGGTTTCTTGCAGATTTCCAGAAGGCAGATAAGCGGTTAGTCCTGGCGATGTTCGCATTCGCGATGTTTGCGGGCATCCTCTACAATTACGCCATTTCCCTTGGCCCCATCACGATGGTCGAGGCGCTCAGCGGGGTCTATCCCTTCCTCGTCCTCCTCTTTGCAGCCGTAATCTCAAAGTGGGTGCCTTCAATGCTGCAGGAGAAAACCGAGCTTGGGGCGATGTCGCTCAAGCTCGTTGCCCTGACATTAATGTTTATAGGCTTAGCGCTCCTTTACATCTAGGGGGTTTAGTTGAGGCTCGTAACTCACAACGATTTCGACGGGATTACCTGCGCAGTCCTAATCGATTCTGTCGAGGAAATCGACTTCATCACTTTCGAGGACCCTAGCCGGGTCCAGAAGCGGGAAGTGGACATAACCAAGGACGACATACTCACAGACTTGCCATATCACCATAACTGCGCGATGTGGTTCGACCACCACTCGAGCAACAAGCCTCCTGAAGGGGCGAAGTTCGAGGGCGCATTCAGGGTCGCCCCGAGCGCAGCTAGAGTGGTTTTCGAATTTTATGACAACCCTTACCTAGACAAGTTCAAGGAGCTCGTTGATGCAGCGGACAAGATTGATTCAGGGAACATAACTCTCGAGGATGTGAAGAGCCCGAAAGGCTACCAGCTATTGTCGATTACTTTAGAGTCAGACGATATTCGAGAAGACCACGACTACAGGAGAAGGGTGATTGAGTGGCTGGAAAGAAAAAAGATAGATGAAATCCTGAAGATTCCCGAAGTGGTTGAGAGATTCACGAAAAAACTGGGGGACTATGAGAAGTTCAGGCAGGAGGTCCCGAAATACACGAAACTCGAGGGAAACATCTGCTTCACCGACATGCGGGGGGTGAAAGACCCGCCCAAAGGCCCGAGTTACCAAATCTACTCCCTCTGGCCCGATTGCAACGTCTCGATGAAGGCGTTCGATTTCCTGAACAGCCCGAATGAAGTGGGAATAAGCGTGGGGCACAACGTCTTCAACAAGACCTGCAAGGTCGACATCGGCGCTTTGATGAAGAAATACGGGGGAGGCGGGCATTTCGGGGTCGGCGGCTGTCGGGTTAAAAGAATAGACTCGGACAAAGTTATTGGGGAAATAATCGGGGAACTGAAAGGGAAGGCTTAAATTGGGCGAATTCTTAATGTAAAATATGAGAAGCACACCCGCCATATTCCTTCTCCTCGTCTTCCTGCATGTTTTATTCCCTTTATCTCTCGGCAACCCTCCCTCTTGCGTGATAGTAAACCACGCCTCAAGGGAATGCATCAATGGCGGACTTAGTGTATCATATGTACCCGTCACGATAGACAATATGGGGGAATGTTGGGGCGTTGGGGTTATCCAAAAAGGTGCGAGCCCATATTTCTTGCCGCAAGACTGGTTTGCAGAATCTGGGGAATCGAGCTGCGCAAAAAAATATCCCTACTATGCGATCACAAGCGTGGAAGAAAAAAAGCAAATCTCAATTTCATCAGTCATCCTTTTTCTCTCATCAACATGGCCATATCTGCTCATCATCTTGATTTGTTTCATCCCGTTTGTCGTTTCGATTCTAGCAAGCTGGCGTTTCTTTAGAAAAACCGAGAGGCTCAGGCGAATCTTTCTCTTCCTAGAAGTCACATCAATAGGCTTGTTCATATCCCTGCTCGCAATTTCTTTCGTTTCACAATTGTTTTACTACGCCATTCCATATTATGTCTATATCTCAATTCTGAATGGGTTCTACATCACTCTTTTTCCCCTCGTAATGTTCTTATTAGGGGCCATTGGACTCATCTTGCTTCGCGTAAAAAAAATGCTTGGAATAGAGAAAACTGAAAAACAAAATTAGGAAAGCGAAAAGGGAAAATGAAAAGAAAAAGAACCTAGCCAAAGAGACTTGCGAGACCCGCAGCTGCCTCTTCCTCGGTCTTCTTCTCGTCCTTCGGCTCCTTCTTCTCCTCTTTCTTGTGCTCAGCCGGAGCTGCTACAGGTGCAGCTGCAACAGGCATTGCCGCAGCCTTTATGGCCTCCTCGATGTTGACTCCGGAAAGGGAAGCGACAAGCGCCTTCGCCCTTGCAGAATCAGCCTCGACTCCAGCCGCCTTCAGCACGCTCACGACATTCGCTTCAGTTATCTCCTTCTTTGCGGAGTGAAGCAACAGAGCCGCGTGTATGTATTCCATATCCACAACCTCCTAAACATTAATTGCTCGCAGCTGGCTTCAGCCCGCCGGCTTGACGGTAAGCCTTTGCCAACAGCATCTCGATTACTCCCGGCTCATATATCTCGGCCTCAACACCAACGCCCATTGCATCCCTGTGGGCCTTGCCGAGCAGTACCCTGATGTTCGAGGGAGTAACATAAGCCAAGCTCACTGAAAGGCTGAATGCAGCATTGGCTGCGCCCCTCAGGTCAGTCATGAACTTCACGTCATCAATGTCAAGAACAGATTCCGGGTAAATCATCCCGCTCTCGAGAACGAACGGGACATGCATCCTGACTTCGAATGGAGTTATGTCCAGTTTCGAGAGCGCTTTCGCGACAGGGCCGACAATTTTTTCACCCTTCTTCGCAACAACCGAGTCCTTTGCAATCACGACTTTCCCGGCAGCAATCCTTGCGTCAATCTTCCCGAGCTTCAGTTCAGACAGGCCTGGCCCGGGCGGAATGTTGGTTTCCCCAGCCGGGACAATTATATCGAACGGCGCAATCTGGCCCGGCTTCGCAGCCGCCTTCCCAGCGTTGCTCTTGATTATCTTATACAGTTCGAACGGGTTCATGCTGGTCATAATCAGCCCAGTTGGGCCGGTTAGGTGACTGGCGAGCTCCTTTCCCACTTTCGCCTTCTCAAAAGCCCTATGTATAATAGTATTCTTGGCAACTGCGAATTCAGCCCTCCCAGTGAGCGCCTTCTTTATCCTCTGGTATTGCCTGCTGGGCAGCTCCCGAAGGTCAATAATCGCAATCACTTTAGCGCTTTTCAGCTTCTTCGTCAGGCTCTCGACAGACTCTACTTTTTCCTTGAGCACTTTTTCGCTTGGCATCGCAAAACACCTAGAATACCCTCACAGGCTTGCCCATCGTCAATTTCACGTAGGCAGACTTGAGGGATTGTTTCCCAACAACATTCGTAACAGCATCATAAACCTGGGTGATGTTCTCTGCAATCTTCTCAGGAGCCATCGTCTCGATTCCAACTAGGCAGGAGACTACAGGGAGATATTTCCCCTTGCTCTTGAGCTTCACGGTTCTCTTCTCAGCCTCAGCGAGCTTCTCGAGGGAACCGCCGACTATGGGCTTCGGGAGCTTGTCCTTCACTCCCATAATCTGACCTAGGTTCTTACCAACCTGCATCATGAGGTTCGGCTGCGCGAAGAACACGTGGTCCTTCATAAGCAGCTTGAGCTTAATCCTGTCCTTCGCGAGTTCGGGTATGTCTGCCGAGGACATCACGAGGTCAGCCCCGAATTTCTTCGCATCAAGGGCGAGCTGCCCGTCAGCGAAAACAGCGACCTTGACCCCCTTTCCTGTCCCGTTCGGGAGAGGAACCGAGAGGTTCAGTCTGCTGTCCTGCTTCGTGAAGTCCACTCCCTTGAAATTGATTATGAATTCAACTGACTGGGTGAACTTACGCTTGCCCTTTTCCTCCAGGCAGCTTCCCAACGCTTTCATTAGGTCTTCTTGCTTCATCCAAATTCCCCTCCTGCCCTTGGCAGTACATGCGGGAAAACCAGCACGTAGCTTTTCTTTATGAAACAAAAGATATATAAAGATTATCGGAGGGCGCGGGAAGGGTTTGCGAAACCCCAGGATGGAAAGCATCTGCCCAAACTCTGGCTTCCTTTCGGCCCTAGTAAGTGGCCGGGTTTTTTCCTGGGATTCATTTTGAAAACCAATCACGCCAATGCAAAGGTTTATATTCGCTTTTTGTTATAACTAACACATGAGTGAGCTTAAAAGCACTAGCGGAAACGATGCTAATCGCAAGACCACAGTGGCAAAAAACACCCATAGCCGCCTGGTTTCAGCATGGATTCACAGAAAAACAGAAACTTTGACCCTAGGAGAACTTAAAGACCCAACCCGTTTCGCTGCTTTAAATCAGGATGAAGCTCGTTGTTTTGTAGAAGGTTTTCTCAAAATATGTGGCAAAACGCACTATAGCATCGAGGGCTTGCGTGTCGAAAATGGCTTGAGGAGCGGGCATGAAGGTTTTGAGGCTAAAGTCAAGCTTGTGGATCCTTCAAGGAGCGTATTCGTTCTTAGAACCTTCGAGACTCCGAATACTAGCCAATACCATTTTGAGTGGGACCTATTACCGTTTTCTCAAGTTACTGGCGTAACGCCACTGGATTCTGACGCAGCCCGAGATAAATTATTGCGTTCATACGGGGAAGACCCAAACAACTTATCAAGTTTGGAAGCGGTTTCGAGAAATGAACGCTATCCGCTCCGGGTGAGAATAGCCGCAGGTCTTAAGGCAGTCAATCTGACGGGCAATGAACCGACACTGGACCTTCTTGCCAGAAACTCGGATAATCCGCAAGAAGTGCAGAGAGCAGCCGGGATGAAAGTAGTGGAGAAAACATCAAGCCTGCCAACGTTAGAGCTGTATTCCCGCAGTGATGAATACCATATTGATGTCCGTATAGCTGCAGGGCTTAAAGCCGTTAGTCTTACTGACAATGAACCGACACTGGACCTTCTTGCCAGAAACTCGGATAATCCGCAAGAAGTGCAGAGAGCAGCCGGGATGAAAGTAGTGGAGAAAACATCAAGCCCGCCGACTTTGAATCTTTATGCACGCAGTTATGGATACCACGAAGATGTGAGGAGAGCTGCAAAAGCAAAGAAAAACGCAGCTGAAACCTAGTGCTTTTCCACATACCACGGCTGGGTTTTCATCCACGCCTCGAGCGACTCCAGCTGCCACTTGGCTATTCTCGCTTTTTCGCGAGCCCCCTGGGCTTGCTCCCGGGCCATCGGGTCGTTAATCTGCTCAAGGGCCTCGGCCTCCCCCGTCCTTGTTTCGACAATGCGGGAGAGGTCTTGTTTTATCCTCTCGGCAAAATTTTGTTCCCTGGGCCTGCTGGGACCTGAACCCTCAGTGAGAACCTCAAGGAAAACACTGAAGCGCAATTCAAAATCCCCCGGCCTTTCCCCCAAACCCGGGAAAACCTGCGGGAGCAGCGGGGCGTCTTCCTTAAATCTCCCCTCATCCACTTCGGCAGAGCGCCTGTATTGCTTCGCCAGCTTCCACAGGACGCTTGTTTTCGCATCCTCGTCGCCGGCCTTCCCCAATGCGGCTGCCTGTTTTTCTAAGTAAAATACACCAGTTACCGGATCTGCCCCCTTAGCCGCCAATTCCCATACCTCCGCCTGGCGCCGGTAAATCCTCTGGAGTTGCTCCCTATCTGCCCCAGGGCGGTTTTCCAAGCCTTCTGCAAGCCTCCCGAGCGCCTCCCCGAGCGGAGTATAATAATAATGGGCCAGACCTTGCAGTTTCTCCCGTGCTATAATATGCTGCTCAAGAAGCTCGACTTCTTTCTGGAAGTCGCCTCTCTTTTTTGCAGCCCGGGCAGCCTGCTCAATTATCCTAAGAGCAACGTAAGAGTAGTGTATCGAATCTCTCCCCCTGCCATCCTTCTTGCTTATGCCTTCTGTCCGTAATTTAAGCGCCATCTCGATAAGCGGTTCCACGTTCCTTAAGCCACCGTCCCTTTTTCCGGTGCCTGTGCCTGCTGTGTGAATAGTTCTAAGCGGTTGAAGCGGTTTATTCATGGCTCATCCCCCCAAGGTTGATTTGCTTATTTGTGCATTTTGCAGAATTTAAGCATGTAGGTTAAGGGCGTTAAGTTTCCTCTTCTACGCGTTCGAAGAATTCCTGCTCCCAGAGCGACCCAAACCCCGAATTTCGGGGGAGTTGGCAGGAACATGAG